>QYPM01000044.1 GCA_007280465.1 Nitrosopumilales archaeon
TATCACTTGAGGTCAGATACAGGTGGCTCTCTTGACCAAAAAAACATCGCAAGACCAATTGGAATCATGATCATTATTGCAACTCCTAGCGAAATCCAATAAAATGCAGGATCAATTCCTTTGATAAGAGGGATCGGAAATACGGTATACGCCCAGACAAATGCAATAAATCCTAACAGCACTTTATTTTTCTTAAAAATACGCCATCCAAGTTTTCTTTTTGTAATGTAACAGCGCTTGCATCTAGTTCTATCATCAGTCATGCATGAAGTGCAACAGTGTTTTTCACAAAAGTAGCATGTCCTATCTCCAAAGTCAGAACCGCAAAAATCACATTGCCGCACGATTCATCTGGATGTGATCAAAATTTATCTTTTTATGGAAATAGTCTTTCGGGGTCACGCGGGTATAGTACAACCTCTCTAACGTTGTCAATCTGCGTTAAAACAGCCATCAGTCTATCAAGACCTAATCCCCAACCAGAATGAGGAGGCATTCCCCAATCAAATGCTCTCAGATGATCTTCAAATTGCACTGGGTCTAGCCCTTGTTCTACCAGTCTTGATTTTATCTTAATAGGGTCATGTAGTCTCCTACCTCCAGATGACAATTCAAGATATCCAAATTGCAGGTCAAATGATTTTGAAGTATCAGGGTCATCTTCTTTTTCATGTATGTAAAACGGCTTTAGTTTAAGTGGCCAATCAGTCAAAAAGTAAAATCCTGGGTGAATCTCACCGAGTTTTCTTAGATGAGAGTCAAGTAGATCATCTCCAAAGGCAAGAGCAAGCCCTTGTTTTCCAAGTTCTTCAATTGCCTGTTTGTATGTAACCCTATCAAAAGGCGTTTTTGGTTTTTTGATTTCAATTCCCAAACTCTTTTGTTCTTCAGTACAGTTTTTTTCTACGTATTCAAAAACAGATACAACTAATTTTTCTAAAATCTCCATAACATCAGTATAATCCATAAATGCAGATTCAATGTCGACACTTGTAAATTCTGTCAGGTGTCTTACAGTATGAGAATTTTCAGCTCGATAAAAAGATGATATCTCAAATATTCGCTCAAGACCAAGTGTTAGTTGTTCTTTGTAAAGTTGTGGACTCTGTGCAAGGTATGCTTGCTTGTCAAAATATTTTAATGAAAATAAATTAGCCCCACCTTCACTTGCACTTCCTATAATTTTTGGAGTGTTTACTTCAAGAAAACCAAGTTCGGCAAGTGTCTTTCGTATGCAAAGAAGAACATGATGACGTATCTTAAAGATGGATGCAGTTTTTTGATTGCGCAGATCAAGAGCTCGTGCATTTAATCTATTATCAAGCCCACTTTCTAGTCTGCCAAGTGGGTCTATTGGCAACGGATGGATGGCTCTTGATAAAATTTCAATTTTCTCAGCCTTTATCTCATATGCAAAATCTCGTGCTTTGGATTCTTGAACTGCACCGGTAATTCTTACCACACTTTGTCTGCTAAGATCTTTGACTTGTTGTAGATTTTCTGGACCTGCAACTACAATCTGTGAAACACCAGTGATATCCCTCAGAGTAAGAAATGTGAGTTTTCCCAATTCACGTAAATCTTCCACCCAACCTGCAACTATTACTTTTTGTCCCTTCATAGAAGGTTCAAGTGCGCCGATGTTGTGAGTTTTTGTAATATCCATGAATACCTATCCTACTTTCTCTCAAATTCCACTACTAGTTCTATCTTTCGAAGATCGTGTACAATTGCAATAACCTTGTTTACATCTATTGGAAATTTCGCAGTCTTTTTTCCAGATACTATGACTTTGGTTTTTCTAAGACCGCCCAAGGCCCAAACGTGATTTATTGCAAGTATTTTGATTGGAAAGAATACATCTTCAATGAATTTCTTATCATCAGAGTCTTGGTGTACAAGCCAAATTTTTCCTGAAAATTCGCCTTGAAGTATTCTGTATAGTTCTCGACTTTGCCTAATTGTCATAATATCCTGGCTCCCAAGATATATCACAAAATCTCCGTTTGATTCACGACATGAATTTAAGGTAAATTTTTCTATTTGTGGAATTTTTTGAGAAAGTTTTACTAGTTTCATAGAGGCATCTACATCGGCTTTTGTAAGTACGCCTTGATCTAATTTTGACTCACATTGAGGGCATAGTATACCATTCATTGCATCAAAATTACAGATTGGCGTCCTCATGGAAATCGATTTTTTGCGTGCAGGACTGGAAGATAAACTATGCGAAATCAGAGAAACATACAAAACTCAAATGTACCACTCGCCCATAGTTCATTCATGACATTTCTATCTGTAAATGATCTTGATGTTCAATACCAAAGCCAAGGAAAAAAGGTACACGCGGTAGATCACGTATCATTTTCATTGCAAGAAAACGAGTCCATTGGCATAGCAGGAGAAAGTGGGTGTGGCAAGAGCACTCTGGGTCTTGCAATAATGAAGACACTTCAGGAAAACGCAAGCGTGTCAGGCGAGATTATTTTTGATAACAAATCAATATTGACCATCCCAGTTTCCGAGTTTACAAAAAATATCCGATGGAAGCAGATAGCCATGGTCTTTCAGGGAGCAATGAATTCTCTAGATCCTGTCTTTACTATTAAAAAACAATTTAAGGAAATTCTAAAAAAACATGATTTTCAAGGTGATTTAAAACAAGCCATAGAGACTGCAATATCTTCAGTGGGATTATCGCATTCCATTTTAGACAAGTATCCACATGAAATTAGTGGAGGTATGAAGCAACGAGTTGTAATTGCAATGGCTCTAATTTTAAAACCAAGGATGGTGATTGCGGATGAGCCCACCACCGCACTGGATGTATTAGTTCAAGCTCAGATAATGGTACTGTTGAAAAATCTCAAAAAAAGTGGACTTGGAATCATGTTAATCTCTCACGATTTAGGCATAATTTCTGAGATTGCAGAGAAAATAGGAATCATGTATGCAGGTCAGATTGTAGAGTTTGGTTTACTATCAGATGTTTACAACAATCCAAAGCATCCCTATACTATAGCACTATTGAATTCAATTCCCAAACTAGGCAATACAGAAAAAATTATTCCTCTAAAGGGCAATCCACCTAGTTTGATAAATCTACCAAGCGGTTGCAGGTTTTATGACAGATGCTCAAAGGCAATGGAAAAATGCAAGGTGGAACCTCCCAGAATCAAGACTGCGTCAGGTTTTGTCACATGTTGGTTACATGAATAATTAATTAATAAAATATTTTTTAAAAATAGAATCCAGTTCTATCTTAGACTGTTTCCATAATAAGAGTTGTACACTCTTAACGCATTTGCCGTAGATCTTTCTTGTGCTTCAGCAAGCATTGCATTTCTATCTCTGCCATTGGTATCAGTTGGTGTGCTAGTCAAACCATAGTAGCTTGATGCCAAGGAACGGATATTTAGATTGTGAATTTCATTGAAGATGAATATGGCCTTCTCAAGCGATTGGGCTTGTAGTGGAGTCAAATTGCGACCACCATGAGTCATCTCATTTGTAATTGAGCCAGGCTTGTATACATATGGAATGTTTGTTCCTACATACGGAGTAAGATCAAGGAATACGCCATACCTCTTTGCAAGTTCACTAACTAATGATGCTGCTTCAGATTCAGCAGTAGCTTGATTTTGTGTAATCATGGTTTGTCTGTCATAAGTTGCAACAGTATCAGTTGGAGTACTTGGTGCAAAATTAGAATACTTTTCCTGAATCTTGACTAATTGATTCATAATATCATCTGCTGATACCATTGAGGATGCAGTTGCACTGGCAATCATATCAGTTCTAATTCTGCCTTGTTCATCAGTTGGGGTGCTTGAAATTCCCTTGTAGTCATCTGCTCTAAGGTTTGCTAATTGTCTAACATGAATAACATCAAATTGTGCTACTGCATTTTGCATTGAAACTTGTGCTTGTGCATCAATGTTTCTACCTCTGCTTGTTTCATCTGTTGCAGTACTAGTCAGTCCACTCCAGTTTCTCTTGGATTGATCCAAGTTAGCAAACTGGTAGTAGCTCATGTATTTTGCAAGAGCCTTTTGTTCTGCCATTTGTTGTTTTTCGGCAATAGTAGTAGTATCATGTGTATAGGTTCCCAGATAACCGTGTGAGACATTATCAAAGGGAGTAGCTAGAATTGGTTGAACACCCCAAGATGAGCCTGTACTAAATAGAAATCCTGTTATCATAACAACTGCCAATAATTTGAAGTTCACGAAATCTCTCATATATTGAGCCTTTTAAAACTTTGCGATGAACAGTTTTCCGCCTACTGATCGCTTGATATATTTGCGATCATAACAAATAGCAATGGAAGAGATCCTTTCAGTCAAGAATTTAAAAAAATACTTTACAAAAAAAGGACTGTCAGGAGTAAGCAAAGATACCATTAGAGTCGCCGACGGAATATCATTTTCAATAAAAAGTGGTGAGACACTTGTATTGGCAGGAGAATCAGGCTCTGGCAAGACTACAATTGCCCGTATGATTTTACGAGCTTTAGAGCCAGATTCAGGAATCATTAACTTTGAAGGGCATGAAATTACAAATCAGCAAGACAGTCTAAAAAAAATAAGACTTGGCTGCCAGATGGTTCACCAAGACCCGTATGCATCCATCAATCCTAGAATGACAGTTTTAGACATAGTTAGAGAACCGCTTGAAATTCATTCCATTGGAAATAAAAAAGAAAGAGAACAGTTAGCTTTGCAAGCATTAAGTCAGGTAAATCTAGAACCAGTTGAAGAGATTGCATCAAAGTATCCGCACATGTTATCAGGAGGACAAAGGCAAAGAGTTGCAATAGCTCGTGCAATTGTAACAAAACCAAAAGTTGTCATTGCTGATGAACCAGTTTCAATGCTTGATGTATCAGTAAGAATCGGAGTTCTAGAACTTATGAAAGAATTACAAGAAAGAATGAAGATTTCGTTTCTGTATATAACACATGATTTAGCTACTGCAAATTACATCGGCAATAGAATCGCAATTTTATATCTTGGAAAGATTGTGGAGATTGGTCCAATAAATGAAATTTTATCAGGTCCGCGTCATCCATATACTCAGGCACTCATAGATTCAATTTCATATCCAGATCCAGAGAATCTTAAGAGAGATAGAAAAATTCGCATCAATGATCCTTTAGATATAGATGCGTATCAAGGCTGTAGATTCAGAGCTCGATGTCCTTATGCCATAGAAAAATGCAAGCAAGAACCAGAACTTGAAGAAATTTCAGAGGGTCGGCAAGCTGCGTGCTTTGTTAAGATAAACTAGTTTGTACTTCAGATAGATTAGAAATTCTATGTGATACCACATGAGATACACCATTTCTTGGAAATACACCGTAAATGAGAGTCGCCTTTTTTACCACGGCATCCTTAAGCGAAACCATGATCATCTGACTTCCTTTTGATCTCTCTTCAAGTATGGTAGCAAGTCGTTCGGTGTTTAATGCGTCAAGATGTGCATCAACTTCATCTAAAAGATAGAAGGGGGACGGTTTTAGTTTTTGAAGTGCTAGCAAAAATGTAATTGCGGCAAGTGTCTTTTCTCCACCACTAATTGATGTGGATTCTCTTTTTGGTTTATTTGGAAACTGTACAAGATATGATATGCCTGATGAAAATATGTCATCTTCA
>QYPM01000057.1 GCA_007280465.1 Nitrosopumilales archaeon
TAATGCAGAAAGATGTAAAATCTACTGCTTAAACGAGCGTGGCTCCGTAGACTGAAATAATAGAATCCGCACTTGGGTGCGAATAAAAGAGGTAATCTCTACTTGTCTACGAACAAGGGCCACGCCACTAAATTTTCAAAATACTGTATAGTAAAAATTAATTTTAAAAAAATTAAATAATTTTTAATTCAAAAGATTGAAAATAATTTATAAAAATTTTAGAGCTTAAGAGATTCTTTCAATCCCTTGTATCTATTTCTGATTGTTACTTCAGTTACCCCAGCAGCTTGTGCAACATCTTTCTGTGTTTTATTTTCTCCATTCATGACACATGATAGATACAATGCAGCAGCTGCAAGTCCCATTGGATCCTTTCCAGCAGAAATCTCCATTTCTGCAGCATCTTTTAGAATCTGTAGAGCCCTTCTTTTTGTTTTCTCACTCAAGCCAGCTTTACTTGCAATTCTTGCAACACATTTTATTGGATCAACAACTGGCATTTTCAAATCAAGTTCTCGTAACAAAAGTCTGTAACATCTTGCAACATCTTTTCGTTTTATGTTAATTCCATTTGCAACATCAGTAAGTGTTCTTGGAGTTTCAGTATCCCTACATGCTGCATACAATGCAGCAGCTACAAGTCCTGGAATTGATCTGCCTCTAACAAGGCCTTTGTCAAGTGCTTTTCTGTAAATATAAGCAGTTTTTTCAATTACCGCATCAGATAACGCAAGTTTGTCTTTTAATCTATCAAGCTCACTGAAAGCCTGTCTAAAGTTTCTATCTACTGGTTCATGAACTTGACTTCTGCTATCCCAAGTTCTCAATCTTTCAATTGTACTTTTCATGGATGCAGAGAGTGGTTTTCCAGATGCATCTTTATCAGCAGGACCAATTATTGTTGCTAGTCCCATATCATGCATTGCAAGTGAAGTTGGAGTTCCAGTTCTACTTCTGTCCTCATGTTCTTCTTTAGAAAATGATCTCCATTCTGGACCAGATTCTTCTACACGTTCAGTAAGTACAAAACCGCAACCTCCACAAAACATTTCTCCTGTAGTATTATCAGTTACCATTGGACCTTTTCCACAACGAGGACAACGTCCACCGCCACCAAAAGATTCACGCGCCATATTATATCTTATAAGAATTTCGGTTAACATAGATAAAAAGGTTTAACTATTAGTACGAATTGTATAATTTATTAAAATTTAATTAGAATTTTATAGAAATCATAATATTTATACGATTAATTTATAGAAATTATAATATTTATCCATTTCATTTTTTTGAAATAATCCACTTTTTGAATTATGATTACTCTGATTTTTTTTAAATCGAGTCTTCTCTAATATCATTTTAAATTATTAGAAAAAAATTACTAAATTATTTTTTAAAAATAAATTTTTAAATTATTTTAGAGGTCTGATGCAAAACCTTAAATACATTTTCTTTGAAGAACCCGCATTAAATAAAATGGAACAATGTCCACTTTGTTGTGAGTTTCAGCAGTCGAACCAGGCTCTGACAATTCACCTAAAGAAAATCCATCCACAGAGAAATACTGCAATTCAGATAATGCAATAAAACTCTGTGCGGGGATAGGCGTAGGATATATCCAATCGAGGTTATCCACGAATTTTTAGTTTTTTATTGAAAATAGGAATAAAGCATAGGCTAAATTGAAGGGGATGTTTTGTCAGCTAAATTTAGCATCATGTTAACCGTATTTCACACCTGAAATTAAAAGCCAATTAGTTTACTGGTAACCATGACAACATTTGCAAACAACTGGCAAAAGCCACAAACATCAAGCATTGGTGAAAAATTTAATGATGTAATAAAGCCAAAAGGTGCTTTAAAGCCAAGATTAGAGAATGGTATCAAAAGGCTCCAGACTCAAATTGGAAAACTTGATGGAATGATTACAAAGCTAAAACAAAGAGATGAAAAATTATTCAAGAGAATTGTAGTTGCAACACAGAATCATGATATAGCTACAAGTAAGGTTTTATCAAAAGAATTATCTGAAGTTAGAAAAGTAACAAAGCTTTTAGGAAATGCTAGAATCGCTCTAGAACAGATTGAGCTTAGACTCAGTACATTCCATGACCTAGGAGACACTGTGGTAACCATCATGCCAACAATAGGCTTGATGAAGAACCTAAGATCCTCACTTATTAGATTCATGCCAGAAGCTGACCGTGAGCTAACTGGAATGACTGAAATGTTAGGTGGTCTTATGACCGATACATTCCACAGTGGAGACTTTGGAATTGACTCCGAGGCTACAAGCGAAGAATCAGAGAAGATTCTTCAAGAAGCTTCAGCAGTTGCAGAAGCAGCAATCAATGACAGATTGCCATCCACTCCTGTTGGTCAATCTTCCTCCTCAACCCGTTACGTCTAGACTATCTTATGAGATAGTTTGTAGCGGAAATATACCTGGAATAAGACTAGTGACACTACTAGTATAACTGAGGCGGATAGAAACATAGTCGCATAACCTAGGAATTTTGTTAGCTCGCCTGTTACAAGTGAACCAATGAATATTCCTATCCCAGTAACAGCACTATTTACCCCAAGATATTTTCCTTCAAATCCCTGTGGAATGCTTTTAAAAAATATCACTGAACTAGACGTACTAAAAATTGAGAATCCGATTACCATTAGACAAGCTGATGCTATTGTCACTGGAAAACCCAAGGTTCCTATCATGAAAAGTGATGAAATAGCTGGGATAATTACAGCCAAAATTCTTGGTATGTATGCTAATAGTGTTGATTTTTCTTCTCCAAACTTTGCTATTATTTTTGGAGCTATAAAAAAGACCAATAGCATGGTTGCCGTTTGAATCATATAATTTAGAAAAACATCCGAGTTTGAAAAGCTCTGATTTTTCAAAAATGGTGTCCAGGCAGTAAAGTAAATGTTGCTTCCAAAATAGAAAAAAAATGAAGCTAGATAAAATATACCAATCTCATGACTTATCCTTCCTTTGAATATTGTAATTATGTGCCTAAAATCATATGCCTCCAAGACTTTTGGAAAGACAAAGTGGTAATTACTCATTGAATAATGAAGACCATGTAATGAATGTGCAATACTGCTTCTCTCAAGATTAACTCCCTGATCTTTTACGGCTGTGCTCAAAACTATAGTTACTCCACTAGATATAGCACATATTAAAAAATATGGTCTTAAATCAAAATAAAAACTTCCCACTGTTCCAATAGCCATAGCTACCAACATTCCAATACTACTGATTATTGATGTCCGTGCAAATAACCAACTCCAGAGATTTTTTTGTACGGATTCCATGACAAGAAGTTGGGTAACTGGACCTCTTGCTACCAAAAAAAATCCAAGGATTGTTGCTAATCCATAAAGAACATAAATTGAATTGGTAAGATACATTCCCAAACTACAGAGCAGAACAAAAAAAGAAGAAATAACAAGTATTAGTTTTTTAGTATGAAATCTGTCGATTATTTTCCCCCAAGCTAATGAACCAATAGCTATTGCCCCATTCTCTAGAGCTGATATGATTGCGACTTCACCTATATTTCCTCCTAGAAAGATCACATATAGTGGAATTACCGTGCTTAATCCTTGAGCGGTAATCTGAGCTGGTAACAAATACCATATCCATTGTTTCGTTTTAGGTTGCATCTTTCTAGATAATCAGAGATTGGCTGTTATTGTATAATGCATTTGAAAAATCTCCATAGTTTTGTCTATCTTTGTTACAGGTGAGAAAATCTTATCATGCAAGAGTGTGGAGACCACACATGGTGAGTGTGATACACTCAAAGCAATGATGACCTTTGTCATCATTTTCCTTCGGGGGTACCTCGGGATGCTTGTGTTGAAGGATTTGACCTTGCAACATCACACATTGCCTGCATGATTCCTATCTAGGGAGGATCCCGTTAATAGGGAATAACTATACGTGAATAAAATATTTAAGGTTTACGTATAATTTGATACTAAAACTTTGAATTTATCTGAATAAGCAAAAATTATAATACAATTTTTAAAATATTTTGAAATTCCTATATGAAAGCTTTTATGATGCGATGATGTAATTTAGCCATGGAAAAGAGCGGGGATGTGTATCAACTTATTTACGAATCAAATCTAGACAGTAAGTTAGAACAGATTCTAATTGGATTGGTAAAAGACAATCCTTCTCCAAAGATTGAATCATTAATTCAAAAATTCCTTTTGTACGTTCAACATTCTACAGAAAATTTCTGGACTACATACTATAACGCAAGAACATATGAAGAAAAACTGGATTGTTACTATCAATATTCTAAGAATCAATGTCTTGCAACTGAAGTACTAGTAAGAGATCTAGGTTCATTATCGTCTGATGATGAAATAAAGGAAAATCTAGATACTCTAGTAAAAGAGAGTTTTACATTCTAAGTTAGAGAAGACTCTGTCTTTGGTCTGGTCTCTTTGAATTTTGCAATCTTGTTACCTTCCTCATTTACAACCTGATCAATACTGATTAGCCTTTCTCGCAGGTTAGTAATCATAATTGCAACATCATCTGCTTCTTTTTCAACCTCGCCTCTTTTTTGTTGCAATGTCCTAATACCTTGTTTTTCCTCCTCTATGTATTGACCTACTTTAACTAGTTTCTCCTTTAGATTTTTGATATCTACTGATTCGTCTTCGATGCTTTTTTCTAGGTTAGTTCGCTTGTCCTTGAGGTCCTTGATCATTAGACCAACATAGTCAATTGCTTCTTCTAACTTGGTTCTCTTATCCATTAATGCCTTAATTCCTATATCCTCGCCTGATGTGCTCATACGAGTTTGTTGAATAGGTTCCGGTATTTTTACTTGTTCTGAAGGGCGAAAACGTGATTCTTCTATGACTTCTGATGTTTTTGCGCTCTCTTGCTTTGGTTCATATTGAAAAGTCTTACCTGATGAATCAGTCACATTATCTTTTGTTCCTGAAGAAATGGATTCAAACTCATCTTTTTTCTTTCGAAACTTGTCAAACATATCGCTTATGGGATATGTTATTTTTAATATATAAAAAGTTAATAAATAAAAAACTAATCTTTTTGGCTAGATTTTGTGTTTATTTTAAATCAAAAACGCGTAAAATCATTGGATTAAGATATATTTAGAGAATAGAATCTTTGGTTCGAGTCACTTGAAAAATAATAAAGTCGACCTTCTCCCAATTGTTGAAGACATCATAGGATTAGATCCAATGATGAGATTTGCAGCAATTATAGACCTGAAAGGAAACATATCTGAGGCCATAATGAAGGAAGGTAAGACTTCGCTAAAATCACAAAAGGAAGAAGAACACTTTTGTAAACAGGTTGCCATGAGGAGAAAAATCAGACAACAATTCGACAAGAGTCTTGGACCCGTAAATTATGTACATATTGAACGTCAAAAGATTACTCAAATTGTTATCTATCCTAAACGTAAGACTGTCTATGTAACAATGGAGCCAAATATGGATATAAAACGAAAACTGGAGATTGTAGAATCAATCAAAAAGAAAACTACAAAATTATAAAAAATTAAAGAATGAATTATTTTTTTACCATGTAAAATCTACACTTGATTATTTTCCTCCGCTTCCCAATAACTGTAAAATTGACTGTTTCCAAGTCTGAAATAGCCGTTCCGCTGTGTGTTCCGCTTTAGAATTTCATGCTGTCCCTGATAAAACATCGATACTATAGTATGTCCATGTCAAAACAACAATACAGATCAGAAATGGGCATCATAGCCGATATTCTTGGTGTAACTATGGATGGAGGAACACAAGGAGTGATTGTCTCAGCCATCTCTAGAAGAGCAAATCTATCGCATTATGCAGTTCTTGAGAAATGCCAGAAATTGATAGATGCTGGATTGGTAGAGTCAATGAAAGCCGAAAGAAACAGACTGTTTAGAGTTACAGAGAAGGGAATAAGATTCTTCCAAGAATTCCAAAGATTCCAAGGCGTGATGCAGGGACTAAACCTCAGGTATTAAGCAAATGCCTCAGGAAAATCAGATGATTGTGGTACAAGAAGTATTACCGGAAGGAATGCTTTTTGTAAGGATCAATTGTATTCTCACAACAATGGTTAGAGCGCCAATTATAGCGGCATGTTTTGTTTTACTTACTCTCTGTTCCTTTGTCCAGTATGCTGTAGGCAGCCCCAAAGTTCTTGATTTTACAATCTATGCGGATGGAACTACTCATGTCTTTTATCAAACTGATGTAGATTCACAATCTCCTGATTCCATTCTAAATCTCTATGGTAACAGTATTGAAAATCTTGTTGTACAAGATGAAAATGGAACACTACTTTCAAGTAAAGTAAATCAA
>QYPM01000048.1 GCA_007280465.1 Nitrosopumilales archaeon
AATACAATTTCACCAATCTTTCTTATTTCATCCCACTTTATTGTAACATCTGTTCCGTCGTTTTTCGTTACAACTAGAACTATGCTTGATTGATCTGGTTGGATGCCCATCTCTTTGACTACTCCAATCCTTCTTGCTTCAGTATCATACACCCCTAGACCTGTAATTGAGCTAAATGTCTTTACACTAGAAGTTTTAGGCTGATTTTGTGATTCAAAGTTTTGAGCAGGAGGCGGTGTTACAATGTTGGTGTTTGTAACAGGTATTGCAACTCCAACTGAAGCAGCTTCATCAGGTTTACTAAAATTTCTATACTCTGCAAGAATAGATCCACAAGTAGTACAGATGTATTGTCCTTTTTCTAACAGAACAAGATTTTCTGCTACTGCCTCGTTGGGATTTTCAAATTCTATCTTTGGACTTCCTTCATGTTCTTTCTCACAGGTATTGCAATAATACTTCGAAATTTTTTCTGAATCTAGACGACCAATGGGGGCAAGAAACAAATCTGGCCCTCCAAGGTTACCTTTTCTTTGTTGATCATCATTTACTGTTGCCATAATAAAACCTCCAGATCCTCTTAATTTTTTTAAGCGAAGTTCGCTACTCATGCTTTAATCTACTAAATGTCAGATAATTATGTATATCATTTTGATGGGTCAAATCTATACTACGTATCTGAGCAAGAGATTGTACAATTTATAAAAATAATCTAATTTTTTACAATAATTTGGAAAGAGTTATTAGAGCCAGAAGGCAATATTAAACAAAAATAGACGGAAATAGGTAATCAAACTTCTCTCTGTCGTTTCAATAAAAAGATGATGAATAAATTTGACAAAATTTGAAGAACTAGGACTAAAGGATACAATACTTACTGCACTTAATGAAATGGGTTTCAAAGAGCCATTTCCTATTCAAGTAGGTGCAATTCCAGTACTTCTTTCAGGTCAGGATGTTATAGGTCAAGCACATACAGGAACAGGAAAAACAGCTGCATTCTCTTTGCCTATAATTCAGAATGTTATTCCTAAAGGTGGAATACAAGCACTCATCATAGCTCCAACAAGAGAACTTGCTGTACAGATATCAGCTGAAATTGTAAAATTTTCAAGGCATATTGGAATTAGAAGTGTGACCATCTATGGCGGTCAAAGCATGAATATACAACTAGACGAACTTCATAGGGGAGTAGAAATTGTAGTTGCTACACCAGGACGTCTTATTGATCATATCAAACGTGGATCAATAAAATTACAGAAAGTAAAGTGGGTTATACTTGATGAAGCAGATACGATGCTTGACATGGGATTTATTGATGATATTAAATTCATCTTGGATTTGGTTCCAGAAGATCATGTAAATGCCCTATTCTCAGCTACGATGCCAGCTGCAATATTGATGTTGGCAGAAAAGTATATGAAACATCCACAAAAAATATTCATCGATTCAGATGATCTAAGTGGCGAGGGGATAGAACAGGCATTCCTTGTAATAAAAGATAGGGAAAAAACAGATTACTTGTTTAAATTCATTAAAGAAAATGGTGCTGGTCAAGCAATTGTTTTCTGTTCTACAAAAGATAGAACAAGAAGAGTCGCTCATGAACTAGAACAAGGAAGATTCAACGTTGTATCAATTCAAGGAGACATGTCTCAATTTAGAAGAGATAAAGCAATGTACATGTTCAAAAAAGGAAAAGCAGACATTTTGGTGGCTACTGACGTAGCAGCTAGAGGTATAGATGTTCCAAAAGTTGCACTAGTGATAAACTACGATGTTCCAAACCAAGATTTGGTATATTTCCATAGGATTGGAAGAACCGCAAGAGCAGGAGAAAAAGGTAGGGCCATAACTTTGGTATCTTATTCTTCGATTGGTGATTTCAAGGCAATATCACGTCAAACTAAGGTTCAGATGATAGATCTAAACAAAGAACTAGGAATTGTAGTAAATATCCCCGATCCATTAAAGAGAGAAGTAAGTCATAGAAGAGGTTACGGTAGATCAGGTGGCGGTGGTGGTTACGGAAGATCTGGTGGAGGCTATGGTAGATCTGGCGGCGGTGGCTATGGTAGAAGCGATGATAGACGAGATGATAGGAGAGGCGATCGTAGAAGAACTGATGATAAGAAATACTATGGTCTAAGAAGTCGCTGGTAAGAAACCGTTCAATATATTTAGGGATTCAGAATTTTATAGTGTATGGATAAAGCAAAACCAGTAGATTCTAAGAACTGGGAAAAAGAAGTAATGGCTTCTTCAATTCCTGTGTTTGTAGATTTTTGGGCTGAATGGTGTGGCCCATGCAGGATGGTAAGTCCTGTAATAGAGGAGCTAGCAAGTGAATATGCAGGAAAGATCAACTTTGTGAAGGTTAACGTTGATGAAAACAACGAGCTTGCATCAAAGTATAATGTCTTTAGTATACCGACCCTTGCATTATTCAGTAAAGGTCAGATTGTAGCACAACAGGTAGGTGCTGCATCAAAGGGATCCTATAAAAATATGATAGACAGTGCTCTATCAAAAATCTAAATCTCATCTTCTTTTTTCAATCTAAAATAATTAATACCGGTCAGGGAAACAGTCCACATGTCATTTGGAGATATTGATACTCTAAACCTTCTATTTGATAAACTACAAAATCTACTAAACGATACCCAAGGATACTATGAATCATTTCTTGATGCTAATACAATGTACAAACAAGGAAAGCTGACAGACAAAGAATTTTTTGAGAAACTAGGTGATTATGTTGTATCATATTCATCATTAGAATTTCTATCTGTCAAAGTAATCTTTGAGCTAAAGAAATCACTTGATAAAATATCAAGAGGTCGTACTTCTGGTTCAACTATGGTAAGTCCAATGACTCCAGATATGGGACAACAAGTAACAGCATCTACTTTATCAGGACTTGGTCAACCTCCATCTATTATCTCAGCTGCTGCAGCTTTCTCAACACCTGGTGTTCTACCACCACCAGATCCTGCACTCATGCCAAAACAAAGTTCACTAGGCGGTCCTACATGCAATTCCTGTGGGTCTGCTGTAAAAGCTAATGCAAAATTTTGTCCCAAATGTGGAAATAAAATTTAGTATAAAAGAAAATTTTTACTGTTGGAACTAATCTTGATTTGCACCGCATTCGGTACAGAATTTTGCAATCAATGATAATTTTGAGCCACACTCCGAACAAAATTTTGAATCTGAATCAGTCTGAGTATTTACACTGCCGTAAAGATCACCCATGGATTTCATAGCTCCGGTTGGTACGAACTTGTCATCATCTACTAAAGGAGTTGGAGCAAAATCTTTCTCTTCTACAAAATTCATAAGTCTAGGAATTTGTTGCCCTGGATTTTTTGGATCAGGAACCATATCACCTAACCAAAATGCAAATCTGGTTAATGTAAGCTCAGGTGTTGAAAAAGTCAATGTGTGACTTGACATATAATCATCTGCTGCAGTCTTACCGTTGAATACCTTCATCAAATGCACTAATTGGAATAGATGTATATTGTTTTTTGTTTGGTGGACCGAGGGGGATTTGAACCCCCGACATCCGCGTTGCGAACGCGGCATCACTACCCCTAGACTACCGGCCCTTTTGTTATCAAGATTAGTATCTGCTTTTATTCATTTACTCAAAGAATAATACTAGGTTTTCAAGCAAAATTCTCGATGACTGTTGATGCAGTAATTACAGGATCACACGTTATTCTTCAAAACGGAATGATTGACAAAAACATTGTAATCGATGAAGGGAAAATTGTTGCTCTGACAAATGATATTCCACAATGTGATGTTAAAATAAAAGGAGATGGTCTTGTTTCACTTCCAGGAGCAATTGATCCTCATGTACATTATGGAGTCTACTCCCCAATTGATGAAGCGGCAATAACTGAATCAAAAGTTGCCGCAATAGGTGGAGTAACTACTATGATGAGAATGCTCCGATTAAGCGGTTCATACAAGAGGAATCTAGAATCTCATCTTTTAGCGAGTTCAAAAGCTCATTATGTTGATTATTCTATTCATGCGTCTATACTTCATAAGAATCAGATTGATGAAATGGAATTTTGTAAAAGCAAAGGTATCAACTCGTTTAAGATATACATGAATCTTGGAGATGAAGTAGGCCATGTCTATATGGACATGCAACCTGGTGAAAAATCTCTTAGAGAAGAAAGAGTAGAGATTACAAAGGAGATGATTGAAAAAATAATTGCTAAAGCATCCTCTCTAAATTGTACAGTTCTTGTTCATGCAGAAGATTATCAAATGTGTTCTTGTGGAATCAAGACTGCAAAAGAGAAAAAAATGGATGGATTGACAGCATGGTCGCAAAGTAGACCAGTAGAATCTGAAGTAAAGTCAATCAAGACTGCATCTGAATTTGCAAGAAAATACAACTGTTCTATCTATTTTGTACATATTGGATCAAAAGCAGCTATTGATGCAATCTCGCAAGAAAAGAAAAATGGAACAAAAATACACATTGAAACATGTCCACATTATCTTACACTATCACATGAATCTCAACAAGGTTATCTTGCCAAAGTCATGCCGCCCATACGTTCTTCTCAAGACATAGAATATGTTTGGAGGGAAATACAAAGTAGCAGAATAGATTCTATAGGAACTGATCATGTAGCAAACCGTCTAAAACTAAAAGTTGGTGGAGAAACTATATGGGATGCTCTTGCTGGATTTCCAGGAATTGGTACGATGATGCCTATTCTATTAAGTGAAGGGGTTAACAAAGGGAAAATTAATCTTCAACAATTATCCAATATGACCAGCTTGAATACTGCACGAATATTTGGCATGTATCCTAAAAAAGGAATCATCCAAAAGGGTTCTGATGCAGACATTGTTTTAGTAGATCTAAAAAAGGAAGCCAAAGTTTCTGCCCAAACTCTTGACGGATTCTCTGATTATAGCGTTTATGAGGGCTGGAATCTAAAAGGATGGCCTGTGAAGACTATGGTGAGAGGAAACATTGTAGCTGAAGATTTTAAAATGATTGAAAAACCAGGCTATGGCAAATTTGTTTCAAGACCTGTGTTATCGTAAAACTTCGTATTTGCCATTTTCTTTTGCTTTGTAAATTATATCTGGCTTTGGAAATATTCCAACTTCGATTACACCTGGAATCTCTATTATTTTTGTAGCAAGTTCCTTTGGATTTGATATTTCGCCAAAATCACAATCTAATATGATATTTCCATTTTCAGTTACAAAGGGATAGCCACGCTCTAATAATCTAATATGTGGTTTTCCACCATATTTTCTAATTTTAATTGATGCAGTGTTTCTTGCAAAAGGATGAACCTCTACAGGTACACTCCGTTTTAGTTTCTTTACAAACTTTGATTCATCAGCAATTATCACAACTATTTTTGCCATGCTTATCAAAATCTTTTCTCGTAAGAGAGCTCCTCCCCCACCTTTTATCATATTTCCTTTAGAATCAATTTGATCTGCACCATCAAAAACTACATCGATATGATCAATTTGATCTGCTTCAATTATTGGGATTCCGCCCTTTTCAGCTTCCATTTTAATTTGGAGGGATGTTGGTATTGCTTTAACTGGGAATTTATTTTTTTTAATATGTGCTGATAACAATTTCACTATGGCTGTTGCAGCTCTTCCACTTCCCAGTCCTACAACATAATTTGCTTTTACCATTTTTAAGGCCTGGTGTGACAATGCCTCTATGGCATCATCTGCTGTCACTTATTCCACCTCTACTTGCTCAAGTTTTGATAATGCTTTCATTATTTCGCTTTTAATTTTATCTAGATCCTTGTCATCATCTTCCAATTTCTCTTCTTCAGGTATCTTGATTGCTACTGGAAGCTGAATCCTCTTTTCTGATTCTTGTTGTACAACTTCAGGTTTTGGCAGTTCTAGAATTACTTCTTTTATTTCCTGAATATTTGATTGTGGTATCAAAACTGATTCTTGAATAACTTTTGGCTCTGACAATTTCTCTGGAATTTGTAGTTCAATCTGAGTAACGGGTCTAATGAATTCTGCAGGGAATTGTGGAACCCGGTTTGTTATCTCTGTTAAAGTACTAAGCTCAACCATTCTATGCTTTTCATAAACTGGAATCTCCATAGGAGGTAACCATTCCTGTGTTTTATCACTTTGAATTTCTGATATCATTGTTTGAGTTTCTATTTCGTTTTGAATCTCTAATTTTTGTTTTTGGGCTTGAATATTTTCTCTTTGACTTTCTACTTTTGGTTCAATCTTCTTAGTTTGAATTTTCTCTAATACTTCAATTGGTCTTTCTACTTGTTTTGTTTGAGTAATTGTAATCTTTGCAGAAATTTCGTGCAGTCTCTGATCTAATTGTGAGAGTCTGTTATCCATTAATGATATCAAACTATCACCTACTGGACCAAGATCAGGATACTTGCTTGCTAATTCGAGTTTTTCAATCTTGGAAATAACAGTTCCAAGCTGATGTTGATAACGAAGTAAGAGTTTGTCTTTCTGAATCATTGAGACTTGTGATTCTTGTTGATGAAGTCTTGCAATTGTTTTTGATAATATTTCTTTTTCCATTCTAAGTGAATGTAATTGATTTGTAATGACAGAATTAATAGTAGGAGTTTGTTTAGTGCGTTTTATTTTTGGAACCTTGTCAAGGGCTACTGCAGTGCAGGCACCGGCGACAGAACTAAAAATTAGCGCTATTTCTTCCATTTACGTATACCATTTGATCCAGTTGTATTTTCTTATCTTAGCCTCTGGATAACCACAACTTCCACATCTTTTGTGTCTTACATGATAAGAATTCTTTCCACATCTTCTACATCTAATATGGACGTGCTTTCGTGTGAAGCCTCCCATTGAGGTAGTACCCTTAGTCATAATGCACTCACTTTGGTGGAGGAGATATGATAACTACGTTGTCTCCTCGGACAACTATGGTTCCAAGACTCTTTGTCTCTCCTTCTGAAGGGATCTCTTCTGAAGATTCGAGTAGCAGGTTCATGTGTTGGTCAAAACCATGAAGATTACCTCTTATCACTTTACCGCCTTTCAGCTTGATAAGAACAACCTTGTTTAGGCTTTCATCAAGTACTTTTACTGCCATATCTACTGACATCTATTTCACTTATTACACACTCTATGGAGGGTATATATTAAAATTTCATTGGTGTAATCTTCAACCTGTTCCAGTAAGGCAAGTTTGACTCTTTTTCACAATATTTGCTATTATTTCAGCTAAAATGATTTTTCCATCTTTTGCAGAAGCTTTAGTGGGATCTCCCCAAACACCATTTTTTGTTACTGAAATAAA
>QYPM01000055.1 GCA_007280465.1 Nitrosopumilales archaeon
ACTACGGGATGAATACCAATTGAGGCAAATCCCGTATTACATGATCGACCATATCTTAGCCTAAATCCTCCAAGTTTCTTAGGCATGGAAAGAACGGATCTTCCTGTAATCACTTCCCTCATTCGATGAGCCGCTGCATCTGCATCACCTGTTTGGATTGCTCCTTTCAAATCCTTAAGCCAGTCCCAGCCATCAAGTTCGTACAATTCTATAAGTTTGAGCAGTTTACGAGATCTGCCAATAAGACCGTCATTTAGTACACGAAGGGCTCCTCCTCTTACTCTATTGGTACCTATTCTTACCATGTTTCTATGACTTACAATTTCTACCAGGTCAGTATCTACACCATCAAGTTCAACTGGAAGATTTGAGATAACACTTACTACATCTTGATCAGGAACATGAAATTGAAAACTTCCAACTTCTCTCTCGTATACTCTTAATTCTTCTACAAATCGTCCAGTCTCATCATCAAATGAGTTTGCTTGATATTTCCCAAGTCCAGCTATTTTTCGCACATGATCTGCAATTAGCATTGTAGCAGCTGCTTCAGTACCTCCTGCTGATCTGATAGGGCCCGCAAATGATACAGAGAGGTATTCAGAGCCATCTGCATTTTTCTTTATCTTAACTTCGCTTATTCCCTGAAGAGGAGCAATGGTAACTCCCTCGGTAACTATAGCTAGAGCCACACGTACGGCAAGGTCAAGTTTTGTCTGAAGATCTGTATCAGGTCCAGAATACTTTCCCTGTGCAATATCCTCTGCAAGCTTTAGAGCAGCTAATTCTTTTGGAGTATTTTGAATGAGAGCTCGTAGATTATCAGTTACATCAATGTCGTGCATTTTGGATACACGGTCTGCAAGATCAAAAGCAATCCTTGGTTCTACCATCCCAGAGGAATCTGCAAGTGTTGCCTTGGCAGAAGCGGCTTGTTCAAAAATGGTAAAAACCTCTTCAGATATTTTGGTATAATAATCAAAGTAGTCTTGAGGCATTGGGACTTCTTTTAGTCTCAATGCAAGGTTTTCTGACATGTTATTTCCTTACAGATTGGATGGCTTTTACGATATCGGAAATGGTCTTAAAACTTCCACCCTTCTCAATGAAAGTACCAATTACTATAGCGTCTGCACCTGCTTTAGCTATCTCTTCAGCAGTTTCTGGGCTACGAATACCTCCTCCTACAATCAGAAATCCTTTGAAAAGCTTCCTTACAGCAGCAACCATCTCAGGTTTTACATTAGATTTGGCTCCAGAGCCTGCTTCAAGATATACAAATCGCATTCCCATGAATTGGGCAGAAAGGGCATACATGACTGCTAAATTTGGCTTGTCAAATGGAATTGTTCTTACTGAACCTACATGCCAAACCGTGGTTCCTTCGCCAATAATGATATAGGCTGTAGGGAGTGCTTCAAGGCCAAATCTTAGAACACTTGGTGCTCCCAAGGCTTGAGCTTGTGAGATAAAGTATGGATTATCCGAGTTCAAAAGTGAGCTAAAAAGTATTGCATCTGCGCCAGGAACTACACCTGTAACATTGCCAGGAAAGAGAATTACAGGAATTTTGATTGCTTTTTTGATACTAGCTACTGTCTCAGTCATGGTTAGTTGATCAGTCGCCGATGAACCTCCAACCAGAACTGCTGATGCCCCATTTTTTTCGGCTTCCTTTGCTAGAGTTGAGGCAGATCGTCCTGCGGAATTTTCAGAATCAATTAATACAAAGAGTAGTGTTCCTTTTTTCTTTCTAGTAGTATGAAGATAGTCTTCGGTTTTTTGCATATGAATGGTTGAATATCTATTGATTAAAAGTTTAATTGAATAAAGTAATACAGAATTGTATAGCTATGAACAAACCTTCTGATGATAATTTTAGTAATATTATTAGACAAATTATAAAAAAATCTCTATTTACAGAGAGACAAATTGAAATTATTTTAAAACGTAAGAACCTTACAAACTCCCAATTTACTATCAGCAAAGGGGCATTTTATCGACAAGTAAATCAATCTAGGGACAAGTTAACTGCATTATGCTATTCGTGGATCCTTCTTAGAGGCCTAGGCGTGCTTAGTTCTGATGATATGGATGTGATAAATCGTCTCTCTGAACAAATTTCTGTGATAAAAAGTAGTGATGTTTTTCCTGAACGTGAAGAAGAAGTCATGTTTGTGATACAAGAGCTACTAAACCGAACTTGTAAGTTGTAATTTAGGTTCAAAAAAGGCATAATCCATAAAAGCGGTTGTGATAAGTTGTGATGAAATATGTTCGATATTGATGTGTAAGGTGTAAAATAATTTTACTCAAATATGATAAATCACATCATTTGATGTTACATCGTGATGTTAGTAGATATTCCAGATGTAGGAGTGATTTTAGGTGTATTTGCTTCTTTTATTGGTGGACTAGTAGCTGTTACAATATACAATAAGGTAAAGCCACGATTAGTATCAGAGTCAGAAAATGCAAAAATTCTAACAGAACGTCTACAATATTATGAAAATTTACTAATAGATATGAAAATTCGTTTAGATTCATCAGAAATGATACCAGAATCACAGGAAATTTCCCAGGCACAAATTCCAAAACAAAAGGAGCAAAAAATACAGCAAGAGGCTCCAGTAATTGTCAAAGAAGAGAAACCAAAGGAAAGAATACAGAATATGCAGTTTGGTAATGCTACAGATTATGTTCTACGATTAATCACAGAAAAACCCATGACATCACGTGACATCCAAATCACAATAGAAAGGACTAGAGAACACACATCACGTATGTTAAAGAAGTTATTTGAGGATGGTTTGGTAGAAAGAGACATGTCAACAAAGCCATTTACTTACAAAATAACTGAGAAAGGTCTTACTAGAATAGGGGTCGTAAAGATGGTCTCGGCTCAGTAATTTTTAGGATACCAATAGTTTTAGATTAGGAAATTAAACATTTATCAAGTTATTTTTTAGTTGATCTTATCATTAGAACCTCTATTGTTTGTCAAAGTCATAGAAAATCATCATAATTTAATAATCTTAGTTAATAGTAAATTCTTAAATTATTGTTCTTATAATGTAATAACATGCCTAATGAACAACTTATTAAAATTACTACTGCAGGCACGATTTCCATACCTAAAGACTTTAGAAAATTCCTTGAACTTCAGAAGGGAGATTATGTTAAGATAACAATTGATGGTGATCATCTAGTGGTCAAAAAAGTAGTAATCTCCTAAGTCACACTCTTTTCTTTTTGGACTATTTTTAGTATTTGATAGGCCCATTCTTTTCCTTGTTTCTCTCTTACTACTCTACCCTTTACGGCAAATCTAGAGAGATAGGTAGAGATCACGCTTAACTTGATTGGTTCCTCATATTCATCTTCATATTTTTCTAAAATCATAGATGATGTGAATTTACCTATTGGAAAATTCTTGTCTATAACATGCCATATTTTGGCTCCTATAGAGTCTAGTTGAGTTGATGTTTCTGGCTCTTCAATATTTATTAAATTCATCAATTCAAATATTTTTAGCATCTTTTCACGGGTAACATTTCCTTCCAAGCTAAAGTTATACTTTGCACCATCCGAGTCTTCCAAATCTATTCTAATTCTTTTTCGAGCCATTGGGATCGATCTGGTTAACTGTTAACACTTGAACGGATCATAGAAGAATTGTTAACACCTAGGTTTGTTAACATTCACTGCCTAGGCTACGCCTGGGTGTTTTTGGCATCTTCACAGGCTCTTTGGGGTTTATATTCAAATAACCCTAAATTTTATGCCTAGAGTGGAAATAAGGGGGTTGCCTTTTGGATGTTAACAATGTTAAGAGTCATCTCCACGCCTGGACTGGAAATAAAGGGGTCATTTTGGTCTTTTTTAATCAAAAATTAACAGAATGTTCACTAATTGTTAACATCATCTTAGGAATACCCACACACCTATACTTCCACTCTAGCTTTATTTAAAAAATTTTTTTAATGAAAATAAAAATAAAAATAATTAATGATATACTAAATTTGGTTTAGTTATTCAATTCTAATTTGATTATTATGGTAGAATCCATATGTGGATAGAGAAGAAACAATGGTGTGTGGGTCATTGACAAAAGATCCGATTGATAAATTATTAGATGATGCAGAGAGTGGAAAATCCCTATTTAAAAATCGTGAAGTCCTACATTACTCATTTATCCCTGATATTATATTACATCGAGAAGAAGAACAAAAAAAGGTTACACAATCACTATTACCTCTATTAAAAAAATCACGTCCATCTAATTTACTAGTTTATGGAAAACCAGGAACCGGTAAAACTCTAGTAGTTAAAAAAGTCCTAGGTAAAATACAGGAACGAGTGAAAGACAACTCCTTTCCCATTCATCTACTTTATGCAAATGCAAAAGAAGAGACTACACTCTATGGGCTACTAGTAAAACTTGGAAGACAGTTAGGACTTACATCTCAAAAAGAATTACCTTCAACAGGACTTTCAATTAGTGAAGTATTCAATCGTATTATTTCGGCAATTGAGAAAGATGGTCTAAACACAGTATTTGTAGTGGATGAAATAGATTATCTTGTAGAACTTGTGTCTAAATCAGGTAAAGATGTATTCTATTCATTAACAAGGGCTAATGAAAGACTAAAAAAAGGCACATTGACCCTAATAGGAATCTCAAATGATCTTACATTCAAGGAAAGACTAGATCCTAGGGTCTTGAGCAGCCTAAGTGAGGAAGAGGTTGTTTTTACCAATTATACAGTTGGACAGATTAAAGAAATTCTAGAAGAACGTATCAAGGCCGGCTTTATCCCTAATTCGGTAGAGCAAGCAGCCATAAACCTCTGTTCAGCTATGTCTGGGCAGGAACATGGTGATGCAAGAAGAGCCATAGACCTACTAAGAGTAGCAGGTGAGATTGCCGAACGTGAACAATCTGATACAGTAAAAGAGGAGCACATACGACGAGCCTCCCTTAAGATGGAAGAAGACAAGGAAACTACTGCGTTAAACTCATACCCACTACATGAAAAATTACTAATATTAGGAGTAATGAAGGCAGGTGGAAATACTACAGGTGAGATATATCATTCATACAAAAACCTCTGTAAAATTACTAGACAAAAAGAACTTACTCAACGTAGAATTACACAAATGCTAAGCGAGATAGAAATGACTGGACTTATCACAGGAAAAATTATTCATCAAGGTATGCATGGACGAACTAAAAAATATAATCTTACACTTAATGCTGATACTGTAAAAAAAGCATTCAAAGAAGATCTTACATTAGAAGATCTTTTGTAATTTTAACTAAAATTTTCAGTAAAGTCTTTTGTAAAAACCTTCATTGTAGCAAGATTTACAATAATAGCTATTCCAGGTGTGGGATTAATTCCAACACTGGCCTGAAATGGAGTCTGACTTTGCCATGCACCAGAGTTTACAATCAATGTTCCTTTGTACATATCAAGATCAACAACATGTATGTGTCCAGAATGATAAATATCTGGAACTTCAGATATCACCATAAAGTCTTCCAATTCTGGTGCAATTGGCGTTCTTTTACCATATATTGGACTGAGATGCCTGGTCTTGAGCAAAACTCGCATGGCTTTTGCTGGTTGTGCATAACTAAGTCCTGGAGTACTACCGACAACATCATCAAGACTTTGTCCGTGGAACATGAGGATCTTAACCCCGTTTAGCTCAAGCATAGAGGGATTACCAAGCATGAAAAAGTTCTCTCTATTCCAAAGATGCATGTTATGTTTTTCTGGAATTGCTGGCTGGGGAAGGGCTCTTCTTCCTGGGTCATGGTTTCCAGGAATGATGAATACCTTGATGTGTTTTGGAATCTTGTCCAAAAGTTCAGTAGCCTTTGCCATCTGCTGGTCAACATCTAACAGTAAGAGTTCCTTGTCCTGATTTGGAAAGATACCAATTCCATCAATTATATCTCCACCAACCAGTACAAACCTGACTTTTCTTGCTACTGGATCAGGACTTGAAAGCCATGAAACAAACTCTGAAAACTCTTTTTCCATAAAGAACTTACTTCCTACATGCAAATCTGAGATTAGAACTGCATAGGTTTCAGTCTTTGAGCGATTTGCAATATGATCAGGTATATCTGGAACAAGAATTTCTTTTACAAAAAATCCTCCATTCTTCCCACTTGCAATTGATACCATTACAAACTGGTCAATTAACAAAGAATTTGCAGTTTCTTGTATTTCCTTATTAAAAATTAACAGTTCTATTGATCCTGATGGATCATCTATGACTAGTTTTGTTACATCCCTGTCTATCCTTCTATCCATCAATAGTCCAGCAATGTAGGTTTCATCATCCAATTTGCTATTGGTCACGTTTGAAATGGGAGTTAGTTTCTTTGACTGTGCACGTTGCATCATGATTTTGAGCAGTTTTGAATATCTACTCCTAAATAATGCAGTAAAACCATCAATTCCTTCTGCAGATGTGACTTTTTTTGTAGGATC
>QYPM01000061.1 GCA_007280465.1 Nitrosopumilales archaeon
GGTTCAGGAACTTCTGGTGCAACATGGGTTGGAGAAATATCACCTGATTCAGTTATCAAAGTTGCAAAGTTAAAGATAGATTCATCCTATGCACTAAATATAAAATCCGCTACAAAAGAAATAATCGGAACTTGCTTGGCACTTGGAGTAAAAATAGATGGTAAAAATCCTAAAGAGGCAACAGCTGAATTAGAAGCAGGCAAGTGGGACGATAAATTCAAGTAAATTATTCAATTACGGAATAAACTGCGTCCTTATCGGTTCTTTGTAATTCAACAAAAGTTTCAGTATTTTGAATTCCTTCTATCTTACCTATCTTTTCTATAGCCACAGTATGTAATTCTTCAAGGTTCTGTGCTCTCAGAGTTAACAGAATATCAAAGCGTCCAGTAACTTCAGATATTGCAACTATTTCAGGAGTTTTTATCAATGCCTTATGGATCTGGTCCTTTAACTTTGGATCCCTGTTAATACCCATGGTAGCCCTTACTCCTATCCCAATCAGAGATTCATCAACAACAATGGTAAATTTCTTGATTAATTTTTTCTTAACAAGTCTCTTAATTCTACTATATAGAACTGAAGTATTTACTCCAAGTTTTTTTGAGAGGTTAGGAACTGACGCATTACCGTCTCGGCTAAGTTCAGTAATTATGTCCATATCCAATTTATCGAATTTGTGCAACTTTGCGACTTATTTTTATTAGTATTTAATAAATGTAAGTTCCTTTTGCCAAAAGTATATTCTTATTTCAAGATAAGTTAAACAACATGAAAATTTTATAATGTTAGCATTTCTCGAATGATTTTGTCGCTAAAGGATTTTAAATAGGCAAATCAGAAAGATTTCCGTAATGATTACAGAATCTCAGATATCTCAGATGATAGCAGAGGCTAAAAAGACTACAAAGGCCAGAAAATTCAAGCAGTCAGTAGAGCTAATCATGACTTTCAGAGATGTTGATGTAAAGAAAGGATTTGCAATAACTGAGACAGTTCAGTTACCAAAAAAGATGAGTCAGTCAGCTAAAATTTGCGTAATTGCTTCGGGAGATCTTGGTGTAAAAGCAAAAAGTGCTAATGCAGACATGGTAATAGATAGTGCACAGATAACACAGATGGGTACAAACAAGAGAGAATCACGCAAATTAATTAATGGTTATGACTTTTTCCTTGCAGATACTTCCGTTATGGCAAATGTAGGTAAGACATTGGGTCAATTCATGGGTCCTAGAGGCAAGATGCCAACACCACTTCCATTCAATGCCCCAATTGATTCAATATTGGAAAGATTCAGATCTTCAATCAAAGTGAAATTGAAAAATTCTCTTTCTTTAGCATGTAAGATTGGTGATGAAACAATGTCTGATGAAGATTTACTTGCAAATGCTAATGCAGTAATTAACACAATAGAAAAGAAATTACCAAGCGGTGATAAGAACATCAAAAAAATAATGATCAAGACAAGTATGGGAAAAATAATTAAACCAGTATCGCAATCAGGAACGAAGTAAGATGCACCAGAATAGAACAAAATATCCTCAAAAGAAAATGCAGATGTATCAGCAGCTTCAAGAATTACCAAGTAAATACAAAGTCATAGCACTAGTTAGAATGGAAAAAGTAAGATCTTCACAATTATTACCATTAAGAAAAAAATTCAAAGGAGACGTAGAAATTGTAAGTATCAAAGATAAAGTTGCACAAAAGTCACTTTCAACATTAAAGATTCCAGGACTAGAGAAACTTGCAGAAAAGTTAGTTGGACAATGTGTTTTGATGTTTACAAATATGAGTCCAATCAGACTGAATATTTTATTAGGTAAAAACAAAATAATGATGGCTGCAAGAGGTGGAGATAAAGCAAGCATAGACGTTGTCATTAAAGCAGGTAACACTGGAATTACTCCTGGACCAATTCTTACAGATTTCAAAGAAGCTGGAGTTTCAACAAAAATTGATCAAGGAACAGTTTGGATTACGAAGGATTCAACAGCTGCAAAGAAGGGAGATACCATATCTGCAAAATTGGCTACCTTACTTAGTAAGCTTGATGTCAAGGCAGTAGAGGCTGGAATAGTACTAAACTCCGCCTTGGAGGAAAAGATAGTGTACAATCAAGATGAGTTAACAGTAGATCTAGAAAAATACAGAATGGCGTTTGCACAGGCTCACCAAGAAGCATTATCATTATCCATAGAGATAGGATATGTAACCAAGGAGAATGTCAATATCATACTTTCAAGAGCTTCCCAGCAGGCAAGATCACTTGCAGTAGAATCAGGTTTCCTTACTGAAGACACTAAGGAATCCACTATTCAGAGGGCTCACGGACAAGCCAAATCACTGTCAGGAAAGCTAAAGAACTATACCACTCAATAATTTAGAAAATTATCCACGGACTTTTGGTAAATTCCAATTGTATTTCATAGCAACTAGTCTCAGTATGGCAGTTGCCACAATTGATCCAATTGTTGCCACTTCAATTTGAAATTTAGCGATTAAAATAATGTAAAAAACAACAACACCTAGAAAACTTGCCGATGCATAAAGCTCTTTGACAAAAACCATAGGTATTTCATTTACAAACATATCTCTCAGAATTCCTCCTCCTACAGCTGTTAACATTCCCGCCATGGCCATAGCAAGAAAGTTCATTCCAAATAACTGATATGCTAATGTGGCACCAATTGCAGTAAAGACTCCCAATCCAAGAGCATCAAATTTTAAAAATAAATTCCAATGTTTTTGCATCTTAGGATAGAGAAAGAATATTGCAACACCGGTTGTTGTAGTAATAATGACATAATTTGGATCAGAAATAGAGTGAGGCGGAAAATGACCAAGGATGATATCTCGTATAGTTCCTCCGGCAACACCAGTTATTGTTGCAAGGATAATAATTCCTACAATGTCTGCCTTGTGTTCTATTGCTTTGAATGCACCTGTGACAGCAAAGGCCATAGTTCCAAACAAATCCAATATCAAGACAATTATTTGGATCGGAGATGATAATTCAGTCAAATAACAAATTAACCAAGATGATAGTAAATAATGTTTTTAAGAAATTACAAAAAGGGGATAAAAATTACAGTTTTAACCGAATAGTGCCGAAAGACCTTCCATAGCCTGTTCTTCGGTCTTTGCAGATGGTAATTCAGCTTCCTTCTTTCCTTCTGCTGCGCCTCCACCTGATGGTGCGGCTGGTGCAGCAACTGCTACTGGGGCAGCTTTGATTGCTTCCTCAATGTTTACATCGGCTAGTGCAGCTACAAGCGCTTTTACTTGTGCCTCATTTACTTCAGCACCAGAAGCCTTTACAACATTAGCAATATTTGCTTCGCTGATCTCCTTCTTTTGTTTGTGCAAAAGCAATGCAGCGTATACGTATTCCATTGTAAACAAATTTTGCAAGAGGCATAATATAAAACTATGGAGCGTTGAATAAAAAATAAATTAAAAATGCCTTTTTTAGTTTAAGATCTTAAGACCTCTACAGATCGAATACATGTATTTCTTCAATTCTTTATCATAAAGTGTATCCATTCTTTGTTTTAGAAGTCGCTTTGCTTGATCCCTTTCTGTACCAGTAGGTAAAGAGAGTACGTTATTAATCAATTCAGGAATTGATTCTCTAACCCAACCCGAAATAATGTTATGAATATTTTTGTGGATTTTTTCTACTGGATCATTATTTACATCAAATATACCAGTAAAATTATTGTGTTCAACTCTATAGATCAAGGCAAAGATACACTCCTTCGGAGTAGGATTTTTCAGAATCTCAACTGATTGAGGACCTGCTTTTCCTTGTGATACTTTATTCTTTAGACCTACAGGATTTATCACAATTCCATTAACACCAATGTTAGTGTTTTCTACCCCTGTTACAATGCCTACAATGATATCGCTATACTCACCATTGGGCTTGGACGCAAAGACAAAGTCTCCTTCTTTCCAGCCCTTCCTTTGAAACATGAGAAACTTTTCTAATAAATCATATTTAATGTGTTGCTTCAGAATGCTTAATATCAGTCAGAAGAAAAAATTGTGAAATGGACAAAGATCTGATCCTTTCAAAGTTCTCCACTGATCCAGATAGATACTATAAAGTTTCATTATTTGAAAGTGAAGGATTTAGAAGAAAATCATGTAGTAAATGTCGAAGGTTTTTTTGGACTTTAGATGATAACATGAATTTGTGTCCTGATCATATAGAAAATAGTTATTCATTCATTGGAGACCCACCCACAAAAAAGAGATTTGATTATACACAAGCGTGGAAAGAAGTAGAATCTTTCTTTGTAGAGAATAATCACAAATCAGTTGGAAGATATCCAGTAGTTTGCAGATGGCGTGATGACCTTTATTTTACGATTGCATCAATAGTAGATTTTCAGAGAGTAATGGGTTCCAAAGTTGTTTTTGAATTTCCTGCCAATCCGTTAATTGTTCCTCAAACTTGTCTTAGATTCAAAGATATTGAGAATGTCGGAGTAACTGGAAGACATTTTTCTAGTTTTTGCATGATAGGACAACATAGTATACCAAATTCACAGGGATATTGGAAGGATAGATGTGTGGAACTTGATTTTAAACTTCTTACTGACAGATTAGGAATTAATAAAAAGGAAATAGTGTTTGTTGAAGATGTCTGGGCAGGAGGTGGATCTTTTGGTTCATCACTTGAATATTTTGTAAGAGGTTTAGAACTTGGTAATGCAGTATTTACTGAATTCCAAGGAGATTTGAATAACTATACCGTTTTAGATCAAAAGATTATCGACATGGGAGCAGGCCTTGAAAGATTCGCATGGATAACGATGGGAACTCCAACTGCATATGATTGCTGTTTTGGACCCATAACAAACCATATGATAGAAAAAATAGGCATCAATATAGATTCAAGCATAATTTCAAAATATTTCATGGCAGTTGCAAAAGCTCTATCAGAATCAGAAGACATCTCAATAGTCAGAAAAACTGCTGCAAGAATTGCAGGCCTAGATGAAACAAAACAAGACAAGATAATTTCTCCACTTGAAGGCATATACATGATAGCTGATCATTTGAGAACCCTAATTTTTGCAATTTCTGATGGTGCATTGCCAAGTAATGTGGGGGGAGGATACAACTTGAGAATGATTCTAAGAAGAACACTTGCTACAATTGATAGATTTGGCTGGAACTTTGATCTCAATGACTTGATTGATCTACACATAGATTATCTAAAATCAACTTACCCAGAGCTTGAACAAACTCGTAATGATGTTAAGACAATAATTGAGGTAGAAAAGGGTCGTTACAATGAATCTAGAGTCAGAATGAAAAACATGGCAGCCACTCTCAAGACACAAAATAAGAAATTGTCAGTAGATGATCTCATTAGGTTGTATGAGTCAGATGGCATAACTCCGGATTTTCTCAAAGAATATCAGATAATTCCAGAAATTCCTTCAACGTTCTATGAAAGATTAACAGATTTACATCAATCTGAGAAAGCTGAAAAAAAGCAGGAACTGAATTTGGAGGGAATACTCGATACAGAATTGTTATATTACAAAGATGATCCTCATGAATTTGAAGCCAAGGTTCTTCGAGTTATTAATAATAAATTTGTCATTCTAGATAAAACATCATTTTATGCAAGAGGGGGCGGACAAGAGCCAGATCATGGAAAAATTTCTGAATTTAATGTTATAGATGTCACAAAACATGGAAGTGTAGTATTACATGAGATGAGAGATGCCACACCAAAAGAAGGCATAATGGTAAAATGTAAAATAGATTCTACAAGAAGATTTGGAATAACACGTAATCATACAAGTACTCACGTGCTAAACGCGTCTTCTAGAAACATATTGGGTTCATGGATATGGCAGCATTCTGCATTCAAGGATGTAGATTATGCAAGACTTGACATCACTCATCATTCAAATCTTACAGAAGAAGAAATAATGAAGATAGAGGATCTTGCAAACACTACTATAAGAAAAAATATTCCGATATCGATTAATCAGTTTGAAAGAGGCGAAGCTGAACAAGAGTATGGCTTTAGAATTTATCAGGGAGGAGTTGTGCCAGTAAAACTAGTTCGAATTGTCAACATAGAAGGATATGATGTAGAAGCTTGTGGTGGAACTCATGTTAAAAAGACTGGTGAGTTAGGATTAATAAAAATTACAAAAGCTGAGAGAATCCAAGACGGAGTAGTAAGGTTAGAATTTGTTTCTGGCGAGGCCGCACTAAAGTATACTCAAATTCAAGATAGAAAGATTTCACATATAGTAAAATCACTTGGTTCAAGCAAAGAAAAGATGTTAGAATCGTTTGAACATGTAATGAAGGATTCGGATGATGCAAAAAGAAAATTAAAACAATTAATGAAAAGAACTTCAGAATCATCTGCAAAAGAGGCAATTGCAGAGGCAAAGAATATCGGACAGGTTAAACTTTACAGTACAGTTGAAGAAGAACTTGACGAAGAATTTCACATATCTACAGGAGAGATGGCAACTAAGATTGAAAAATCGTTGATCTATTGTGCCTTAATAATAAAAAATGAAACAATCAAGATAATTGCCTTTTGTGGTGCTGAAGCAATTTCAACCAAGAAAGCAGGGGATCTTGTAAAGGATGTATCCAAAGTACTTGGCGGTTCAGGAGGTGGAAGAGATACATTTGGTCAAGGGGGAGGAAAAGATCTATCCAAAATAAAAGATGCACTCCTAACTATTGAGAAATCAATTATTGGAGAAAGATAGTAAAATGGACTGGACTTCACTTGAAGAAAAATGGAGACACAAATGGGAAACCGAGAAATATTTTGAGACCGATCCTAATAATGAAAAAAAATTCTTTGTGACTGTGGCTTATCCATACCCCAATTCTCCACAACATATTGGGCATGGAAGAACATACACACTCGCAGATGTTCATGCTAGATTTATGCGCATGATGGGCTATAACGTATTATTCCCAATGGGGTTTCACTATACAGGAACTCCTATTCTCGGTATGGCTAGAAGGGTTCAAGACAACGACATCAAATTATTAGAAACATTTCGTAGCATATACAAGGTTCCAGATGAAAAGATACGAGAATTTTCAGAGCCAATAAAAATTGCAGATTATTTTCACCATGAAATAAAGGCTGGAATGAAAGAGATGGGATATTCAATAGATTGGAGAAGAGAGTTTACTACAATAGATCCTGTGTATAACAAGTTTATTGAATGGCAATTTGGAAAATTAAAAGAGAAGAATTTGATAATTCAGGGGACTCATCCTGTGGGATGGTGTCCAAAGGATCAGAATCCTGTCTCTCAGCACGATACCCAGGGAGATGTAGAGCCAAGTTTTACAGAATACACAATTATCAAATTCAAGTATGATAAATACGTCATTCCGACTGCGACATTACGACCTGAGACTATTTTCGGAGTAACAAACATCTGGATAAATCCAGAATTTATCTATGAAATTATCCAAGTCAATGATGAAAAATGGATAGTAACCAGCGAGTGTGCAAGAAAGTTAGAATTTCATAATAAAACAATAACAAGATTAGATAAAATATCAGGCAAAGAACTAGTAGGTAAAAAAGTTCAAGTTCCTCAAAGAAATGATTATGTTCTAATTCTACCTGCAAGTTTTGTCAAAAGTGAGAACGGTACAGGTATAGTAATGTCAGTTCCGGCGCACGCTCCTTTTGATTATCAGGCTTTAGAAGATCTGAAAAAAGAATTTACAAAATATCCTAATCTTTCTGAGATTCTAGATATTACTGCTATTCCAATAATTGCAACGGAGGGGTATGGAGAAATTCCTGCTCAAGATGTAATAATTAGACTTCAAATTGAAAATCAGAATAGTCCCAAGTTAGAAGAAGCTACCAAGGAGATTTACTCAAAGGAATTTTACAGTGGAAGATTAAAACAAAATACTGGAAAATTTGTTAACAAGACAGTCTCAGAGGCAAAAGAAGAAGTAAAAAAATGGATGCTGGAAACCGGAAATGCTGATATTTTATACGAACTAAATGAGACGCCCATAAGATGCAGATGTGGTGCAGAATGTGTAGTAAAAATACTCAACAATCAATGGTTTCTTAATTATTCAGATCCAGAATGGAAAATAAAAGTTCATTCATGGATAAATGAGATGAAAATTTTACCAGAAGAAATTAGAAATGAATTCAATAATGTGGTAGATTGGTTACGAGAGCGAGCATGTGCAAGACAACACGGATTAGGGACAAAATTACCATGGGATAAAAACTGGATAATAGAGAGTTTATCAGATTCAGTAATTTACATGGCATATTATACAATAGCAAAATATGTAAACAGCAAAGAAATTACATCAGAAAACACATCAGATATTTTTTTCGATCACATATTTTTGAACAAAGGGAATTCAGAAGAGGTATCGTCTCAATGTAAAATAACACCCAATCTACTGGAGAAGATAAAAAAAGAATTCCAGTATTTTTATCCAGTTAATGCAAGGCATTCAGGCAGAGATCTAGTACCAAATCATCTAACATTTTTCATCTTCAACCACATAGCAATATTTCCAAAGGAATACTGGCCTGAAGAAATTGTAGTCAATGGCTCAGTTCTCATGGATGGAAAAAAGATGTCAAAATCAGAAGGAAACATAATTCCTCTTAGAGATGCCATAAGAATTCATGGTGCAGATTCCATACGACTTGCAATTTTAATTTCGGCAGAGCTATTACAAGATGCAGATTTCAACCAAGAAGCAGTCAGGGGAATAAAGAACAAATTAGAAAGCATGTTAGATGAATGTTCAAAATACAAATCTGTCCCAAATGTCAAACTCGAACAAGAGGATAGATGGATAAAAAGTAAGATTGAACAAATGATTTTCGCGACAACTTCATCAATACAAAAAATGCGATTAAGAGAAGCATTACATTTCATACTCTATGAATTTGAGTCAGATCTTCAATGGTATATGAAACGAGTTACCGCAAAGAAACGTGAAGATTTCTTAGGAATTTTGCATGAAATATTTTCTATAAGAGTAGCAATGATGTCACCTTTTGCACCATACATATCAGAAGAGATGTGGTACAGATTAGGAAATCCAGGCATTGTATCAAAGTCTTCCTGGCCTACATATCATGCTGACAGTATTGATTTTGGTTCAATTCAATCTGAAAATCTACTAAAAAATACTATTGAAGATATCAAAAACATAATCAAGGTCACAAAGATTATTCCTAAGAAAATAACAATTTACACACCAGCGCCATGGAAAGTAAAGGCCTATCAGAAAATTTTATCCAAAGTAGTTGAAGGCGAGGTCAACATAGGGACTCTAATAAAATCACTCATTGCAGACAAGGAAACAGAGGAAATAAAGAAAGATCCAGATTTTGTTAAAAAAACGGTTAATGATATTTTATCAGAATCACAAGAAGAGAGAGAATCAAAAAATAGGATTGGTTTAATTGATGAAAAGAAAATTCTTTCAGAGTTGGATTCACTTGTACAAGCAGAATTTGGAATCACGTCCCAAGTATTTGCAGAATCAGATCAAGACAAATATGATCCAAAAAATAAATCAAGAACAGCTAGACCATACAAACCAGCTATTCTAATAGAATAGCAATTGCCGCATGTTTTTATTAGGTAATTTGTGGTATAATATCGTTTGAAGATTGCTGTAGTTGGAATTGGAGTAGCAGGAGCATATCTCCTTGCAAGATTGAAGAATCAACACGAAGTAGTAGGTTTTGAAAGATCTACTCAAGAGAATCACGATTCTATATGTGCGTGGGGTACATCAAAAGCACCAATGCAAGAATTTTCTCAAAAGGTCGGACTTGATTTTAATGATTATGTAATTCATGATGGAAAGCAGATGTATGTGGATATGGGTTTAGAAAGATTCCAAATTAAACTCAAAGGACTTTGTACATACAACAAGATTGGATTGATAAAAGATATGGCAAAAGGATGCAAGATACATTATGGAGCTGCTCCAAAATTACCAGATCTGGAATCTGAATTTGATATGATTGTTGATTCTACAGGTTTTCATCGAACATATTTACCAAGACTTGAGAAGGATTTTCATCTACCAACTTTTCAATACAAAGTTGAATACGAAGATAAGGTACCATTTGACGATTTTTATCTTAGACCATTTTCTTCCATCAGTGGATATTTTTGGTATTTCCCACTAGGTGATAAAATTGCCCACATTGGGGCTGGAGATAAAAATAGAAATCACATTGTTGAAACTAATGCATTCTTAAAAAAATATGGAGGCAAAGTCCTAAAGACCGTTGGAAGACCGATACGTCTTGCTACCCCTAATCTTTGTGAACCATTCTATCATGGAAAGGTGGTGGGAGTTGGAGAATCGATAGGAACAGTTTATCCATTATTGGGCGAGGGGATAATTCCAAGTATGACTTGTGCTGATATTTTTGTTGAAACATTAGGAAATAATGAGAGATATAGACAAATGGTACTTGAAAAATTTGCCATTTATTCCAAGGTATTATCTTTTGTAAGAAATAAAATGGAAAGTAAGTTTGGAGTAATGAAGAATTTTTTCGACATGTTATCCATTTACAGATATATGAAGAAAAACGAGAGCAGATTTGGAATGGAGATTAAGATGACAGATATGATGAAAGTAGCAAAAGCTTAGAATCACATACTTACATAACCGAAATTTTCTCTTGTTGTTCTATTTGAGTTCATAGTATAATCATAGATCATTTTAGAATATTCAAGTAAAACTTGTTTCATTTCATCATGAGATTTTGCGAAATAAAATCCAGGGCAGTCTCCTGTGAATTGAAATGTAGCATGTACTCTGGCTTTTCCCTTTTCATTTTCAAGCCATGATGAGAACGGGTAAAGATAACATACTCCCGGCCTAGATGGATGAAGTCCACAATAGCCTTTTTCATCAAGAAATCTACATCGGATATAAGTTCCATCTTCTGACTCTTTTTCATCTTCTTTACGTTTTAGATTTATCATGGTCATCACCACAGAATTTCCTTCGGGGCCTTTTTCTTCCCAAGTAGAGATATTGGTCTCTTTTTTTATAAAATCAGAAACTTTATCGTACTTTAGATTTTTACTTATTGTTATTAGATCATTACTTGTAAGTGGGAGTCTTCCTTGTCTATTACAACAATTATGGCAGTCAGGCCAGTAGCATTTCCACAATACATATCCATTTTCATCTCTAAGATATGGAATATGAAAAATTACATCATTTACTTTAACCTGAAAATCTGCAACGTCTGTTTTTTTACCCAGAATAAAATCCAGAATGATAGGTTCAATTTTCCAGTTTTTAGATAATAGCTCTAATGCCTCTTCTATTTTTGATACCATCAACTAATAAATGGAGATCAGAACTTTTTGAACGTTATCAATGCTAGAAGAGAAAGGAAAGTATGCATCTGCTACTCAAAACCGAAGATTTGTCTGGGAAAAAGTCATGTGGCCATTAATTTTGGAATTAAACACCAATATCTTTACCACTCAACAGTACAAGAAAAGACGTGATCAAGTCTGTCAGGAATTGAACATTCCATCATCTCGAATTGCAGGAGGTTTTGTTTCGCTTTTGTTAAAAGGAATTTTATACAAAGAAAATAAGATCTATTCCATTCATTATAGATTAATTCCTTACATGAGACTTGGAGCAAATTGTGATTATTCCACTGCGGTCCGTGAGGCAAGTACAAAATAATATATTCTCAAGAAATACCAGTCGTCTCGGTAGCCCGATAGTCTAGCGGTCAAACAATTTTGGATCAGGGATCTCAGGCTCTGGATCTTACGAGAGGACACCTGGGGACGGCAGTTCGAATCTGCCTCGGGCTATCTATTATTTTTTAAAAAACGTGGTCTCTATCTAGAGGCCATTGCAATTCTTTCTAATTCGTTCTTCTTTTTAACAGAAGGAGCATTCATGTCATTTCCAGAGGCAAGTATCAAATGCTCTGCAAGATTTTCCTCTACTGCTTTTGGATTAGAAAATGATGCATCTCTAACACCTTCTGCTATGAATCTTAATGCTAGATCAACTCTTCTTAGCGGAGCAACGTCTACTGAAACATGATAAACGGTTCCACCGTAAACTATTCTGGTTGTATCTTCATTTGGCGCAGAATGTTCTACTGCCCTTATCAAAACTTCAACTGGATTTTTTCCAGTCTTTAGATGTATTATATCAAATGCTGCCTTTACTGTATTGATTGCACGAATTTTCTTTCCGCCCATCCTACCAGTGTTTTTTGCATATTTCTTTCCAAAGTGAGATAGTTTGTTAATTAGTCGTTCAGTAATGTTAACGTCAGATTTATTGAATCGTTTAAGCGCTGATCTACCAAAAGTTAGAGGCATTATTCCTTGTTTAAGAGATATCACATTTTTCAAACCAGGATCTTTAATATCAATATTAGAGATATCCCACTTTCTAAAAAGTAAAAGATTCTGTGTTTCTGCCATTTTTTATCTCCTAGGTTTCTCTTTCTTTCCGTAAACAAGTTCTTTAAGTGAAGTTCCATTTACCTTGAAGACTTTCCAACGCACACCAGGAATATCCCCAAGCGCTCCTCCCATGGATGCACCCATACCTTCTACATGTACTTCGTCGTGCTCATCAACAAAATTAAGTGCGCCGTCTCTAGGAAGGAAAGCAGTAACTGTTTTACCATTCTTTATGAGTTGAACTCTAACACATTTTCTTACTGCAGAGTTTGGCTGCTTTGCTTCTATTCCAACTTTTTCTAAAACTATACCGCGAGCTTGTGGTGCGCCTCCAAGTGGACTAGCCTTCTTATCAAGACCTAATTCTCTTCTCTTGTAAGTACCTATAGACCATTTTTGGCGTTTTCTTTTATCCTTTAGAACTCTTCCTGCAAATAGACCTAGTGGTGATTTTGCCATACCATTTACTCCATTATTTTCTCCGGACTTTGAATAAGCACGCTAGAAATTTGAAAGTATCTCTTGGCTAATAGTCTTGCTTTTTCGGCATTGCGACCTTCTCTGCCAACTACAATTCCTTTCTTCTTTGCATCAACTAGAATGATTGCTTGAAGTGAACCGTCCAATCTTTTGTTTATTTTTACTTCAGAAACTAGCTTTGGATTTAGCATATTCTTAAGAAATTCAGCTGGATCTTCAGAATATTCTACAAGTTCAACATTTCTTTTTACCACATTCTGTAAATTCTTTATCGTAGAACCACCTTTACCAATAGCTAACCCCATTTTACCTTGATTTACTACAAATATGACTCGGTCTTGTTTTTCATCTTCAATACAATCTCTTGCAGTAGCTCCAGTCACATTCTGAAAAAGTGACATTAGTTTTATTTGATCTGTTGTTAGTTTGATTGTTTCCGTCATGCCTTTTTTAAACTCGATCTCTTTGTGGGACATTTAAATCTTGATAGAAAACATGAGGGGAAAATGACATTGGATTATTTCTTCTCTATTTCAAGTTCTTTTGTGATTGCTTTTAGATTAGTATCGCTCAAAGTCTTAAGCGATAGTGCAGAAATTCGGAACTGTGCTCCACATAGTCTTCCAAGTTCAACTGAAGATCCATTATAGTTTAAAGTTGGAACCTTTGCATTTTTAGCTGCCTCTTGTATTTTTTCAAGTATCTCTTCTGAAACTGAATGTGATAAAACAATAAGCTTTGAATTTTTAATTGTACTAATTGCTTCTTTAGTACCAAAATAGCATTTGTCATCCTCAATTGCATCCTTGATTACTTTTTCTAATAGTTTAACCATCTTGAACCACTCTCATGTATAGATCAACTGTTCCTGTACCTATTGGAATATTTGCACCCACTATAACATTTTCTGTTACTCCTTTGAGTTCTTCAACTTCTCCTGCTAGTGCAGCTTCTGCAATTGTTGGAACGGTAATTTCAAATGCAGCTCTTGCAAGTACACTTGTCTTTGTTCCAGCTATTCCGTGTCTTCCAATTTGTTGTAGGTATCCTCTAGAACACATCAAATCAGACACTAACATAAGATATCTCACATCAACTTCTAGACCTTGATCAGATAGTGTGGAATTTAATTCATTTATCAATGAATTTCGTGCAGCCTCTATGCCCAAGCTACCTGCTATTTCAAATATATTATTAGTTCTGATATTTTTCTTATCTATGCCATCTATTTCCCATACCTTTGCTATGTTTGAGCCAGAAGTTTGTATAACCCATTCTTCTCCTTGTTGTACGATTGTTACTCGTTCTACATCAGTAACACCTTTAACAGTAGTTGAAAGTATTTTGTTTCTCATTGCAAGAACAGTCTGAGTATCAGATTCTTCTGGCAGAGTCAAGGTAATGGAATTTCCACTTGGTTCAATCTCGAATTTTTTCTTGGAAGATTGTAATGCATCTACCACATTCTCAATTGTACATGCTCTTTCTCTTAGCTTATCTTGATTAAGATTGAGCTTAATCTTTGTAGAATAATCTGTTTCAGTACTAGAGATCAATGCACTAATTTTGGTGTGTAGAATTTCTCTGGCTACTTTGATTGCTTTTTCTTTTGATTTTTTGTAATTTTCTTCCAGATAGATATCCATTGTTGGTGTTACTGGTTTCTTTCTTGCATCTACAAGTTCAATCAATCTTGGTAGTCCAAGAGTTACGTTTCTTTCTCTGATACCAGCAAAGTGGAATGTCCTAAGTGTCATCTGAGTACCCGGTTCACCTATTGATTGGGCTGTCACTACACCTACTGCTTGACCAGGTTCAACTTTTGCATTATCATAAAGTTCTAATGCTTTTTTACAGACTTTATCAACACCTTCTCTGCTAAGTTTTGATTCTAGTAAAGCTTCAAGTACAGTTTTTGATAAACGTGGGTTGAATGTCTTTGCATATTTTTTAACTAGTTCTGTAATTTCTTCCTTGGTAGATTTCTTTCCTGAATCAATGATGCTTTCAGATTCTATCAATCTAGCAATTCTAAATGCCTCACCATGATCACTTTTTGCTACATCTATTCCATCTTCACCATAAAGGAATTGTATTATGTGACCATGAGGATCTCGTACTGTTCCATCGTATTCTAGTTTGAGATGTTCAAGTGCATTGATGAGTCTTCTTTGCATGTAACCACTTTGCTGTGTTCTAACTGCAGTATCGACAAGACCTTCTCTTCCTCCCATAGCATGGAAGAAAAATTCCAAAGTAGACAATCCTTCTCTATAATTGGATTTTACAAATCCTTTACCGTCTGGATTGGCATCATTTTCTTTGAAGTGTGGTAATGCTCTGTTACTATAACCTTTGAGAATTCTTCTACCTCTAATGGATTGTTGACCTAGTGCACCTGCCATCTGACCAATGTTTAATGAAGAACCTCTAGCACCAGTTGTTGCCATTATTCTTCCTGCATTGGTTTCATCAAAAGATTTGTCTGCCGAGTTTCCAGCTTTATCTCTTGCTTTTGAAAGCTCATTTACGATTTGAGCCTCTAATGCTTCATCAGCGGAAAGACCTCTGCTGAGTTGTAGAGTACCTTTCTTTGCTTGAGATATGAGATCATATACTTTGTCATATGATTCTTGAATATTTTCAAGAATTCCATCTTTTGTCTTTGTTGCAAGTTCAAGATCAGCATAACCATAACTAAATCCGTATCCAGTGATGAATTGTTTTAGTACAATCAAGATAGAATTAAGGAAATTCTTTGCCTCCTCATATCCATAATCTTTTGTAATTCTATGTAGAACACTATCAGGTTCTTCTGCACCAATTGATGCTTTGTCAATTACACCACTTACCAGTTGACCATTTTTAATTACAACATCTTTTACAGGACCCTTTGTTCCTTTAGACCATTTTGAAGTTATAACATAATTGAAGTCCTTTGGTAAGAAAAGCGAAAAGAGTTGTTTACCACTATAAAGTGAACCGCCTTTTGCTTTAACTGCCGGATCTGGGAATGTTCCTGTGTAACCACCCAACATTGCAAGATTTGCAAATTCTTGTGGTGTTAAAGTGGTGTCATCCTTTGTAAGCAAATATGCTCCAGTGATAAAGTCACGTAATGCTCCAATTATAGGACCTCCATATCTTGGAGAAATTAATTGGTCTTGTACACGCATTAAGAGTATAGCTTCTGCTCTTGCTTCTTCGCTCTGAGGTACGTGAAGATTCATCTCATCCCCATCAAAGTCGGCGTTGTAAGGAGGACATACTGATGGATGTAATCTAAAGGTCTTACCAGGTAATACTCTAACATAATGACCCATAATTGACATTTGGTGCAATGATGGTTGTCTGTTAAACATTACAATATCACCATCAGACAGGTGTCTTTCTACAAGATACCCAATCTCAATATTATTTGCAATGGTTTCTCTATCTTCAACGAAGTCAAGTCTGATTTTCACGCCATCAGGTCTTACAATATAATTAGCTCCTGGGAATTTGCTTGGTCCGTTTATGACAAGTTTTTTCAGTCTTTCAATGTTCCATTCAGTTACAACTTCTGGAATTGTTAGTTTAGTTGCGACTGCTTCTGGTACTCCTACTTCAGAGATTTCCAGGTTTGGATCAGGTGAGATAACAGTCCTACTTGAAAAGTCAACTCTTTTTCCGGATAATGAACCTCTGAATCTTCCTTCTTTTCCTTTTAATCTTTGAGTGAGGGTTTTGAGAGGTCTTCCTGATCTGTGATGAGCTTGTGGAATTCCTGATACTTCATTATCAAAGTAAGTTGTAACATGATATTGTAAAAGATCAACCAAGTCTTGTACGATAAGTGGGGGTGTTCCAGCTTCTTTACTTTCTTTGAGTCTTTGATTAACTCTGATGATATCTACGAGTTTGTGAGTTAAATCATCTTCAGATCTAATTCCTGTCTCTAGAATAATTGATGGTCTTACCGTGACTGGAGGAACTGGAAGAACTTGTAAAATAAACCATTCTGGTCTTGCAGTTGTAGGATCATATCCCAATAATTTAAGATCCTCATCAATCATGTGAGAGAATCTTTCTCTGATTGTAATTGGAAGTAATCTGTTTTCACCAAGCTCAGTTCTTTCTATGAAGATGGTTGGTTTTGTAAATATCATTTCATACTGTGATTTACCACAATGAGGACATGTTTTTTCTTTCTTGGCTCTTTCAATTATTTCAGTTGGAATATGTTTAATTGAGATTACAGTATAAGCTGCTTCCTTTTTCATAATTTGATGATATTCTTCTAATTCTTCTTGAGGAAGTTTTAGTCTAGCACATGATCTACATGTTGTGATTAAAAGTTTGTAGATGTTGTCTATGAATGCAATATGTAAAACAGGTTCAGCAAGTTCAATGTGACCAAAGTGACCTGGACATCTTGCAGCTGTATTACCACAAGTAAGACATTTCTGTCCTGGCTCAAGTGTACCAAGTCTTCCGTCCATTAACCCTCCCTGAACTGACATTCCATCTTCATCATAGGTTTCAGGTGCAGTAATTTCTGCAACAGAATATTTCCTAATCTCTGTTGGAGACCATACAGAGAATTTTATTCCGTCAATTACTTTTATTGTCTCAAGTGCCATTATACTCTCTCCTTTATCAAAAGTCGTGGTGCGATATCTAGACTCATCATTTCTTGTAGAAGTAGTTTAAATGCATAAGCAACAGAGATTGATGTAACTTTTCCTTTATCTCCACAGACTCTACATACGAATCTTCTTTGTTTGATATCATAATAGGAAACCAATCCACATCTTTCACAAATATAGATATCCGCTTTATCGGATTCATCAAGTAATCTATCTTTTAACATCATAGATGCACCATATGCAATAAGACAGTCTCGTTCCATTTCACCAAATCTCAAACCACCACCTCTTGCACGTCCTTCGGTTGGTTGTTTTGTTAACATTTGCACTTGACCTCTTGCTCTTGCATGAATTTTGTCTGCAACCATGTGGTGAAGTTTTTGGTAATATACAACTCCAATGAAAACATCTACTGCAAATGGCTTTCCGGTTCGTCCATCATACATTACTTCTTTTCCAGAATACTTGAATCCATTTTGTTCTAAAACTCCTTTTACATCTTCAAGTTTTTCTCCAACAAAAGCAGAGCCATCCATTTTGCTTCCACGTAATGCTGCAGCTTTTCCTGTTACAGATTCTAGAAACATTCCAACTGTCATTCTTGATGGGAAAGCATGTGGGTTAATCATAACATCTGGAACAACTCCATCTGCAGTATATGGAAGATCTTCGTGATTGACAAGTAATCCCACTACACCCTTCTGACCATGTCTTGATGCAAATTTATCACCAATTTCTGGAATTCTAAGATCTCTTACTCTAATCTTGTACATTCTACCTCCGTCATGTGATTGGGTCATGACAACCGTGTCAACTACTCCATTTTCAGATGGTCTGACTCCGATTGATGTATCTCTTCTATATGGTCCCTTTACTTCAAATTCTCTATACTCTTCCATGAATCTTGGTGGGCTTGTTTTTCCAATTAGAATATCTCCACCCTGTACTGTTGATTCGGTTGCAATCACACCATCTTCTTCTAATAATCTATATGCCTTATCTCCTCTAAATCCACGAATATTTCCTTCTGCAGTTGGAATCTCGAAATTATCTCTCATACCTCCAGGATATTGCTTTGCTTCAGCCTCATAGATTCTGTAGAAGAATGTCCTACCAAGTCCTCTATCAATTGAAGATTTACTTAGGACAATAGCATCTTCAATGTTATAACCGTCAAATGGTAATACTGCAACAACACAATTCTGACCAGCAGGTCTGTCCTCAAGTCCTAAAAGACCCATTGCTTTGGTATTAACAATTGGAGTCTGTGGATAAAGCATAAGGTGTTGTCTGACATATGTACTTGCATTCATAAGTGGAGTTGAGAAACCTAGGCTTTGTTTTGCCATTGCGGACTCGTATGTATTTCTTGGAGATTGGTTATGTTCAGGATATGGAATTATTGATGCGCCAGCACCTAGAATTGCAGATGGGAATACTTCCATGTGAGTGTGTTTCTTGATATCAGTTTCATCAATTGCAATGTAAGAGTTTTCTTCTTCATTAGCATCTACCAATTCAATTATTCCCATATGCAACAAATCTGTCCATGAAAGGAATTTCTTACTGACTTTATCGATTAATTCTTGTGTCAAGAGAATTTTATTATCTTTAATTACAATTAGAGGACGTAATACTCTTCCAGCATTACAGTTGACATAGAGTCTCTTAGTAGAGCCTTCAAAGCTAGATTGATATAAGAAAATTCCAACGTGTGGATGAATCTTGAAATTTCTTCGAAGGTCTCTTAACGAGTCAACAAGCTTCTGTCCGTCTTTAAAGTACCCAATTAATCTACCATCAACAAAAACTCTAGTTCCCTCTTTTTTCAATTCATCTTTTGCATCAGAGACATAGGTTACACCCAAATCGTAGAGTTTCTCAATTATATCCTCAGATGGAACATTAACAGAAATTATTGCTGACAAAGCCAAGTTCTTTACTAGTCCACAATTTGAACCCTCAGGAGTTTCACTTGGACATATTCTACCAAAGTGTGTAGCATGAAGATCTCTTGCTTCAAAATTAGGCTGACTTCTGCTCAAAGGTGATTGAATTCTTCTAAGATGACTAATAGTTGAAAGATAGTTAGTTCTATCAAGAAGTTGAGTTACACCAACTCTACCTCTACCCCAATTTCCAGTTGCAATAGCATTATTCATTTTATCAGTAACAATTCCAGGTCTAACAGCAGCCGCTACTGCATTGATGCCTCTCTTCTGTCCTGATCTTTCTAGTTGATATTTCATGTCACGAACCAAGTTTCTAAATGCTGTTCTGAAAAGATCAGCAAGCATTTGACCTGCAAATTTTATCACTTTATTTCCATAATGATCTTTATCGTCAGGTGAGATCCATCCCAACTTTAATTCAATTAATTTGCATGTAGCTTCGCCTAGAAAGAGTGCTTTTTCTTTTCTGTTATCAGGATGTTTACCAAGATGTGGGAGAAGACCCCAGTCAAGTAATGTCTCAGCTCTCTTAATTTGGAACTCTTCAAGCATACCAGGTGCAATTCTCTTACTAATGTAGACAATTGCATCTTTTGCAGTTGGTACATCACCTGATTTTTCAAACGAGCCTTCAAGCTCATCTTGAATGTTATCTACTAGAGATACAGAAGCAGCAATTTCTCTGTCAGACTCAAGACCCAATGCTCGCATTAAAGTAACTACAGGAATATCGACAGGTGAGCCAGGAATTTTTGCAACAATAAGACCATCATTTTTCATTATTAATTCTAGTTTTGCACGATAACCAACTATAGAAGAATAGACCTTGGCTTTGAAAACAGTATTACCACCAACAGTTTCTTTGTCTACAATAATTTTGTTGTAAGAGAGATCTTCTAGTCCTACTATAACTCGCTCGGACCCATTTATGATAAAGTAGCCACCAGGATCGTTTGGATCTTCACCATGTTCTACAAGTTTTTGTTCAGAAAGATTATGCAATATGCATGCATTAGATCTTACCATCACTGGCATATCTCCGATGTGAATGTATCTTGATTCAAGAATTTTTCCGTCTTCTACAACACTTGCTTCAAGCATTATAGGAGAAGCATATGTGACATTTCTTAATCGTGCTTCCATGGGCGCAATATGAGTGATTGATCCATCCAGTTCCATCATACGTGGTTGTTGAAGTTTTACTTTACCAAGCTGAATTTTATACGGATATTCAGCACTTTCAATTTCAATATGTCCGACTTCGTCTATAATACTTTGAAGTCCCCTTTCAAGAAATTCATCATACGAGTTAAGATGTTGTCTTGCAATTCCCTCTCTCTTTAGAATATCTTGAACAATAGGCCAGCGTTTATTTGAAATATTTACCATTATTCTTCCACCACGTACCTATAGTAGAGACTCTCACCAGCAGTAGGACTCTTTCTTGTAATTTTTATCATATCACCTGGCTTTACTCCTAAACCTCTGATAGCTGGATCACTTACAAAGATTAGCGGCATTTCAGTAGGCTTTGTATGATATTTTTCAATAACTTTCATTGCTTCATCTTTATTGATTATCTCATGTTTTGGGACATAGATATGATCTGGAATGAGTATTTTCTCTTTTTTACTTATCATGGTTAAAATCTCCTTTCAACATTAGCTGTAAACGCATAACTAATCCACAAACTAAGGTGAATCCACCGAGAGGTTAATATATATCTAATCGGAAGCGTGCCAAATTTAGTACCTTTTGTCAATAATTTTTTCCGCAACTTTAAATAGCAAAAATAATCATTTCCAACCAGGATGAGTACTCGCTTTAAAGGATTTGCGTTACTTGCAATTCTGCTTTGCGCTATAGGAGTAATGCCCGTTTTTGCTTCTCCATACGCTTTAGGGAATCCAGCAGTCACGTCAAATTCTACAACTGCTACATCTGGAAATACAAATCCATCAAATACAATGTACAGTTCTTCGTCAGGGGCAATAATCGTAACAACTGACAAGACTTCATACAATGATGGTGACATGATTACAATATCAGGAAGTACACAAGATTACATTACTGATACAGCAATCACTGTCAAAATCATGAGTCCAATAGGAAACATTGTCAAATTTGACCAAATTGCTCTAGGATCTGATAGAACCTATTCAACATCTGAAAAGGCAGCAGGCCCATTATGGAAAGAAGCAGGTACATATCAGGTATTTGTGCAATTTGGAAGCAAGGATAGAACAGCTCAAACAACCTTCCAATTCACCGGTTCTGGTGGTGGACAGACACAAGCTGGAAATACTATGAAAGTTGACGGTACAGACCTTTCTGTGCAATATAGCATAACCAATGGCAAAGTCCTTGGCATAAAGGCTGACGTACAATCAAAGTCACTGATTGTATCAATACAGACCACTGGAGATGGAGTATTAACAGTAACACTCCCAAGAGGGCTAATTGATGCACAGGTAAATGGCCAAGATGATCACTTCTATGTATTAAACGACGGTCAAGAAGCTGATTTCCAAGAGACTAGCAAGACAACAACCGACAGAACTCTATCAATTCCATTTACTGATGGAACTCAGGAAATAGAGATAATCGGTACACAGATAATTCCAGAGTTTGGACCAATCGCAGCCCTAGTACTTGCAATTGCAATCATATCAATAATTGCAGTTTCAGCAAAGACTGGACTAAGATTTATGCCAAAATACTAGAACTCTCTACTTTTTCATTTTTTAAGGCTCTGTTACCTTGATGGGTTATCGGGGGCACTGTTTACTGTCGGGACATGCAATTTTTGCATGTTTTCTCGTAATTGCTTCACTCATTCACCACTGATCAGCTTTCCACTGTCTATACCAATAGTAGAGGTAACGGTCTAAAATGGTTAGACCTAATGCACTCGCTGAAAAGATAAGCCACCAGAACAAAATTCCACCAGTTACATCCTGTATTTGCAAATATTTTACAAAACCAATGGATAAAGCTAGAGAACCAAAAATCTTAGAACCATACCAAAATTTCCAAAATTGGAAGCCTGAAAACTGTCGCAATATAATGCCAAAAACTGAGTATAAAATCAATAAAATAGTCAAGTTTGTAGAAATTTCTAAAGTAAACAAAATCACAAACACTGTCAAACAGTTTAGAAGAATTGTAGGTCTACTCACGAAGTGTGGTTCTCTAGTAATTCCAAACCAAATCGTTACTCCAGCGAGTATCATTTCTGCAATAACAGGATCTAAAAGAGGCACTCCATGATCAAGGTAGTATCTGCGTTAAAACACTTTGATCTATGGCTAGAAAGACGTACAATAGACATCGCCTATAAAATCAATAAAGAAATTATAAAAATGCCAGATGAAGATAATTTCAAAACATTTCTAACTGAAAAAAGTTATTCTAAAGAGAGTTTTGAGTATATTTTTCTAAAATTTGGAAGGAAGTTTCAGAGGGCGAGCTTGTAATGGATTCTGTAACGGATTATTTTCTACAACTTGGTATAATGGCTATTTTACTAAGCTTTTCAGGGTTTGTAACGGGGAGGTATCTTTTTCCACATAATCGCAAAAATAATGAGCATAATGCCAACTCCGATAAGACCTGTACCTGTGGGGGCAAAAGATGATCTCAATTTCTCTACTACTTGATTGCTTGGAACATCCTGAGGTAAATTTTGTATTGAATTGGAAAACAAGAGTACACCAAGAGCAAAAAGTCCAATTCCAGCAATCGTCATCAGTATTCTCTTCTGTCTATCGTCTAACATCTTCTGTTTTCATTCCTTGCCAAGTCTTAAACAGATCATTTTCTCCATGTCCCGACTGGAAACACGGAGAATTATGTACCAAGAAGGTAACAGAGCCTTTTTTAAATATACATAAATATCCATTCTGCTTAATCGCAAATAAGATGAGTACTCATAAAGAATATGCGTTGATCGCAATTCTTGCTACGGCAGCTATAGTAGGTGTAGTTCCTGCTTTTGCATCGGACAACCCCTACAAGTCCTGCCCCGACTGTAATGACCAACAAAGCAACATTCAACAGATACCACCACTAGCAATTACTGTGACAACTGACAAACCAGTTTATGATCACAATTCGCAAATTATGATCAGTGGTCATGTTGCAAATCCATATCCAGGACAAGATGTGACGGTCAAAATAACTAGTCCATCTGGTAACACAGTATCAGTATCTCAACTAGCTCTTGATAACAATGGAGACTTTACTAAAACAGTAAGTACCGTTGGCAATCTATGGTTTGAGAATGGATCATACACAGTAGGCGTACAGCAAGGAGGCGAACAAGGAAGAGTCAATTCAGCTTTATTCCAACTCGCAGGTGAAGCACCAGTAATTCCAGAATTTGGACCAATCGCAGCCCTAGTACTTGCAATTGCAATCATATCAATAATTGCAGTTTCAGCAAAGACTGGACTAAGATTAATGCCAAAATACTAGAACTCTCTACTTTTTCATTTTTTAAGAAACTCTTACCATATGAGAACATTAACAAATGGTTCAAACAA
>QYPM01000017.1 GCA_007280465.1 Nitrosopumilales archaeon
ATTCTCCAGCTATGGTAACAAATCATGGAATTATCAAACTCAAAGGTTCCAATATTGACGAAGTACAAATAATTCAAAAAGGTTGAAAATGACACAAAATCTTAATCCTATATCATGGGGCGCTCAAGACAGATATCAAGCCCACTTTATTGTGAAAACTCATCAGCATGATGTATCTGAGGAAAATTTTCTTGCAAGGCCAAAACTTGAAACTAAAGGATATTTTGCTTCAAAGAGAGTAACTGGGGTTCAGTGGATTGGTGGTACTCTTGCGGATGCACTAAATTCTGATGTTGAACTTAAGAATATGATGACACGATTATACTATGAGGATGCACATATCACTGTGGAGCCAACTAAAGACAATATCAGAATTTATGGCAAGTGGAAGGATAGTTATAATTTTGTAATGACAAAAGAATTGTTTGCAGTGTATGACCGTATTGCTTCTCACATTAAAAGAGAATTAGGCTCTCCACCAGTCCAAAGCTAAACAATCGACTTTATCTCCTTTTGGAATTGCCAGGATGAATTGTTTTCTTACTGTTGTTGCCAATCTTCCGGCAAGGACTACACTTGTTGCAGATATGGTATCTGTGGAATTATACACTTGGAGAAGATATGGTGCATGGTCAATTCCGGGTCCTTTTTGATATACTGCAAAATCACAACCAAACTTGATGCCCGGATTTACAATGTATCCCTTGTCTCTGAAATCTTTGTACACCGTGTATTTTTTATCAAAATTGTGATATTCTCTTCTACATATCTCTAGTAGCTCTTTTTGTGTAACAGGTTTTTTGACATGAAATACTTTGAGTTTTGATTTTTCTTGGAGATACAGTCCTTCTATAAGATCTAAAATCAAAGGCACGTTTATCTCCTCAGGCTTTGGTTTTGTCATGCCAATTGGTTTTCCATAATATCCTGCAATAAAGAGGGCACGTGAATCTTCAATATTCCAAACTATTATCCTGTTTTCTATTAGGTCTCCCTTCAAATCATTTCTAATAAAAAAGATAATCGATTTTAGTGTTTACAATTAATTGGCAAAAAAAGGAAAAGAGTATTTCAAAATTTTATAGGCTAAGAGCCAGCAAAATGAATGAATCTGATACTTGGAGAACCTTATCCGACATTTCTTCAATTCCTTCTACTACATCCTTTAGAAGCAATAGCTCCTTTGTTGTGGCAGTTTCATCAAGTACTCTGATGCTTAGTGCTCTGTACTTGTCATCTACCAATCTCTCTATCTTCTGCGCCTCATGGGCAAGATCAATTGCCACAGTGCTGTTGTTGCTTGCAAGAGCCCTGATTATTTCATTAATTTTATGAATCTGGTCTACAGCTAGTTCTATTAGTTCTGTAAGATCCTTGTCAAGCTTTTCTTTTTTGAGTGTGGCTCCCTTGATATTTGAGAGTTTAAAGGCAATGCCTGTGACGTATCCTGCGATTTCATCCATTGTATATGCCGAGTTCAAAAGATTCTCTCTGTTCATCATGAGACCTCCGACATCTGAAATTTCTCTGGTAATCTTTCTACGAAGAGCTTCTACTTCATCTTCGGTATTCTTTATTCTCTCAAGTAGTTGTTTTATTTCAGATTTGTCTGCCTTGATAATCAAACCAGGCAGAATTGATAGATCTCTTACAGCGTTGAGAATTCTGTTTATTTCGTCTTGTAAAACGGCAAGGGCCTTTCTCTTTGCCTGAACTTCAAGTTCTCCGCTATACATCTAGAGATTTTAAACTAGGCCTGCGGCTAATAATCCTTGCGTAAATCACGTGTAACTCAGAATTATTTCTCAAGATTGTCTTTCGTCTTGGATAACACGTTTTTGACTATTGTATAAAGTCAAGATCTCATCAATAGTAGTCGCATTTTCCGATGTTTTCTCAAATCTTATTTTTCCAGTGAATTTTGGAAATCGAAGAGCAAGCCCACTGCCCTTTCTAATTTTATCCATGGCGACTTTATGGATTGGGCTAAGAGTTATCTCTGACGCAACAATTTCTATTACTACCTCTGGATCAAACCACACATCTGCCTCGAGGCCACTTTCTATTCTTGGATCTTTTTTTACAGTTATTTTATCTGCAAGAATTTGATAGAATTGATCCAAACTCTCATCTGTAAATCCGGTACCAACTTTACAAATACTAGGAAATGTATCTATTTGATCATCATATGCTGATAATAACAATGCACCATACCTCCCAGTTCTTCTACCTCTTCCATAAAATGCCCCCACTACAACCAAGTCTAAACTGTCCCCCAATTCGTTTCTATATTCGCGCTTGAGTTTTAGCCAGTTACTTGCTCTTGCTCCTGCCCGGTATGGTGAATCAAGTTGCTTGAGCATAATCCCCTCACATCCAGCGTTTATTGCATTCTCTAAACTATCTTCCACTTCATTATCTGTTTTGACCAGTGTCATTGGCATAACTTTGGCAAAAGAATCTTCAACTATAACTCTCTCAAGAGTTTTTCTTCTTTCCTTGTATGATATATCTAGGCAGCTTTTTCCATCTTCTAACAATACGTCAAAGAAATTTACCGTTATGGGATATTCTTGAACTGCTTTGGCAATCTTGTATTTACGTCTTCGATGCATTAATTCTTGAAACGGAAGAAATTCTCCAGTGTCATCATTTATTGCAACAATCTCTGCTTCTAGTATGACTTCATTGGCTTTCAAAGATTTTCCAATGTTTTCTACAATGTCAGGATAGTAGTTGGTTATGTTTTCTAGACTTCTTGAATACAGGATAATTTTTTCTCCCTGTCTGTGAATCTGCACTCTTTCGCCATCTAGCTTGTACTCTGATGCAAATTCTAAACCCATCTTTTCTTGGGCCTCTTGTGGACTTTTGACTCTCTCTGCAAGCATTGGTCTAATTGGACTGAAAATTTTTACTTGAAAATCTTTTAAAGAATTTATTCCATCTTTTGAAACTGCATATGATACCTTTCCTAAATCACTGCATACATTATACGCATGTTCTAAAATAGGTCGATTTTCTTTAGAGCCTGTATATGCAACAGAAAGGGCGTCAAGTATTGTGTAATCCGCAATTCCTAATCGAAGATTCGATGTTATTATTTTTGCAATAAATCCTCCTTCTGTTGGAGTTGCATCATTTAGTAGACTGGATATGTATTTCATCTTCATGTCTTGAGACCTTGCACCCTTGAGTTCTGCAATTTTGTATAGTGTATCGTATACTCTTTCAACAGTGATATCTTGGTTCAGAAATGTCGTCTGCGTTTTTTGCTCTAATATCTTTGACGCTACCTGACCAAAATCTCCAGTCTCCTTGTACTCATGTTCTATTTTTTTGACTGATATTCCAGATGATTTTGATAATGCTTTTATTGCAATTTTTTCAGCAATGCCTATCTCTACGCCCTCGTGGTCAGGTCTGAGTTTTCCTTGAAGTAGATAGACAACTTTTGGTATTATGTCAGAAGGTGTAATTTTAAAAAGATCTACAAGATGCTGTGTCAGTTCAAGTCTCTTTGTTGTACTCTCCATGTAACTTAGGGTATCTGCAACAAGTGAGAATTTCATCTGACGATGTTTATGGTATGTAGGATAAAAGGTTGAGTTATTTCTTGTGTAAATGTGCTTGAATTTTTAATTTAATTTCTGTTGTCCTCTTTGAAATTATTGTGTGAAAATCAGTGTGTTCCTCCGAGTCCAAAAACCGTTTGTTTCTTCTAAGAAATCCATCAAAGAACACTCCTCCAACATATCCGATGTATAGTCCAACGGCAAAATCTTCCATGTTTGTTATGGGCCATGTTCCTGCCTCTGATAATACCATTGTTGGATAATCAAGTGCATAAGTTATCACATCGTTTAGGTTTTTTTCTTCGATTACATCTAATCCCATGACAAAAAGCTACGTGATCTAGTATTTAGAATTTCTTAAAATTTTGTTCGTTTATAAATAGGAGAGAAAAAGAAATGGGTATGGGTGGCGGCAAGAAACAATCTCCTGCACAAGCAGAAAAATCTCAGACAGCCGAGGCTGACAAGAAGGGCGGTCAAAAGAAGGGAGATAAGAAAGAGCAAAAGCAAAGAACAAACATCTCTGTTATAGTAGATGAAAACCAAGCCATGAATTTCATTAAAGGCGCAAAGGTATTCACAGTTCAAGAATTATCTAGACAGGCTAATGTCAAAATATCTGCAGCGAATGCATTTTTACAAAATCAGTTGAAAAAGGGCTCGGTGAAAAGAATAGGTGGCTATAGCGGACACCATATCTATGTTCCAGCCTGAGTTATTGTAAATATATCTCCGGGTTTTACATCTTTCAAAGATTCAATGTTTGATAATACTTTTCCAATCAATGTCATAGATTTTGTAGATGCGATATCTTCTACGAAAAAACAAATTGAACTATTAGAGGCCAAAAATCCGACATCTCCTTTTTTGAATTGAGTTCGTAACTTTTCTCCCCCTGCCCTAATGGTTGTATCCACAAACGCTATGCTTGCACCAATCATGTGGGCGTTACCCTCAATTGGAATTGATCTCATTATAGTTCCAACTGTCTTTGGAGCTAAGTGACGCTTTAATTCTAAATTGAGACTAGTCTTACCCTTTAGAGTTAGGACCAGATCTTGCTTGGAAACAGAGCCTGCGCTCATTTTTGACGAGAAGGATTATGAATATATAACGTTTCTTTATCCAACATCATAATGTCGGATGAACCTGAGGAAGTTAGTGTAGATACTGAAGAGGTTCAACCAGTAGAGGAAGAAGAACCAATCGTAGGACCAGTTGTAGTTGAAACTACTGAAGTTCCAGTAGAAGAAGAGGAAGAGGTCAAACCCGGAAAGAAAGGAAAGAAAGAGCTTAGCGCAGAAGAAATTGCGGAACAAGAGAGATTAAGAAAGATAATTGACGCCCGTGAAATTATAGACGTAGATCCAATTCATGAAGCAATAGAATATGAGATGACTGGAAAAGGTAAGGTAATGATAGGTCCTCCAACATTGACAAGATTTGAAAAAGCCAGAATACTTGGAGCGAGGGCATTACAATTATCATTGGGAGCACCACCTTTCATACCGATACCAAAAGATGTTGCAACATCACTTGATCTTGCTTATGCAGAACTTGAAAAACGTGTTATTCCTATTACAATAAGGAGAGTTTTGCCAAACGGTGACTTTCAAAACATTCCAATCGATCTTTTCGATTAATGGATGAATGGTCGATAAGACTTTAATAGAATGTGTAAATGGTGGTGATAGGGTTTGTTGATAAGCGAAGATAAATCACAGTTGAATGGAAATTTCCCAAACTCTGACAATAAGATAGTTACTATACATCAACAAGACATTGTTCCATGTGCACTTGATCTTTTGAGTGATCTAGTAAAATACAAAACAGTTACACTTGTAGCCAGTGGTGAGTCAATACCTACCGCAGTAGCCGTTGCAAATATTGTAACTGAAAACATGATGAAGGGAAATTCCAAAATTCTTGACATTATTGTAGACAGCGAAGATGCCCATGAAAAATCTGGACCTTCGATGGTTTCAATTATTAAAATTACTTTAGCAAAAACAAACTAGAACGAAGTACCGGGACCTTTTAGAAGCATACTTTCACATTCTTTGCAAACTGCCTCATCTATGTTTGATTCAAGCTTGTGATGAATGTCACAAATTAGCAGACTTGATTTTATGTAGTTGCAAAGGCCTATGAACTTTGAGAGACTTGCTGGGGTATATGCCATCTTTGAAGCAAGATTGCTAGAAATATCGTTTATCATGTCTGATACTTCTTTTATTGATAACAATTTACTAATCAGAACTGGATCGCCTCTGGTTCCTCTAACGTAATTACTTATGGCCGCCTGAGTAACTCCTAGTAATTTTGAAACTTCTTCTTCACCTATCTTGTGTTCTTCTATTAGCTTCTTTGCTAATATTGCTCTCAACGCAGGTATCAGGGTCTTAGTTTCTATTTCAGAAGGAAGAAGCATACGCAAAAATGTTGTTACAAAATATTTAAACCTAATCATATTTTTTATGATGACTTAATTTAGAGAGTAGAAAAGATCTGTTTATTGCAAG
>QYPM01000036.1 GCA_007280465.1 Nitrosopumilales archaeon
AGTACCTTTGTCTTTATGCATGATTGATTCCTGTTGTAGAAGAATAAATTTCCATGCATTATTGCCTTCCTCAAAAGTAATAGTATTGTTATTTTATGCTAGGGACCGACTTTTTCTTATGTCTGACTCTTGTTTACTCGAATGAAATTCCACAATCTGAACATACTAGTGCAGATTCTGACATGTGTATAGTTTCACAGTTTGAACATATGATCATTTTGTATTGTACTGTATTTTACCTTCAATTATCCTCTATGTCTAAAGAATTTCATTAAAGGTTAAAATTAATTTCGGAAATCTGGAGAAAATATGATTCTATAACTGGAATTCTGTGAATACTGCATTTACACTTTTGGATATGCGAATTCATATTGTCTCTATATGGGTATGGGATTAGTATTGAGATACCCTATATAGAATGGAATGCACTGGATATCGTCTATTCTGTAAGTGGCACACAAATTTTTTCTACGAGTTTGTTCATCTCAAATAAGCTACTTGTTTATTGATGCATTAACAGTTGATCATGCATGTATAGGGTGCATTCCTTTTATTTTCTGACTGGTTATGATGGTTGGTATACTATATGATACGAAAATTTAGTACAAAAAACCCCGCCAAGACTAGAATTCTTATACTTGGAGGAGGATTTGCGGGAAGTAATGTGTTACGAGAGGCACAAAAACAATTCAAGGGACGTGATACAGAAATCACTTTGGTCAGTCAGGATAACTTTTTCCTTTTCACGCCAATGCTTCCTGAAATCTCATCAGGAATGCTTCATGCAAGTGATATCACAACACCCATCAGAACTTTTTGTAAGGCTGCAAACTTTTGTCATGCCAGGATTCTATCAATTGACGTAGAAAACAAAAGTGTCTCTGTAATTAGAATATTTGATCAAAAAGAATCAGTGTTAGAATATGATTATCTTGTTCTTGCTCTTGGTAGTAAGGATAATTTCTTTGGAAATAATAATATCGAAGAATTTGCGTTTACTATTAAGACGCTGGAGGATGCAATAGCTATTAGAAATCATGTCATTAGCGTACTAGAATGTGCTGATCAGGAAAGAGACTCAATTCTCCAAGAACAACTCCTTAGATTTGTTGTAGTGGGTGGAGGATTTGCAGGAGTGGAGATTGCCACAGAGATAAATCATTTCCTACGAGATGCAACAAAAAAATATTACAAAAATATTGATCCTGAGAAAATCCGTGTCATTATTGTATCTGCAAGAGATGGAATACTGCCAGAGGTAGGAGATGAACTTGGTAAATTTGCACTTGATTATGTTAGAAAATCTGGAATTGAAGTAATTACAAATACTAAAGCAGTAGATGCAGGAGAAGATCACGTGCTTTTAAGTGATAATACTATAGTTCCATGTGCTACTTTGATCTGGGCTGGTGGAGTTACAGTAGACCCACTAATAGCTACACTCAAGTGTGAACATGGTCAGTCAGGTAGATTAGTCGTTGACTCGTATCTTAGACTAAAAGATTATCCTAGTATTTTTGCACTAGGTGATTGTGCTAACTTGGTTGATCAAAAAAACAATATTGTATATCCTACAACTGCTCAAATCGCAATAAGGCAAGCCCAGTTGGTGTCAGAAAATTTGGTTGCAGAAATTACTGGCAATGCAAGTTCATTGAAGCAATTTGATTATCATAACAAAGGAGTGATGGCCACAATAGGCAAGCGAACAGGTGTTGCGCTACTAAATGGTAAAAAAATCAAAGGATTTCCAGCATGGTTTTTGTGGAGATCATTTTATTGGTCACACTTGCCAACTCGTGAAAAGAAAATTAAAGTTGGATTTGATTGGTTACTTAGCTTGATCTTCCCTGGTGATATAATGACAGTAGGATTCATCAAGAAAAAGACTCTGAGTAGATTGGAGACTCCGATTTATTCCGCAATAGAACGAAGTATAGACCAAACTCCAAGCGTGTCATCATATCTATAGAAATAAATCAATTTTTTATAGCATATATTACATGGATTTGATTCTAAAAAATAGAAAATGAAGACATTACTAGTAAAATATACTTTTTATCTAAACCAAGGAAAGTTTTCTTTGTCTGATTCTTTTGGAAACTCGTCGATTATTGCATGAGCTACTTCTGTATGGTTATATGTAATATGTCGTAAAAATTTCTTTGAACCTTCGTCTGTCTGGAGGGGAATATTCTCGTTTAATTCTTTGATTATGTCCTTGCATTCTTTACATGGATTGAATTCTATGTAAAATTTCAAATTATAATATCTTCCTGATGAAGTGTTGGAATTTCTTATATTAGTTGACTGCGGATTATAAAACTTAGTCACACTCAAAATTTTTGTTTCCAAGTTGGAAAATTTAAGAAACGATATTATTTATTCTCATCAAGTTATGAGATGGTATGACATTCAAAGTTCTGGGAGTGGGTTCGAGTCTTCGTGAAAGTGCTTCAAGTACAACTGCCTTGTCCATTGCGTTGGATTTTGCAAAAAAACAAGGTGCAGAAATACGGTTACTTGATTTAAAACAAACTAAATTACCACTGTATGACCCGACCGCAAATCATTCCATTTCTGAGATAAAAAAAGTCCAAGATGACGTAAACTGGTCTGAAGCCTTGATTCTTTCTACTCCTGATTATCATGGTTCCATGTCAGGGGCAATGAAAAACTTTCTTGATTACTTTTGGGCAGAATTTGCAGGAAAAACATTTGGATATATTTGTGCATCTCATGAAAAAGGCCTCACAGCAATGGATCAGATGAGAACCGCAGTTAGACAGTGCTATGGGTGGAGTATCCCATATGGCGTATCTGTGAGTGACAGTGATGATTTCATAAATGGAAAAATTACGTCAAAACTAGAATCACGACTAGATATGCTCGCAAGGGACCTAGTTGTTTATGGTACTCTCATACGACAACAATTTGTAATGGATTTAAACAGTGATTCTACTAACACATTTACATCAAGATATAGAAAATAGTCTGAAAATCCATAATTACATTCTTATTTGTTACCTGTTGTGATTGTATATCATGAGACTTTTTGGAAAAAAGTTTGAATGTGATCAATGTAAAATGAAATTTTCAAAAGATGAGGAACTAATAGATCACGCACGAAATGTACATCATCATCATGTCACAAAATGCGCTGATTGTGGAAAAGAGTTTATCCATGAAGATGATCGACTTCACCATTCACGAAAAGAACACGAGAAAAAAATGGAACGTCGTCGTCAGAAAAATTAGAATTAAAACACAATCTTTTCTTTATTGTACCTGGTAGCAGATGTTATTATTTGACAATTAATACTGGACATTTTGAATGCTGAGATACCCCGCTTGCCACACTTCCAAGTAGAAATTTTTTAAATCCTCCTAATCCACGAGAACCAATTATTATTAGATCGATATCATGTGACTCTGCATATGACATCAAAGATTCTGTAATTGATATGACCTCTAACACATCTGTCTTGAATGATATGTTTGATTCTCTTAACCTTGGCTCTAGCTTTGATATTGAATTAACTGCGTCTTCTCTCAATAACTTTGTAGTCTCTACATACGCTGTTCCAAAATAAGGATCTGTTGGAATCTGGAGAGATACACATGATACTATGCTTATGGGAGAATTGTATTTTTTTGCAAGGTCAACTGCATATTCAAAAGCATGATTAGCTGCCTCAGATTTGTCATATGGCACCATTATGTGCTTTATCACGTGCTTGCTCGAGCACCCATTCATTTAAACGATTTTTATGTTCTTACTTTGATACGTTATTTTACAACAAGTACTGGAACTTTGGATTTGTGAACTATGCTATTTGCTACACTGCCAAGGAATGCTTCTTTTGTCCGACTCATTCCACGAGACCCTATAACAATTAGGTCAAATTTTTTGTATACTGCAAATTCTGTTATCTCCCACGATTGATTTCCATAAATTATTTTTTCATTGAATACGATGCCATTTTGCGCACATTGAATTTTTGCTTCTGCCAGGAATTTTTTTGCTTCTTTTTGAGATTGATTCTTTAAAGATGTTAGTAGTTTTCCCAAATTAATAGTGTAGGTGGGAATGATACACAAACCTGTGATCGTACTATGACATTGTCTTGCCAAGTAAATTGCTTCCTTGAGAGCCTTGAATGATTTCTCAGAACCATCCATCGGAACTAGAATCTTACTAATTTTTTGTTTCAACTACTTGTACTCCTAACATTCAAAATCATAATAAATTGTAAGTTCATCTGTTGATATCTAATCATATTTTCATATATAGGCAATTTTGGATTCCAAAATTGAGAATCATCTGTGATATTTCCATTAATTATGGTTCTTCATGGCTGCCTAATCTTTATTAGAAATAACTTTGAAATGAAACTGTGCTTTTTGGAGTTTTTGCCGTACATAGTCCAGAATTATGTCCCCTAAACAATAAAAATAGTAAAAAAATATTCTTGGAAATCCAAGGTAAACTAAAAGCAAATAAAAAAAAATTTCATATCCAAAAAATATTGGGCTTTTACATGTCAGTTCTTGAGCATGAATGGACAATAATTATGGATGCATCAAGTGCGCATGATATAGAGCAATTATGCATAACTGTGGGAATATCTGCAATAAGTACTGTGAAAATTGTTCCAATGAACGATTTCAAGAAGGCTGTAAATAGATTAAAAACTACGTAACCTAAAAATTATGTTAATTGTACTCTGTTCAATTATTTGGAATTAATTATAATATTTGATATCTTTGTTGCAAAGGCAATAGGGCTTATCATTTTTGTACTTGTAATAATTACAACGTGTTTATTGTATGGGAAACTAAACATCATGAAATTATCTTTATCTGAATGATGATACCTAATGGGTCCGTATAGTTCATCAAACTTTGTCCCCATGGATATGTCAAACATGCATTCCATGTAATGAATATCATTCCATTTCTCTAAACTTGGTTGCATAAATCTTGGATGAGATATGTTATGAAGTACTATTCCTTTTTTGTCTAATACTGCAACAGAACGTACATTTCTATCTGCGTTTAATATGGACTTACAAAACTTGTCTAATTCTATAGTCTTTGTTATGCTCATATCGTATCACGTGTAATAAGATAATAAATACCAATAATAGATTTAAAACATTTTATGTCTAGTGCTAATTTTTTAAAAATTTTATATTGTGACTGTGGAATAATTTGAACGTAAATTGGGAATCTCAACCATGAAACTTTTCTCTCATGGTTTGAGAAATTGTCGTATATAACAAAATCTAAGAAACTTAGAAAAAGGATAAGACCTTTTACAGGTCAGATTTTTTTATTTCTTCTTTGCTTTTGCTTTTGCTTTTGGTTTTGCTTTGGCTTTTGCCATAAATATTGACGCTCTCTATCCGTATTAAGCATAATGAAATGAGTCATTGATCGAAAAAGAGTCAAAATTTTGACATCAAAAACAAATTTCGAGCATTTTTATTGAGTGTCATATATTCCACGATCAGAAGGAGGTGCGACGATGAGTTACAACGATAGAGGAAGTTCCTATGGCGGACGATCAAACGGCGGATACGGCGGCGGCGGTGGCGGTCGAAGATTTGGCGGCGGCGGCGGTAGAAGTTTTGATAACGGTCCAAAACCAGTAGAGACCGGAAAAGAATACGACGTTTCTATTACTGAAATCAGTAGAAAAGGCGACGGTATTGCAAGAGTAGAAGGCTTTGTGATATTTGTAAAAGACGGCAAAGCTGGCCAGAATGCAAAGGTAAGAATTACCCAAGTAGGCCAAAGATTTGCTTCTGCTGAACTAGTAGAAGGTTCTCAATAAAATAAGGTGTTCAGATAATATCTGATTCCTCATTTTTCTCAATTTTTATCTAATATTTTCATTTAAGACTATTTTTGATCCCTATCTGTACCGTATGTTCTCTTTTTGTTTGTTCAAAATATCCTGACTGTTTCTTATATGATATCTCTAGAATTGACATGTTGGCGAAATGGCAAGAGAGGTTTTCGATAAATCAAATTTGGAGCCAGTTGAGCAAGAACGAGTAACCACACTACGTGCTTTAGATGTGTCTATAATTAACCATGATCTAAAATCTGCACTCTCTCCAATTAAAATATGTGTAGAAATGCTAGAGTCTAAAATTCCAGGTCCGTTGAATGAAAAACAGGAAAGAATGATTTCATCTATTCACAGGTGTGCTGATAAATTAGAAGAATTAGTAAAAGACATTGCATATGTACACAAACTTGAATTAAAATCACTAAAGTTATCAAAAGATGATGTAGATATCCAAAATCTTATGGATGATTGCATGAGTCTCTTAAAACCAATTATTTCAGAACAACAAATTGAAATAAAAATGGTGGTAGGCACACATGGGCAAATTCATATCGATGAAAATTTGATCAAACAGGTTATAGTAAATTTAGTAAAAAATTCAGTGGATTTTGTTCCTAAAATTAACGGTACAATTTCAATTAGAGTTGAAAATGACGGAACTTCAAATTTGTTGTTTGTCGTTGAAGATAATGGGGAGGGTATACGCTCTGAGGATTTGAACCAAATATTTGACAAGTTTTACAAGGGTAATTCTAGGCAATATAGAAAATATGGCGGTTCAGGCCTTGGATTGACAATTTGTAAGGGTATTGTAGAAGAACATGGTGGTAGAATATGGGTTGACACAAATCAGAAAAATGGTTCAACTTTTAAATTCACTATTCCATTAATGTTGCCCTGACTTGATCTTTTTTATTATTAATCTGTCAGCCACTATTGGAAATGGCATTTCGTATCTCACTTGATTTTTCAAATATTGTTTTCCCTATTTCATCCACTTCCATACCGTTTGGTTTTTTCCCGGAATGGACTACAAAATAATAGGTTTCAAACTTGCCAATTATAGAACCATGTGTGTATCCGTATACATATTCTGGCTCATTGTTTATTTGAAATGCGTCTTGAAATTGAGGCAGTCGAAGATTTCTTACAAGTCCTGGAATCTTGGATATCTCATCTTCTATCATTGTATCGAGCATTTTTTTATCTTTTTTTTCTAGTGCCATGATTGTGAAATAATATCGTCTAATAAAAATATGATACTTTAAAAATTAGTCCGTCTTATCTTTCTTCTCGTGGTATGACATTACTTCTCTGATTTCTTTTGCACGGACTTCTACCATTTTTCTAATTTCTTTGCTTTCACCCATATCTGGTATCTTTCCATATTTTCCTACGATAATTCCTGCAATGTATCCTTCCATCTGACCTACCAAATATCCATATATGAAATCTGAACCGCTTTTGAATTTCCAAACTTTCTGTGAACGTGATTCTCCTTTCTTTAGAAGCGTCACATTAGGACACCAATTTTTAATGGCATTGTCTATCTCTTTTCGAATGTATGGACCTAATACCATGAAATCTCTTTTCTGATCTAACTCTAAAAGGTTATTGAATTTTTTCACATTCAATACTTTTCATGGATATTATTGAAGGATAATGGGTCTTTGTCCATGTGCGGAGATCATATCATTAATTCCGTTGATCAAACTAACAATGCCTGGAACTTGAGATTTGTTTTTGATCAAATCTGATTTTATTACATTCAAATAGAATATCATCTTTTTTACCTCTTTTGTTTTCTTTGTCTTTGAAAATGTTGATTTTTTCAAATCTCTAAGACTTGCCGATATGTCGCAGAGTTTGATTAGTTTTCCTTCAAAAGATGCATCTTTTAGCTGTTTTACATATTGTTCTTCTTGTTTGGCTCTTGGCAAACTCTTGTCTCTTGATACTGACAAGACAAGAACTGCTACTTTGGAGCCAAATCTTTGATCTAACTCATCAAAACTTGTTTCCGTGTAATCGATGATGTCATGTACCCATGAAGCTGAAATTACATCTTCGTCTGATATTCCAAGATTTTTGAGTCTATCTGTTACTGCAGCTAAATGTTCATAATGTGGTGTTACTCCATCCTTTCCAGTCATTCCAGAATGTCTTTCTTTTGCAAAGTTTTCAGCGGCATGTATCTTGGACAACTATTGTAATGTATTTTGAAAACGACTTAATCTTTCTCATTTAACAATATTATTTGAGTTCAAAAAAATTTTTTTTAAGCGTTTTTCAGCCTAAAATCTTCGTGCTGGACGATGTTTTGGTAAACATTCTTTGCAATAAACTGGTCTTCCTTCTGCTGGTTTGAAGGGAACCTGTGTTTCTTTTTTACAGTCTGCGCATGTGGCAGGAAACATTTGTCTGTCTTCTGTTGACATGGCTTTCGTTGCTAAATGCTACATAATAACTATTCACTCAGGATTTTTAGACCTTATCGCATGTTTGCATATATACTCTACATTTACGCATGCACCAATGCTCTACATTCCTTCACGAGTGTACTGATTTAGAACTGTATTTCATGACAAATTAATTGTCTAGGATATGTGATTTTGAGTTAGATTTTTTATTCTAGACATAATGATTATTGAAAACATTGCAATTATCAATATGATGAGAGCGATAGGAAATTCGGGAACTGGATTTGTTTGGCTTACTAGAAATGTATTTACTGAATCTTCAAATAATTGCGAATTTTTATCAATGGTATTTTGGTTGCTTGTAAGATCTAATGTGTATTGGTTTCCATTATTAAGAAAATAAATTATGTTTTCACTCAATGATGTGGAATTATCTGCGGTATACTGTGTGGCAGAACTGACTGCTACACGCGTACCATCGTTATATCTATCAACTACTCCGTTGTATATGATGGTCTTGGAATCTGTACTTGGGATTGTCATCTCTTGAGATATTGTTGCAAGAACGTCATTGTCAGAATGTGCTTTTATGGCATCTATTACATTCTGACCTATGGATCTATGGTAAATTCCAAATGTGGCTAGCTGACTTTTGTCATTATTTGAAAATATTGCTATTGCATGGTTTGATACATTTGGTGGCAAGTTGTTCAATACTATCCAGTTAAGGGGAGGTTGTATTGAAAAACTATAATTGGCATTTTTGTAAGTATTAGAATCTGCATATCTTTGTGCGTCTGAAAATATGGAAGTGTTATGATTTGTGGCATATGCCGAACTAGTTGAAAGTAAAATTAACACAATCACAACTGCCAATATTGGGAAAAATTTATCCACGATGTCCTTAATTGTGCCTATATTTATTGTTCAAGATTTTTCTTGTTATGTTATTATGAAAAGTGCTTTACAATGGGAAGACAACTGTCTATTATTCTGAGTACTTCAGATCGAATTACTTTTTTATCTATTGATGCCCACACTGTATTCTTACCTAATGCAAAAGAAATGGTCTGAACTTTCTCTCTCTCCTCCCACATGAATTGCACGTCCCCCAACTGTTTGTTAAATTGTGATGCCATACGTGTCTTGATTGCTAGATGGGAAAACTGATCTGATGTGTTTCTTATATTTAGCAGAGACTCATGTCCTAGTCTTCTGGCATATGCCACAATTTTGCCTTTACTATCTATCACGCCTGCAAATCTGACATACTGACTAATTGCCCGAATCTCTTTTACTATTTCCTGAGCATCTTTTTTATTCAACAAAACAAGTTCTAGTTTTTTGCTATATAACCATTGATATGATAGATTGTGATAACTAACGCAAAAAATCTCTTTTCATACTCTTGGAAGCTTCTTGTTTTAATTGCATTGCAAAAAAATTATTTGGTTCATAATCGAGCACAGTATCAAAATATGATATTGCTTCATCATACTTGCCAAGATGTGATAGGGCCAGACCTTTGTTTATCAAAATATTGACTTCTCTTGGTTGGGTTTCAAGGACTTTATCAAAACAATCTACTGCCTCCCGATATCTGCCTATACTATCTAATGCATATCCTCTAAGTGATAGGGCACCAGGATCATCTGGTACTAGTATGAGGGCTTGGTCAAAACACAAAATCGCATCTTCTTGTCTGTTCATGTTTGGACTTGAAAGACATAATCCTTTATTGATAAATGCTCCAAAGTTATTCGGATCTATTTTCAGTGACTTGTTGTAATACTCTATCGCATCATCGAATCTTAGAAGCATCTGAAATGATATTGCCTTGTCATATAATAATTCAGAATTACTTGGTTCAAATTCCAATGCCTTGTCAAAATACTTTATAGCTTCTTCTTGATTTCCATCTTTTTGTAATACTAGTGCTTTTTTATGTAAATTCTCGACATCACATTTAGAATTTATATCAGACGATCTACTCAATGCCACTATTAGGGGATTCTTGCTGATAAAGATTCAAATAAATAGATATTTTGTACAATTGAGAATTACTAAGATTGATGATAATCCTGATGGTTAAAATAATTTAAAAGTGTGATCATATTGAATTCAAACCGTAAGAAAACCATTAACCTGTTTGCAATTGGAATCATATTATTGGTGGCAGTACCTGAGATAATTGGCCACTCTCTTTTTGAAAAACCACATCCTGAAAACTCCTCGGTAGTTGCCGCAATAAATCTTGCAAGTAAGTTTGGAACTGGAAAACATTCTGGCCCATCATGTAATCTTACAATTCAAGAGGATCCATCGGGATCCGAGATTGCAAGAGTGGCAGGTCTGTATGGACAGTATGGGAATTTTACCTGCAAAACCCACTGATTGGAAATGTTATGTATGCTTTCTAAAAGTATGAGATGTCCAAGAGTTAGATGTTTTATACAACAAAACTCCATTTATTCTAATTATGGTTTGTAACGATATGTCTATTTGACAATCTTACACTGCACTGTTATGCTCTTGACTGATGCATAATATGTAATACACAATATTGCAATTGATACGAGTCTCAACGGTGTCTCATAATTTGTAAAAAAAGATGTGGCGGTTCCTCCAACTACTCCAAATGTTGACACTACCGCAAAACCCAACGGTCCACAGCTACATGCCCCAGCACTTGCACCAATGATGGAACCAAAGAATCCAGTTCCAGATTTTCTTACACTGTTGCTCAGTATATGAACGCGATAAATCGATAAACTTGTGACAATTCCCGATAGTGCAGCAATTATTGAGATTAATATGAAATCAAAAATTGCAGATGACGGAACATAAAAAACAAAGACGGGTGAGAAGAAAATGAATTCTGATACTGTGGCAAGTGTAGTCAATAATGTGACAAATATTGAAATTGATAAAACTAGATATTTTTTATGCGAATATACGCTTTTTAGTACTTCTTTATGCAATCTATTATAAAATATGCCGGCAATTATTTAATGATATTTCTTAATTCAAATTTATCATCGAAAACTCTACAGGAATTTTATCTATGTTACTTGAATTTGTAGTGACAGTGGAGGGGATAACGCATTTGGATTGGTGATGCTTTCCCAAACAAAGATTTGGGCTGTATATGTTCCGGCGGTAGTTGGTAACCATGATTGGCCTAGATTTAGGGTCTGTTTTGGTACCATGGAACCTGTTATCCATGTTAATGATACAGTTATTCCATTGTTGTCTTGTATTTGTACCAAATATGCAAATGGCTGTTCTCTATTTTCTTGATTAGTCACATCTGAAACAATTTGTATCTGTTGATTCACACTGACCTTGTCCAATGATTTTCCAGTAGAATCTATAATCCTTGCATTATCTACCGGTGTCTGCTCAAGTGATGGAAGAGGTGTACCTGCAATTGTTTTTGCAGTAAGACGCACTTGGTCAGATGGTGAATATGGGAGTGGTAGAGTTGTATCTGTGTATTCTGCAGTTACAGTGTCCCCGGGTGTAACATGTAATCTGTTTCCAGATGATCTCAAATCTGTAGTAAAGTATATTGTTCCCTGAAAAATTCCTGTACTTGGACCGGTTTCGGTCATTGTCAACTTGATGCCCCCCGAATCAGAATCCGACCAAACATTTGTGTCAAACTTGTTAATTGCATCTGGATTGAGACTCATATCAGAGTCGGTTATTTGCACTACTCCTTGACCGTTTACAGGATAGCTTGATTGGAGCCATTCAATTTTCCCCACATTCCAATGAATGGGTGCCGAACCGATGACAACCTGGTTACGATTGTATTCAAATGAGACTGTAATTCCATCATCTCTTTCACTTGGAAGAAATCCACTTGTTGGACCACATGTTGGGTTACACGTTGATTCAATCCCTGTGGGGTTTGTTCCTTGACCATCTACTCCTGTTGAACCTTTTACTGTGGGATCTCCGGTAAGCGTAACATATCCGCTAAATATTCCGGTATTGAACCCAGTTTCAACCAAGTGATATGGTATACTATGGCCGCTTGTAGAAATGGTAATTTTATCATCTGTTGTAACTCCAATTTCATCAATTATGTTAGGATCAGAGTTGAAATCTGGCGCACGAATTGTAATATACACACGGTCAGTCCAACTGAATACTTTTTTGTTAAAATGAATGGGTGATGAAGAATCACTTACAGAAAGAGTAGATATTGATTGACTTGGAGATGATGTTGAAAATATATTCTGAGGAATCATGATACAAACGACAATAATTGTAATTACGAGAATTTTTTTCAAATTATATCTTTAACTAATGTAAATGGACTATCATAAACATTAACCTATACGTTACCTATGAATTAATCAGTCATGGTACATAGTTTCTATAATTTTACATGTATACAATAAAGTTATTTTGAAATCACTGGTTACATATACAACATATAGACAATTCTTAGATACAAAAATTTCAAAGTAATTTTATGCATGAAGAATTTGATACCCACTCTTCTCATGATTTAGCAACGGCACATGTTATGATAAAATGCAAGGCTGATTATCTTAAAGATGTCATAGAGCAACTTCGCTCAATTGAGGGCATCGTAGAGGTATTGGAAGTTATTGGTGAATGTGACATACTAGCTAAAATTGAAGCAACATCTTCAGAATCTCTAAAAAGGATAATCAAATGGAAGATACTTCATCATAATGAAAAAATCTCATCTGTTATCACTTTACTTTGTATGAGAAAGCCCCTTTGTATAATTGTAAAATAATG
>QYPM01000032.1 GCA_007280465.1 Nitrosopumilales archaeon
GGTATGGGAGGCATGGGCGGAATGGGTGGTATGCCACCAATGGATATGTAATTAAAAAAAATCCATATTTCTCTCAAAGGTTTATTTGACTATTCTAGATAGGAATTCTATGCAGTTAGGTGGAACTAAAATTCTAGCCGGTGCAAAATACGTCTATCTAGTAGCATTCTTTGCATTGCTTTCCGGAATGTTCTATCCTATAATTACTCACAGTAGTTGGGATCTTGTAATAACAGGAACTCTAATTCTCTTTGTAGGCCTTGCAGGAACAGTTTCTATATACAAAGCAGCTACTGCTGAAAAGCACAAGAAAGCCTATCTCATTATTGGTTTAGCTATAACTTCACTTGCATTGTTCCTCGTATACGGTGCAATAGGAAGAATCTAGATATCGAAATAAAGATAGAATTCATGTGGATGAGGTCTTATTGAAACCTCATGATCATCTGCTCTTTCTATCTCAATTAATTTATCGAGTGTTTCATTTGAGAAAACTGGTGAGAGAAACTTTCTATCACTCTCTAATTCATTAAGTGCTTCTCCCAAAGTTGCAGGTAAATCTTTGATTCCTTTTGCAATTCGTTGGGCCTTAGTCAACTTGAATATATCTTCATAGACTGGATCTCCGGGATCCATTTTCTTTTTAATTCCATCTAATCCTGCTGCTTGAACTGCTGAAAATACTAGATATGGATTAGATGACGGATCAGGAGCTCTGAATTCTATTCTCTTAATCTTGGCATATCTTTCTCCTTTGAAATGAGAAGGAATTCTAATAATTGCAGATCTATTGCTTGGACTCCATGCAATATACACTGGTGCTTCATAACCTGGAACTAATCTATGGTAAGAGTTTGTTGTAGGTGCAACAATTGCAGATAAAGATCTTGCATGATTCATAATTCCTCCGCAATAATATCTTGCTAACTGACTGATTTCTTCTTTATCATCTTTATCAAAGAACATATTCTTATCACCTTTCCACAAGCTGACATTTGTATGCATTCCAGAACCTGCATCCATTGAGATTGGTTTTGGCATCATGGTTGCAACTTTGTCATACTTTTTAGCAATGTTTCTAATAACATACTTGTAAGTCTGGGCGCCATCTCCAGCATTGGTCAGAGTATCATATCTGATATCAATCTCACATTGTCCGGCAGTAGCTACTTCATGATGATGATTGTCACATAAAATACCAAAAGATTCATTCAAGCACTCTACACAGTCATTTCTAAATTCTGTTAATGTATCGGCTGGTGTACTTGGATAGTATCCTTTCTTTAATGCCATTGGGTATCCCTTTCCATCTTGACTCCATGGTGCCTCTTTGGATTCTATTGAATATGATTGGCCTTTGTATGGAGTAAGTACATCCCAAGTAATTTTATCAAATACAAAAAATTCTACCTCTGGACCCCAGTAACTATTGTCAAATCCCTGAGTTTGTAGATACTTCTCAGTTTTTTGAGCAATACCTCTTGGGTCAGATTCTAATCTGCCTTTATTCCTACTCTTATAAACATCACAAATCAATCTGGCAGTCTTTGCATTTTCCATCCAGGGAATTAATGCAAAAGTACTAGGATCTGGTTTTAAGACCATATCGGAATCTTCTATTGTCGCAAATCCTACAATCGAAGAACCGTCTAGTTTTGGAAGTCCATCTTGCATTTGTTGTGGGGTAAATAGATTTGTAGAAATTGTAGTATGGTGGAATCTACCTCTAAGACCTGTAAATTGTAAATCGATAAATTTTATCTGATCATGCTTAATTTTTGAGAAAACATCTTCAGAAGTATAAGAAACTGGTACTGGTTCTCCACCAATCACTTTATATGGCAATTTTGCACCTTGATCATAACACAAAGGGGTCTATGATTTAAGTATTGTTGGATATGGAAATGTCAGAAATAAAAATTGATGTAAATTCATTATATGCTATTCTTCTTCGCGAAGTAGAAAACGATTCGGTTCAGGAGGTAGAGCCTAACCTGTATCATAATATTGCAGAATTTCTCGGTAACTTAAAAAATCATGATTATGATGGAATAGAATCAAAGATTACTGAATCACTGGTAAAAATGATAACAGAAATGACTTCAATTCTTTTGAAGATTAGAATTGAAAAGGCAACATCTCTAGATGAAATTGATTATTCAAATTTACTTGATGAAGAGAGATTTATTTTAGATTCTGAAGATGAACTACGACAAAGAAAAGATACTATTCTTTCTGCAACACTCAATGGAAGATTAAAACTACTTGAGACAGTAGGACAAAATCACAGAGCTAGATCAATTGTAATTAGATTTCTCAAACCAATAGATCAGATAATGGGTACAGATTTGCAGACATACGGACCATTTGAATCAGAAGATGTAGCCACTTTACCATTTGAGAATGCGCGTTCCTTGATTGAAAAGAAAGTAGCAGTAAAGGTAAGCTGGGAAGACTAGAAATTAGACAATCTCCTATTATGAGATAACATGCATAACGGAATAGACCTAGACGTATACTTTCTAATTATACTGTATCCTGTTGCTGGATTATTTATTATAGAAATGATCTGGAGGGGAATCAAGATTATTCCAAATTGGATAAAACTCCTAACTCAGGCCATGATGTGTGTGGGTTTTGGAATAGCATATCTTACAATGACTGTTGCTCACTGGTTAACAGCTGGGGTATTACTTGCCTTAGCATTTGCTCTGTTTTATCAGGCAAAACTTTCAAAACTTAATCCTAAGAAAGCAATGTATTAACTAAATTTTCCAAAAATTCGCTTAATGAAACTCTGTCTACCTATTCCTTTTGTTCTCTGAATCTTTTTTTCTCCAAATTTCTTTGCTCTTATTTGGAATAACTTTACACATCTATGATCCTCTGGTAATCGGTGTTCTGCACAAAACTTGTCTTTACAATAATTACATTCAAAAGGTAAATCTTGTTTTTCTCCACAATAGGCGCAATCAAATTGTTCCATAATTATAATTAATTGAGATACTAAATTAGTGTTCGTAAGAAAAATTACTTTTAAAATGAAACATCAATTAACAAAACTTATTTACGCAAGATAGTAAATGAAAAATAGTTTTCAATATGATAAAAGGTCATGTAGCTGTAATAACGGGCGCTAGTAGCGGAATAGGATATGCTACTGCTTTTGCAATAGCAAAAGCTGGTGCAAAAGTTGTAGTTGGTGCTAGAAGAATTGAGAAATTAGAACAACTCAAAAAAGATATCGAAAAAATCGGAGGAGAATGTATTGCAGTTTCATGTGATGTAACAAAACGCACTGATTGTGAAAATTTGATTAATACTGCTATAAAAAAATGGAATAAGGTAGACATTCTAGTAAATAATGCAGGATTAATGCCTCTGAGTTTTGTAAAGAATCTCAAAGTAGATGAATGGGAACAAATGATTGATGTAAACATCAAAGGGGTAATGTTTTGCACCTCATCTGCAATTCCTCATATGATAAAGCAAAATTCTGGTCACATTGTAAATATTTCATCAATTGCAGGAAGAGTAGTCTTTCCTGCAGGTAGTGTTTATTGTGCAACTAAATTTGCAGTATGGGCTTTTAGTGAGGGACTTCGACAAGAACTATCTGTTAAAAACAACATCCGAGTTACAACAATAGAACCAGGAATAGTAAGTACTGAACTTACAAATACCATTACTGACAAATCTCTCGAATCATTTGTGACACACTCAAAAACAATTCAATCTCTCAAAGCTGAAGATATTGCAAATTCTATAATGTTTGCACTTGAATCTCCACCTCACATGAATGTAAATGAAATTGCAATTAGACCTACTACACAAGAAAAGTAGTTTCGATATATTGCCATGAGATCAATTAATGTTGTAATTTTAGGAGGAGGCTTTGGAGGTCTTGCTGCAGCAAATGAATTACGAGATAATCTTCCTCAAGATGTACGAATTACAATAATTGATAAAAAAGATTGGTTCATGATGGACCTTGTGAAGCTTTGGATAATTAATGGGACAAGAGAATTTGAATTATCTAAAAGACCACTAGAAAGTGTCACAAAGAAAGGTATTGAGTTTGTAAATGAAGATGTAATGAAGATAGATTCTATTGGCAAACTAGTCAGAACAAAATATAGACAATTTCATTATGATTACTTGATAATAGCACTAGGTGTTGAACTTGCACCAGAGAAAATTCTAGGTCTGAAAGAAAACAGTCTCATCCTTTATGATATCAACGATGTTCCAAAAATTAGAGATACACTAAGACAAATGAAATCAGGTAAAATTGCAATTGCAATTACTGGTCTTCCATACAAATGTCCCCCTGCTCCATTTGAGGCCGCTCTTCTGATAAGGTCTGTTCTTGAAGAAACAGGAGCAAGTGATTCCATTACAATAGATTTCTACAGCCCAACGCCAATTACACTCCCCGCAGGGGGACCACAGGTAAGTGAAGAAATATTTCAAATTCTAAAATCCAAAAAGATAGAGTTTCATGGAAATCATAAAACCATAGAAGTTGAACCTAACAAAATAAAATTTGAAAATGGAGAGACAGGCTTTGATGTTCTAATTTCCATTCCTCCTCATAAGGTTCCTGCAGTTGTAATAGAATCAGGTTTTGCAGAAAATGGAAAGTTTGTAGTAGTGGATAAAACTTGCAAAACAAAATATGAAAATGTCTTTGCAATAGGTGATGTCAATCAAATAATGGTAACTGATAAAATTGCTGTACCAAAAGCAGGGATTTTTGCTGAAGCAGAAGGGATAACAGTTGCAAGAAACATCATTTCGCAAATAAAGAATGAATTGGAAAATGCAATCTTTGATGGAAAAGGAGGATGCTTTTTGGAAACTGGAAAGGGAACTGCGGGATATCTTCAAGTTGATATGTTTGCAACTCCAGATCCACTGACCCAATTACAATCTTCATCAACAGAACACTTTTCAGAAAAAGAAAAGTTTGAACAAGAAAGATTGAAAAAATGGCTTTAGATTTTAAGATAGAAAATTCTTGACAGCAATTTAATCCCACAATTTAATAATTTCAACAATAGCCAGCACCTTGAGGGGCCGTAGTCTAGCTTGGTATGATACTAGCCTGGGGTGCTAGAGGTCGCCGGTTCAAGTCCGGCCGGCCCCACCATGAGACAAATCATGAGATTTTGTCATTATTTACAATCTACTTACTAATGTCAATTTGTCAAGCCATTTTTTGTAGAATTATACTTGTAACTATTCATGGGAAAAAGAAAATTCACTATTGACCTTGGTGATGAGAAAATTGAGGTAGAAGGACATCAACACAAGAATGTTGCAATCAAATATCTCATGAAACGACGAAGATCTCTTCTTATGACAAGAGACAAAGAAAAGGTAGAGAAACTCTTTGAAGCTGTACCAAAAACAATTTCAATAGTGGGTGGTCACCTGATTAAATCCTACAAGATAAACTGGGAAAGAGAAGGAACAACAGAATTTGAAGGTTCTAGATTTGTCTTTACCTTAACTGAGCTACCTGACAAATCTGTACAAATAGTTGCAAATTAATTTCCCATCAGAATCTTTTTTGAGTCAAATGAATTTTGTCACAATATGGATTTTATACTTGAATCATAGCTTGGAAATCCCAATACATCTTGATACGCTTTTGGAATCATCTGTTTTGATTGCATCAAAAGATCACTTGCAGCAGTGTCAAGAATATATGTAACTGCCCAATCTTCCTCACTTCTAATTGACCTACCAAAGCCCTGTAGCAACTTTGTTAATGTCTGAGACTTGTACCATAAGGGGAATTTTTGCATCTTAATCTTAGTTCGTTTCTCACTTAGATTTGGGTATGGCACCTTTGCTATTATCTGAAACCTGGACAAGTCATCTTTCAAATCAACTCCCTCCCACAACGATGATGAAAGCAATACTCCATCTTCATCAAAAGAGTGTTCTTGTAACATCTCATCTTGAGTCATACCATTCTCATTTCTACTGTGACAGATTCTAATTCGACGTCTATTTTTATCAGAAAGATTGTTTCTTATGTCAAAACATCTCTTCTCTGATGAAGTAAGTATCAATCCTCTTTCATCAGCATGTTGTGACATGATCTCATCAATTTTTTTTATGACGGCAAGTTCATCCTCTTTACTTGCAGAATAACTCAGTTTTTTTGTATTAAGAAAATTAATTCTTCTTTTATCTGGAGCAAAGGGAGATCTTGGAGTGTCTACAAATCCAACCTTTGATGGTTCAAGTCCAGCATTTTCACAAAAACTAGCCTTGTCTATTGTAGCTGACATGAATATTTGATGCTCTATGTCAAAGAAAGTCTTGACATATTTTGAAATGTCCAGCGGTTTAATGGAGATTGATCTAAAATTTCCTCTTTCATCATTGAAAGGATCATTTACCACAAAATTATTCTTGTTTGAAAATATCTCTGCATGAGAATTTGCCATCTTTTCATATCTTGATTCTAACTTAGAAAGTAAAACATAGTCAGGGTTTAGCATAAATGATCTACTTTCCTGTAAATCGAGAATTTGTTTTGA
>QYPM01000062.1 GCA_007280465.1 Nitrosopumilales archaeon
GCTTCTTTTACATGAGGTATTTTTTTTAATTCGTTTACAATTTGGAGTTCTTTTCCAAGTTCTGCATTCATCAAAACAAACGCACTATGCATGTAAAAAGTCAGTATGTCTAGAATAAAAACAGATTGAATTTGTCCAAAAAAGCTATTGTTAAGCTTAAAAAATTCACCCAGCTAGAATTAATAAGGTATAGTACGGTACCAATACCGTAACATGAAGACTAGAATGACATACATATCAGTTGAAGTGGCAGACCACTTCTCGGATTTCATCATAAAAAGAGACGAGCAGGTATTAGATGCAGTAAAAGCACGAACTAGAGACTTTAGCACCATTTCCATCCTAAAATTGTTGTATCAACTAAGATGTAATTCCATGACTTTCTCTGATCTATATGTAAAATCAAATATCAGAATGAAGAGATCGTTTCTAAATTACCTTCATCTGTGTGTATCATACAATTTTGTAAGTAAGGAACCCAGTGGGTCAAACATGGTATATTCCATAACTGACAAGGGAAGGACAATGTTAGATCTATTCATGCAAAAAAGCAACAAGAATACAATTACATAATTCTTTTATTCCAATCACATGGAGCAGATTCATTGGGAATTACTTACAAAGATGCAGGTATTGATATCAGCAAGATAAAGCAGAGTCAGTCAAGCATAGGAAAACTCATTGCGTCGACTCATAGGTTACAAAAAAAGGCAAAGACATTGTCAGGATTTGGACATTATGCAGGAATTGTAGAAATACCAGGTGGTACATTATTGGCAACTCATACAGATGGTGTTGGAACCAAAGTCATGATTGCACAATCTATGAAAAAATATGACACTGTTGGAATAGATTGTGTTGCAATGAATGTAAATGACATAATATGCACTGGTGCAGTTCCCATATCTTTTGTTGACTATATAGCAGCTAATAGAAATGATCAAGAAATATTCAAGCAAATAGTTAGAGGACTTGTAAAAGGTGCAAAAGAGGCTCAGGTTCCCATAGTGGGTGGTGAGACTGCAATATTGCCCGATTTGATATCAGGAAAGAATTTTTCTTTTGATTTAGCAGGAATGGTTGTAGGAATTCTCAACAAACGAGACTTGATTCTTGGTAACAAAATAAAAAAAGGAGACATCATTATCGGGGTAAACAGTAGTGGGCTACACTCAAACGGATATTCACTTGCAAGAAAAGTTCTCTCAAAATACTCTATGCGAGAAAAGATAAAGGGCCTTGGAGTTCTTGGCGATGCACTTCTTGCACCCACCAAGATCTATGTCAAACCAGTTTTACAGGCCATCAAGGAATGTAACATTCATGGACTGGCACACATAACAGGCGGTTCATTTACCAAGCTATTAAGACTAAAAAAGACAGGATTCATGCTAGATAACCTGCCTGAGCCCCCTACAATATTTCAGATAATTGAGAACCAAGGCGTTGCAAAAGAAGAGATGTACAAGACATTCAACATGGGAATTGGATTTTGCATAATTGCACCAAAAGAAGAAGAAGCAAGAATAAGTCAAATCTTCAAAAAACATGGATTCCACAATAGGCAAATTGGTAAGATAATTGAGAAAAATGGCGTCCACATAGACAATCTAAGAATAGCATAGTTACATGTGAAAATAGGGAATTTTACTTGAGGATTCTAGATTAGGATTTAATACCCAAATTCATTCTAACAAGTCGTGCAAAAAGCAGGTGTGACATTTGAGGATGCGTGTAAAGAGATATCTGATAATCTCCTTTCCATTTCCAATCCTACAGACAAGGATACAAAAAGAGAAGTCAAAAGAATTTGTATAAAATACGCTCTAGAGAGAATTCCAAGAAATTATGAGATACTTGCACATGTAACAGGAAAAGACTATGTGCTACTTCAAAAAGCCCTAGTAAGAAAGCCCGTCAAGACAGCATCTGGTGTTGCCGTAATTGCATTGATGCCAAAGCCATATGCATGCCCACATGGAAGATGTAGTTACTGTCCTGGAGGTATAGAGTTTAACACTCCAAATAGTTACACAGGACGAGAGCCTTCAACACAAAATGCAATAGCAAATAGCTATGATCCGAAAAAACAAATTTTAGACAAACTTGAGCACCTCATAGCATATGGTCATGACAGTACAAAACTAGAACTAGTGATAGTGGGAGGAACATTTCTTTTCATGCCTCGTAGTTATCAGACCAATTTCATTAAATCATGTTTTGATGCGTTAAACGGATTTGATTCACCAGATTTAGAATCAGCCCAGAAAAATAATGAGAAAGCAAATTTTAGAAATGTTGGATTTACAATTGAGACCAAACCAGATTATTGTAAAAAAGAGCATGTAGACTGGATGTTAGAATATGGGGTAACAAGAGTGGAGATAGGAGTACAGAGTCTTCATGAAAAAGTATACGAGATTGTAAACAGAGGACACACATACAAGGACGTAATTGAATCATTTCAGATATCAAAAGATGCAGGCTATAAGATTGTGGCTCACATGATGCCAGGTCTTCCTTCAATGACTCCAGAAGATGACATTTCAGATTTTAAGAAATTATTTTCCGATCCTGAATTAAGGCCAGACATGCTAAAAATATATCCTACTTTGATACTTGAAAATACTCCACTCTATGATACGTATAAGGAAGGAAAATTTACGCCATATTCAGATGATGCGATGATAAAAGTCCTAACAGAGATTAAAAAAATAATTCCAAGATGGGCAAGAATAATGAGAGTTCAAAGGGAGATATCATCAGATCAAATAGTTGCAGGGCCTAAACTTGGAAACTTGCGTCAAATTGTACAGCAGAATCTAAAAAAACAAAACATCTCTTGCAAATGTATCAGATGTAGAGAAGCAGGATTATCTGAGAACATGATAAACATCGATGACATAAAACTACACAGAGAGAATTATGATTCTTCACATGGACATGAAGTTTTCTTGTCGTATGATGATTCCAAGGATAAAATATTTGGATTTTTAAGATTAAGAAAACCAAGTGATATGGCACATAGAAGTGAAGTTGCCGGAAATACATGCATAGTAAGAGAGATTCACGTATACGGCAAGTCATTAAAATTGGGAGAAAGAGACCAGGATGGAATACAGCATTTAGGATTAGGAAAGAACTTGGTCAGCGAGGCAGAGAAGATTTCCAAGGAAGAATTTGACTCAAATAGATTGTTAGTAATAAGTGCCGTAGGAACAAGAGAATATTATCGAAAACTTGGTTACGTTCCTCTTGGTCCATACATGTCAAAGGATTTGAAATAATGGAAGAAGAGCAACAAATTATCGGTAGAGGAACTTGGATAGACAAACTTGCAGATGACTTGTTACAAAGAGAAAAGGCACTTGGAAGAAAAACGGACCTAATCAGAGTAGAAAGCGGCCTAGGAGCATCAGGAATTCCTCACATTGGAAGTTTAGGAGATGCAGTTAGGGCATACGGAGTAAAACTAGCTCTTGAAAATTTTGGATACAAATCTGAATTAATTGCATACTCTGATGATTTAGATGGATTACGAAAAATCCCGGAGGGTTTGCCAGAATCGCTAAAAGAATACATTGGAAAACCCGTCTCTTTTATTCCGGATCCATTTGGATGTCATGATTCTTACGGTCTACATATGAGTAGTCTACTTCTGGATGGTCTTGACAAACTTGGAATACAATACAAGTTTCAACGAGGAGTTGATACATACCGAAATGGATTACTCAAAGACCAAATCCATACAATATTGACAAACAGTAAAAAAATTGGTGAAAAGATAGCTGAGATGGTAGGTCAGGAAAAATACCAAGAAACACTACCATATTTTCCGGTATGTGCAAATTGTGGCAGGCTGTATACTGCAATGGCATACGAGTATTTGCCTGATGAAAAGAAGATCAAATACAAATGTGCAGATACGACAATTGGTTCAAGACCATTACAAGGATGCGGCCATGATGGGATTGCAGATATTACAAAAGATCTAGGCAAACTTCCTTGGAAGGTAGAATTTGCTGCAAGGTGGCAGGCCTTTGACATCAGATTTGAGGCATACGGTAAAGATATCATGGATTCAGTCAAGGTAAACGACTGGGTATCAGAAGAGATTCTGAATTTTCCACCTCCAACTCATGTAAAATATGAAATGTTTCTTGACAAAGGAGGAAAAAAGATATCAAAATCACTTGGAAATGTACTTACCTCACAGGCTTGGCTTAGATACGGTACACCAAAAACAATTCTACTATTACTTTACAAAAGAATCACTGGAGCACGTGAAGTAGGTATTGACGACATACCTGCCCTAATGGATGAATACAATGAACTTGAAAATATTTACTTTGGAAAAATAAAGCTGGACAATGAGACCAAAGTAGTAAGATCCAAGGGGTTATACGAATATGTGAATTTACTAAATCCTTCAAAGACTCAAAAGTCATATGTCAATTACAGATTGTTAATTCAACTCTGTAGGATATTTAGAGAAAATAGGATCCCTCTTGTTACAAAAAAACTAATGGAATACGGAACAATAAAAGAATCAAGTCAAGAAATAGACGAACTAATCACACTTGCTGGAAATTATGCAGATGATTATGACAATCCAACAAAAATTGAGATTCAATTAGATGACATTTCAAAAAATGCCTTGACCAATCTAGTAAGTATTTTATCTTCTGAAGAAGAGCCAGTGGACCTTCAAAATACAATATATCAAATTGCAAAGGATAAAGGCATGCAACCAAAAGACATGTTTAGAATATTATATCAAATAATACTAGCATCAGATAGGGGTCCAAAAATTGGACCTTTAATCATAGACATTGGAAGAAAAAAAGTTGCTGCTGCAATTTCAGAATATTTGTAAGACATGGCACATAGCGAACACAATAGACCCAAGGGTTCAGGCGTAATACTAATTGTAATAGGAATTTTAATTTTTTTCTTTGCTCCAAGATACTACAAGCAAGATCTCATGGGAGGTTTGGCAATCATGGTTCTAGGCTTTGTGCTTGGTGGAATTGGCTTTTACATCGCTTTTTTGAAAAAAAGAATATAATTTCAAGCACGACCCAAAAGCAATACTTTTCTTACCTCAAACCAATGTTCTTTTGATGGGACTTTTTGGACGTGCAAAAAAGGATTCAGAGAAACCTCAATACAGTTTAGATAAGAAAAATCAGAAATCTACTGAAAATGAGACTTTCCAAGAAGAAATTATTGATCTAAAAAAAGATATTCAAGATGCAGCAGTAATGCTAGGAACCTATTCTCAAGAATTAGAAAAAGCAAAGACTGAACTTGACGCTGTTACTCTAGAACTTAAAACCTCAAGAGAGGAAGTAGAAGATGCAAGAAGTGAAATTCATTCCATAAGAACAGAGCGAGATTCAATATCAAACCAAATAAAAGTTTCAAAAGAAGAATTAGAATTAACAAAATCACAATATGTACAAAATGACGTAGAACGAATAAAGCGGCAAATCAGTGAAGCGCAATATGAATTATCAAAAATAAATTCTGAAAAAGAGTCGGTTGCTTCAGAGTTGGAAGAATTGAGATCTAAGGTATCATCCACAAGAGAAGAATATGAAAAAATTTCATCATCCAATGAAATGAAGAAAAAGGAGATCGTGCTATCAAAGAAAGAGTTAGAGTTCATAGAAACAGAGCTTGCCACAGTAGGAAGAGGTGACAATACACGAAAAATTGTCGAGGCGGCAGGAGCTGTTGCTGCATCAATTAATGCAAAATATGAAGATACCAAAAAAGAATTAGAGATAATAAAAGTAGCTCTTGCAAGAACAAAAGAGGAATACGAAATGGCAAAAAAAGAGATAGAGACGCTAAAGAGTAAAATCGATGAAAAAAATATAAACGAAACATAGTTTTAGAAAAGTATCGCCATTAGGCATCCTTTTAAGATATGAATGCCATATTGACTTGTGAACGAGGCTTTTGTTTTATTAAATGTCGATTATAAACAACAACAAAACATAGTAGCAACTGCAAAAAAAATTCCAATAGTAAAAGAAGTAAAGACGGTTTATGGAATTTATGATATTTTGATAATCATACAATCAGAAAATATGCAAGATATCAAGACTGCAATTGACGTAGATTTACATAAAATTGACGGAATAAACAACATCACCTCACTTATTTCCGTAAACTAAATTGTCTCAAGAATATGAAATCATCATAGTTGGAGGCGGACCTGCTGGATTATCTGCAGGAATATTCATAGCAAGACAAAAGGTATCATGTCTTTTAATTTCAAAGGATTTGGGCGGGCAGCTAAATCTAATACCTAAACTTGAGAATTATCCAGGAACCATAATGTCAAGTGGGCCATTACTTGCAAAAACCCTTGAAAATCAATTCCTAATGTTTGGAGGCGAGATGATTTACGATACAGTTGAGAGAGTAGATGAGATAGAAACCGGAATTAAAGTCAAAACAACTCGTTCTGAATACACAGCAAAATCAATAGTTGTTGCACCAGGAAAAGTGCCAAATAATCTAGGTATCGAAAATGAATCCACATTTATGAATAAGGGGATACACTATTGTACAAAATGCGATGCGCCATTTTATCAAGGTAAAACAACTGCAGTAATTGGAGTGGGAGCTTATCTTTTAGAATCAGGCATTTTACTTTCAAGAATGGCGTCAAAAATATACATGATCTACAAAGGAGGTGCACTGGGAGGAGACAAAGAAATGATTGCAGCAATTGAAAAGAAAGAAAACATAGAGCTTGTTCCTCAATCTTCTGTCAAAGCAATTACTGGGGGAAACAATCTTCAGTCAATTACAATTGTAGACAATTCTGGAGTTGAAAAGGTTGTAAATATTGATGGACTTTTTATTGAGATGGGTTCAAAGATAAATCTTGATTTTATAAAACATCTAGTAAAAATCAATACCAAAAGTGAAATCGAGATGTCAAGTGATGGAAAGACATCGCATCCAGCCATATTTGCAGCAGGTGACGCATCAAGTATTCCTTACAAGCAAATTGTGGCTGCCTGTTCTGGTGGTGCCAATGCAGGATTATCAGCCTTCAATTATGTTGAAAAACTTAAGGGAAGACCTGGAATTCGAGCAGACTGGAAGAAGACCATAGGCGACACAGTATTTCATTACTAGTATAATTCTTTCATAAAATTAATTTTCTTGAATAGGGAATTTAACAAGTTGTCTTCTAAGAGCTAGTGAAAGACCAATTGACGCACATGAGATAATAGCCGCCGTGAAAAATATGAGATTATACGAATCAGGAGTTGGAAATGCACCAACAATTCCAGTCAATGTGGTCTTGTGAGTTTGCATGTACATTCCAGCTATTGCAGGACCAACTGATGCACCGATAATTCGAATAAGCGTACTCATTCCAAGTGACACTCCAATATCTTTTCTGGGGGAGGTCAGCATTATCACATTCATTGCACCAACATTTGTCAATGAAAGACCCGTAGACAAGATTGCAAGATTTGCTGAAACTAGAAATTCTGTAGAATGATACATGTAAAGACCAACAAATCCAATTGTACTGATTATACTTCCCAGTATGATGGGTTTTGTAGATCCAAGTCTTGATACAATAAAACCAGATGTGGGTCCAAAGATCAACAAAACAATTGCAAATGGAAGTTGGACATTACTAGTCATTAGTGGATCTTCGCCAAATCCTAACGGTGATGGACTTCTAACAAGTACAGGTATTGTCTGAAATACCATGAACATGGACATACCCACAATCATTATCATTATGTTAGCAGGCAGAATGGTTTTGTTTGCCAATATTTTCATACTAACAAGTGGCGAGCTAGATCTTTTTTCAATTATTGCAAATAATATCAAGTAAACTACACCTATAACAACAAGACCCATCATGGCAAATGAATTAGAATCATCGCCATTTTCCACCATTGTCAATGCCATCAAAAATGCGCCAACAGAAACTGTTAGCGTAATTGCCCCTTGAATGTCAATTTTATTTCTAGAATCATTTCTGCCCTCATCAATTTTTCCACTATTTGCATGTAAATGAGGTTCTTCCACATGTATGAAACGTGCTACAATTACAAGTAATGCAATCGATATGGGAATTATTGAGAAGAAAGTAGATTGCCAGCCAAAATTTTGTATTAGATGGCCACCAGAAACCAGACCGATTACCGCGCCTGTTGCAAACATTGACGATATGATACCTTGACCAATTGCGAGTTTGTTTCGTGGAAATAATTCTCTAATTATTCCAAATGCAATAGGGAACATGGACATGCCTATACCCTGGATGATACGGACTAGGAGCATTTCGTAGATATTTGTGACAAATCCTCCCAGTGATACTCCAAGTACATATATTGCCATTATTATCAATAGAACTTTTTTTCTTCCATAGATATCAGAAAGCTTACCAGTGATAGGAGTCATGATTGCTCCAGCTATTAGATAAGTGGTAAGAATCCATGATGACATACCGTAAGATATATGAAAATCTTTGATCAAATCTGGAATTGCAGGAATCAGCATGGTTTCAGCATACATCACCATGGTAGCAATCAAACTTAGAATTGCCAGAGTCTTCCATGCAGATGCAGAAATTTTTTCTGGAATATTTCCATTATTTGATTTTGACAAGGTCATCTAGATCAAGCGATCCTTTTGTTTCCTGTTACAGACGAAAATGATTTTTCCAACTCAAATGACGTTGCCAAATTTTTAGAAATTTTACGAAGCGTGTCAAGAGTTATCTGGATATTATCATCTGAAATATTTTTAGTGGAAGATCTTCTTATTTTTAGAGCACATTCAGCCATGGACTCCCATAGAGAATCAGCTTTAGATGTAAGATAGATTCTATTTGCCCGTCTATCAGTTAAATCGGGTTTTCTTTTTAATAGTCCATCCTTTTCCATTTTATCAATCACTGGAACTAATGTCGCACCTTCAATTCCCACCTTATCAGCAATCTCTTTTTGTGTTAGACCAGGTTGTAATACAAGAGCTCCAACTACACGCCATTGACTAAGAGTAACCCCGACATTTCTTCTAAGCTCAACATCAAGAGATCTCTGAAAAGATTTTGCGGTACTATTTACAATAAACCCCACACTATTTTCAAAATCATATTTTATCATACTTAGAGTACTAATCATTAGTATACTAATCATTATAAATCTTCATTGAAAAACTAGCGATTTGCTTATATCTTTAGCAAACTTGTACGCATTATGACTAAAGAGATCGATGTGATAGGAGTAAAAGTTCTGGAACAAAACGGTGTCAACGTAGAAGAGCTGTTAAAAGCTCTCATTTACAATGCATCCGTAGAGTTTACAGCTTACTATTACTTTACAAATCTAAGAGCACATTGTGTAGGAATGGAAGGAGAGGGTCTCAAAGGAGTAATCGAGGATGCAAGAATGGAAGACCTAAGCCATTTCGAGTCTTGTCTGTCTAGAATCTATGAGCTTGGTGGAAAATTACCACTCAACGCACAAGATTTTATCAAGATGTCAGGCTGTGAATTTCTCCAACTTCCAACAAATCCAATAGATACAAAAGCAATTTTAGAAAAATGCCTAAAGGCAGAACAAGGAGCCATTGTAAATTGGAATAAAGTGTGCATTATGACACATGGAAAAGATCCAGCTACATACGATGTTGCAAAAGACATCCTAAGAGAAGAGATAGAACACGAAGCGTGGTTTTTGGAATTACTTTATTCAAGACCATCTGGTCACATGAGAAGAAAATTCCCTGGAGAGAGACCTCACACCCACAAGCATTCAAGAGCTTTGGGTTAAACAAATTTTTAATTTTTTATCACATCAGATAATTGTTCAGATTTTCATGAAAGGATCAGATAAATATCAATAGACAAATTAAAGACACGATAATCACAATTGATAGTAATAATTTGCGGCCTACCAGGTGTTGGAAAAAGTACGCTAGCAAAAAATTTAGCCCCCATGATTAATGCTATCATCTTATCTTCAGATAAAATTAGAAAGGAATTATTTCCCAATCCCACATACTCGTCATTTGAGCGAAAGTTGGTCTATGATATCATGATCATGTTAGCAAAATATCTTAATGATGCAAAATGCAATTGCATACTTGATGCCACTTTTAATCGGGAAGACTCTAGAATGGAAATAAAAGAGAAACTACGACTCGGCGACAAACAATTTTACATCGTAGAATGTTTTTGCCCAGATGAAGTTGTTCTCTCACGGCTAAAATCTCGTAAAGATGACTATTCAGATGCAACTATAGAAGTATATCAAAAAATGAAAAAAATCTATGAATCGGTAAAAGTTGAGCATGTTGTAGCAGATACGACACTTGACCCACAAGAAAACTCTCATAGAATCACAGAAGAGATCAAGGCAAAACAATGAGTACACATCTAATGATATGAAGATGTGTTAGGCATGCTTGAACATAAAAAGCGATTTAGCAGTAGGTTATGGTAATTCTTCAGAACTTGGTGCACAGTACTTATGAACCCATTTACCCGTAGGATTTTTTGCGATCTCTTCACCAGATTTAATGGGAGCATTACATTCAGAGCATGTAGTCTTAAATTTCGCTTTCATGTGATTACCACATAAGACAGATAGATAAACTATCAAAGATGTAGACAGATAGCCAACTAGAACTAATTACTACAACAAATTCTTTTTATCAAACCAAAACTTGTTCTGGAATTTAAGTAGAAAAATAGCCCATTTTATCCAATATTAGGCAAGGATTGGTAGTTGGATCTTTTAGACAGGTGGGATTCCAGTCAGAAAAGCATCATACAATAATCCAGATATCATACCATTACTGATGAAATTTGTTCGTGTCTAGTAATATTTTTAATTCCTTTCTTGCATCAATACTAATTTCAAGTATGTTCATACCTGCATATGCATTACAATCTAGTATTTTAGATCCAAATTTACAAGTTACCTTTGACTATCCGGATGTAATAAGACAAGGAGATAAGTTTGTTTTATCATCAATCATAAAATCTACTGCAGATAATATATCAAATATTACTTTAACAATATCCTCACCAGAATTGTACACATCCAACAATACTTTCAAGTTGATAAAACTTGTAAAAGATTCTACTTTTGGAAATGACTTTAAACTAAATATAAGAAGTGATACACCTGATGGAGAATTTGTTGTAAATGCCCAAGTCACATATTTTATCAAAGGAATGTTCGATGCCAATCCTATCAAGAATACATTTACTCGGGCTTTTCATCTAAATGCCCAATCAAAACCAATTGTCGGATTTGAAATCCAGTCTCCAGACAATGTGTTTTCAGGGGAGCCCTTTTCAATAAAAGGTACAATAAAAAATCATGGAGCTAAAGCACAAAATATCCAGTTAAACGTATACTCTTCGGATATCAAACTAGAGGGCAAAAAGTCATTCTCATTGTCTACCCTAGATTCTGGAAAAAATACAGATTTTGAGTTCGTAGTCAATACATCAAAAGATCTCGACATTCCAACCCATGCAATTATTCATATCAATGGTACATATTTTGACGATTTGAACAAATCATATTCAATTGAAAATTCAGTCAACATCTTTGCAAGGCATAGAGGAATGTTGGAGGTGGGAGATTCAAATGGATTATGGATTGGCAACTTTTTCATTGCTCCAGTAGTAGGAGTTGGAACAATTGTCTCTAGTGCGATAGGGTTTTTCATATTTCTATGGCACTTTAAAAACAAGAAAAAAACAAAAAAGAATAAAAAAACAAAATCATAGCATCATCCTTAAATAACCTCAATTGAGTTTTCAATCAGACTACAAAATGGTAAAACCAATAGTTTACGGTGCAATAGGCGGAGGAGTCGCAGTTGCCATAGCAGTAGTTGTCATATTTGCATTCCACTCATCAACTCAACAATATGCATTATCAGTCGAACCAAAAACTGAGATGGTCATGGGCGTAGGAAATGTAGTACGAATATACGTCCAAAATACAGGTTCGTCACCACTAACTAATGTCAAGGTAGACTATGGGACAAGTTCAGAACCAGTATTACCAATTTTAAATCCAGGTGACAAGGTCATGTTTTCACCACCAGCAGGCACAAAGACGGTTACAGTAACTGATGATCAAAACATCACTGTAATGAAACCCATCTCAGAAACAATGTAAGGTAATTAAAATTACGCCAAAATCAAAAATTTATTTCATTCCTTAAATCATGTTCATTAGCAAAAAGAATTGCAATTGAGTGGTCATGCTAAAGGCTTTCAAAACATTCAGTGCATGCTCACACAGATTTGGTTTTGTTAATGGTAACCTTTTGGTATTCCTCTGGATTTTCCTCTTTTAGTCTTTGGAAATAGACCTCTTCGTATGGCATTTCAGCAAGTTTTGCTAAATTTCTATTTAAATAAAAGATTCACAAATTTTGCTAGACTGGGTCAAATATTTCACAACTGACAAGCGTGGAAATTACAAGAGACTTTATGTCAAAGTAACTGACTTTTAATCAAGCATTTCTTACATATTTGCTGAGAGAAGATGAATGATAGTTTCACAATTAAAAAAATCAAGGACAAAATAGACAAGGAGGAAGGCCAACTAAGAAAATCTATAATCGAGGTAGAAAGAATTTGGGAAGATACAGGTCTTGAACCAAAGGATCCGACATATCTTGTTGAAAAAACAATGAGATTTGAAATGGCTCAAGAAAATATTACTAAAGTTTTTTCGTTACTCAATGAGACAATTAACGATTATAAGAAACTCTGTTCAGAGTTGGAAAAAACAGATGATGATAATTCAGAGAGCTAGTATGAAAAAATAAAATTAATTCATAGTTGCAATGGCTTGTGCAACATCTGTTTTACTAATTATGCCAACAAGCCTATTTCGTGATGATACGACTCCGGCACCGTGTATTTTTTTATCTAGAAGGATCTTACAGACTTTAGCCAAGTCATCATCATAGTTCACGGAAATTATTTTACCAGTCATCAGATCTCTTGCCGGAGTTATTTTTCCAAAACCGGATTCAGAAGCAAATCCTTTCCTGAAAACAGTAACAGAGAGATTAGGTTTTTGGTCTTTTATGATTTTTTTATTTCCAGATTGAAGCGCTGTTTTGAAAATATCTTTGAATGATAACACCCCGATTGGTTCTTCATTTTCATCTCTAAGAATGATACGTGAAATTTTCTTTTTAATCATTTTTGAGATTACCTTGTATAGAGGATCGTCGGCATACGCCCATGAATACACGGATGTCATGAATTCTCCCACTGTTCTTTTACCAGCATAATTTTCAGCATAAAATTTTGTCAAATCTGTCTTTGTAAGCACCCCTTGAACTTTGTCGCCAGTACTTATTGCAAGAGAGCTTATCTTTTCATCAAGCATTGTAGTAGCGCATTGTTTGATGGTAGTATTTGGACTTGCCATTACAAGACCCTTCATAATTTCTTTCAGAGGGATTTCATCCATGGTGCGTTTTGTCTTGTCATCTAGAAGAAACAAAGCCAAGTCTTTTTCAGACACTATTCCAATGGGTTTTGCCTTATGAGTTACAATCAATCTACTGATTTTATGATCTAGTAGTGTTTTTACAACATTTGAGATTTTATCATCTATTTTAATCGTTATTGGTGTATTCATCAGATCCTTTGCTAGTTTCATAAATTGAGTATAAAATCATAAGAATAAAAGTCTCATGGAAATTATCAGATTTGAGTATGAGATATAATTTTAGGATGTATGATTGTCCGTATTGTTCAATTCATGCATTTGTTCGTTGACTTTGGTAACTGCGGTGTATAATTGAAACAGTAATTCATTACTAGGGTCGGTTGCTTCCAATATCTTACGGTCAATGCCATATTCTTCTATTTTTTCCCACATTTCATCAAGCGATAATTCAGAATTCAAATACTCCCCGATGAATTGAATAAAACATATCTTTTAAAATTTTCTGCATACTATTTTGTGATCGCAGTGTGATTTTATTTTACATTGTAACTTTTCTGTAGAAAGATCTTTTTACTATTTCAACAATAGTAGTATAAACAGCTACGATGATTGTTATCATTACAAGAAGCGAAATAGAAATTGGAGTCAATCCAAATTCTTTACCCAAAATTGTGTACGGTATGATAAAGACAACACAAATAATTGCAATTGTGGCAAGAACAAGATATTTTCCTGGTTTTGATTTTATCAAAGGTCTGCTGGTACGTATTACAAGCACTATAAGTGCTGAGGAAAATATACTTTCAATAAACCAGCCAGTCCTAAACTGATCAGCCGTACTACCAAAATAAAGTAAGGCCCCAAAGGTGGAATAATCTGCAATCGAACTTAAAAGGCCAAAGACCATCATGAATTTTCTTATGAATTTCATGTTGAATCTATGAGGTTTTGCTATCATTTCTTGATCTACGTTATCAGTCGCTATGGTCATCTCAGGCATGTCTGTGAGTAGATTTGTAAGAAGAATCTGCTTTGGTAACATTGGAAGAAATGAAAGAAATGTCGATGCCCCTGCCATACTAAACATATTGCCAAAATTTGCACTAGTTGCCATAAACACATACTTGATAGTATTGGCAAAAGTTTGCCTTCCTTCTTTTACTCCGTGAATTAATACTTCAAAATTCTTTTCCAATAAGACAATATCTGACGCTTCTTTTGCAACATCTACTGCAGTATCAACAGAGATGCCAACATCAGCTGCATAGAGTGCTGTTGCGTCGTTTATCCCATCGCCGATAAAACCTACGACATTTCCACTCTTTTTTAATGCAACAATTATTCGCTCTTTTTGATTTGGTTCCACATCTGAAAAAATATCAACCTCGCTTACATTATGAAAAAATGCCTCGTTAGTCATCTGCCTTAACTCTTGACCAGTCAAGATTCTGGGATTTCCCAATCCTATTTGTTTTGCAACATTTTCAGCCACAAGCTTGTTGTCTCCAGTAATTATTTTCAATGATATGCCAAGATCTTTGAGTTGGTTTATCGTCTCAATTATTCCAGCCTTTGGCGGATCAAAAAGAACTAGAAATCCAAGAAATACCATGTTGGTGTCATCTTCTTTTTCAAGGATTGTTGTTGTCACATTCTTGTATGATACCCCCAAGACACGAAATCCTTGCTGGCTTAGTTCTGTAAATTTTTGCATAATCTGTTCTCTTACTTTTTCTATCTCAACTATCTCTGCTTCAAATTTTGCATGCGAGCATATGGATAATACGTTTGATAGTGCGCCTTTTGTTACGATTATTTTCGCATCGTCCTTTGATACTAGTACAGTGAGCCTTTTTCTTGAGAAATCATATGGAATCTCGTCTAATTTTTTGTATCCAGAAACATCTAGTATTTTATAGGAACGAATTGCTTGATCAATTGGATTAAGAAAACCAGTTTCATAAATTGCATTAAGATATGCATACAAAAAGACATCGTCACTTTCGTTTCCTTTTACATCCAAGCTTGATTTTATATGAACAACTCCGTCAGTTAGCGTGCCTGTTTTATCAGAGCATAGCACATTCATGCTGCCTAGATTTTCAATTGATGATAGACGTTTTACTATGACTTTGTAGCTTGCCATTTTTCTTGCCCCGTGAGACAAATTTATGCTAATTATTGCAGGCAAAAGCTGAGGAGTAAGACCAACTGCCAAAGCCAGTGAAAACAAAATTGAGTCCAATACTGGCCTTGCAAGATAGACGTTGATTGCAAAGATTGCAATTACAAGAATTAGTGTAACTTGGGTGAGAAAAAAACCAAATTTCTTTACTCCTTGTTCAAACTCTGTTTCAGGCGCACGTAATCTTAGACGGTCTGCCACTTTGCCAAATTCTGTGTCAAGTCCTGTTTTTACAACAACTGTCTTTGAATTACCGCTAATCACATTAGTTCCCATAAATAATGCGTTTGTTCTTTTGCCAGGTGGAAGATCATCTGAAACTGGACTAGAGTTCTTTTCAACAGGGAATGTTTCTCCCGTTAAGACAGCTTCGTTTACAAAGAGATCTCTTGATTCAAGTATGATGCAATCTGCAGGTATCTTGCTTCCTGCAGAAAGCAAAACGATATCACCAGGTACAATGTCTTCAGAAGAAATTTCCTTTTGAATACCATCACGAATAACAATAGAAGTTATCCGAACCATTTCAAGTAACTTTTGTACTGCATTTGTTGCACGGTGTTCTTGAAAGAAACTAAGCATGCTGCTTACAAAAATAATAATAAATATTATTATGGCATCAGCAGAATCTTGTAGAACTAAAGATAGTGTTGCTGCAAATAGAAGAATGAGAATTATAGGACTTTTAAACTGCGATAAAAAGAGAACTAGCCCTCCAGATTTTTTCTGTTTTTTCAATGAATTAGGACCATGATTTTGAAGTCTTGTATCTGCCTCAGTACTAGTCAGACCATCAGTAGAAGTATTGAATTTTTGAAGCAGTTCCAACATAGGAATTTGCGGTGATTCACCGATATGACTCATAATAATTTAACACTAGTACTAATTTTCATCATTATTTTAATAATCCCCAACAAATCACAGCTTTGTTCATTATACAGAAATTATGAGAAACCTGACTAAGTTTCATAGTTGAGATCATAAGTTTTATGTCTTATTTTTACTAGGAAAAATTAGTATTCATACTTTTTTTATGAGCATACAACAAATGGACTTCAAGGCCTTCATTAGAGTAAAAAACTGTGCTGCATTCCTTACAGGTTGGCATGATTACAATTAGGATGATTTTGATTTAATAGATTTGGTTGAAATGAAATTAGCTTGAGATCAAAAAAAGAAATTTTTTTATTCAGCAGTATTTTCTCTAAAAGAAAATATTCACATATTACACTATCCGTGATAACCTGGCGCGTTCTTTAGTCTTTGATTTATCTTGTCATTTTCTGCTTGAAGATCTTTTAATTTCTGGTCCGCTTTTTGTTTCTCTGCATTAGGAGTAGCAGTTGATGTGTGATTTTTAGCCGCTGCAAGTCTTTTCTGGAGTGCGGCCTTTGCATCAGATATAGATTTATCATTTGCTGCTTTTGCTGCATCCCTTTCTGCTTTTGCCTTGTCAGTTTCTGTATTCTTGTCTGCAATTGATTTGTCAATTACATCTTGTGCCTTTTTCTGTGCAGAGTCTATCTGAGCCTTTGATGGCATTTGCACATTGGGAGTACCTGGCGATGCAGTTTGTACTCCGCTTGTGGCTAAATTAGTAGAAGGTTTCGATGTCTTGTCAGGTGTGGCAGAAGCAGGATTTGACTGACCTGAGCTTGTACCTCCATAAACTGCAGATACTACAAAAGTGTACAATTTACCAGTAGTCAGACCTGTTACAGTATAGCTAGTGGTAGTACTTCCTGTGCTAGATACAACAGTATCAAAATTATTATTTCCAAGAATTCTTTCAACTTTGTAACCTGAAATTGTCTGTCCAAAATTTTGAGATGGGGCAATCCAGGAGAGTAAAATAGTTGTAGGAGATGTAGCTATTGCAGTCAGTGCGGTTGGAGTAGTAGTTGATTTAGTAGTAATAGATACAGCATTTGATGGATCTCCTGTACCAACTGAATTTATTGCAGAAATTCTGAAAGTATAGGTAGTTCCAGTTGTAAGACCTGTAATAGAATACGAAGACAATACACCTGTATTTGGAACAAGTGTAGACCATTGATCAGTATCAGTCTTGAATTCAATCTTATATCCAGTAATTTTTGCACCAGTTGATGGTACAGTCCATGATAACAAGATACTTGACGAACTGGTCATAGTCGCAGTAAGACCAGTTGTTTGACTTGGTGCTACATTGTTTGATGTTGAAGTTTGTGTAGTCGGAGATTGTACAGTAGGTTGTGTAGGAGTTGGAGAACTATTGGTAACAGAAGATGACTTTTTAGGTATTACCACAACTTCGTTTGATGGAGTACTAGTCCCAGCAGAGTTTATGGCTGAGACTCGGTACACGTATGTTTTACCCGTTGTAAGACCAGTGTGTTTGTATGTGGTATTGGCATTGTTTGCAACTAGAACGGCATAATCCCCAGGTATCATCTTGACTTCAATTTTGTATCCCGTAATTGCAGATCCTCCATTGTTTGCAGGAGCTGTCCATGAAAGCTTTGATGAAGTTGGAGAGATGGCTAGTCCCGTTAGCCCTGTAGGAGTGTCAGGTATAGTTGGTGCTGTCTGTGCTTGAGCATAAGACAACAATGTGGAAGCAAAGACAAGATTTGCAATGACAAATAAGCATAATAAATTATTCATGTGTCTTTTATTTTGTACTGCATATTTGTAATTTAAGATACATGATAATTCAATGTCACCACATGCCAAAAAATGTTTAACATTACACAAGTATGTGAGTAATGAATCAGTGCAATTCAACCAATTACAGCGATAGACAAGTATAGAGTTTTCACTTACATGTACGGTACTACTATAGTTTAAAAAAGCAATGTAGATTTGTGTTCTAAAAAATTTCAACGGGCCCGGGGGGATTCGAACCCACGACCTGACGCTCCGCAAGCGTCCGCACTATCCAAGCTATGCTACGGGTCCACAAATAAAATTCAGTAAATGCCTGTTATAATACATTTCAAAAGCTATAGAAAAATCTAGGAGACTTCGGTTTCAGCCTTTTTTACAAAGATGTAATTCATTATCAGCCCTGCAATTATAGCTCCAACTATTGGCCCTATCCAATACATCAGATGATTGGTCCAATATCCAGATATGAGTGCAGGTCCAAAAGTTCTTGCCGGATTAACACTTGCTCCAGTCAATGGCACACCTACCAAATGTATCAAGAAGATCATTCCACCTATTGCAAGACCATACATCCCTGCAGGAGCCTTTTTGTGAACGGCAGTCATGAAAATTACAGTTACTAAGAAGAATGTCAAAATGGCTTCTACTGCAATCCCAGATGCAACACTTTGGTGTAAAAGATCACTTGGTCCAGGCTGAGTACCAAAATTTACTTTTGCTCCAAGATCAGGAATTATTGCTTTAAGTGAGGCAGCTGCAACAATTGCACCAATTATTTGAGATGCAATATAAGGAATAGCTTCCTTAATGCTTATTCTTTTAGTTACTAGCATAGATATGGTAACAGCAGGATTAAAGTGAGCCCCGGAAACATGTCCAAATGCATAGACCATTAATCCAATAGCAGCACCATGTGCAAGAGAAATCATGATAAGATCTTGAATATCGAAAGCAGAATTTTTGCTAAAGTTTCCCACTGCCAGAGCAATTGCCAAAGGTCCAAAGAATACAAGACAGTATGTTCCTATTGCCTCTGCAAGCCATGCACGTGGATTAGCCATTAATCACTGACCTCGGAATATACAATATAAAAGATTCGAAGTAACCAGGCAAAAAATAAGTAGGGATCATTTGATTCATTTATCATATGTTATCGGCAGGAGATCCAGTTCCAGATTTTGCACTAAAAGATTCAGAAGGTAAGACTGTGAAAAAGTCAGATCTTAAAGGAAAAAAATATGTTGTATACTTTTATCCAAAGGATTTCACTCCAGGATGTACAACAGAAGCTGCTGAATTTGCACAAGATTACAAGAAATTCAAGACTGCTGGAATTGAGATTATAGGAATTAGTCCTGATGATGAAGAATCTCACAAAAAGTTTGGTGAAAAGATGAAAGTACCTTTCATCTTATTAGCAGATACTGAAAAAGAAGTGGCAAAGAAATTTGGTGTTTGGGGGAAAAAGCAGTTTATGGGTCGTGAATACATGGGAGTAAATAGATCAACTTTCTTGATTGATGAGAAAGGAAAAGTCTTGAAGGTTTTTGAAAAAGTAAAACCTGCAGGTCATGCACAAGAAGTGCTTGATGCCTTTAAGAATTAAGGCTTGAATCCTGCTGGAAGTGTAGTACGGATTGTAGATTTGGGTTTTGGTGGTTCAGGAGCTGGTGGTGGAGCTGTTGTTGTAGTAGTTGAACTACCAGTGAATTGTTTATTTGCTGGATGATATGATAATCTCTTTCTTGTTGCAAAATACTTGTTACCAGTATATCCTGTTGAGCTAAGCTTAGCATATGCAGGTGCAACTTCTCCTGGTTCTGTAGCTCCGGAACTAGAC
>QYPM01000022.1 GCA_007280465.1 Nitrosopumilales archaeon
AACGATTCGGATGGGGAAGAATAATGCTTAAAGAATTATTTAATCAAGATACGGCACCACATGCAACTAATGTTTTAATTGGAAAGCTTGGTGATGTCCTTATTCGAGCAGTGGGAAAACCATTTGACATGGCTATAAACTGGGGCAGAATTTACTCTCTATGGCCAGTTCATCTTGAGACTGCATGCTGCAGTGTGGAATTTGGTGCTGCGTCGAGTCCTCGTTATGACGTTGAAAGATTTGGTATTATCGAAGCATTTGGTTCTCTGAGACAATGTGATCTTATTGTTGTCATGGGAACAATTACCCGAAAGATGGCTCCTAGATTGAGAATGGTATATGATCAGATGCCTGATCCAAAATATGTCATAGCAATGGGAGCATGTGCAATAACTGGAGGATTATACTTTGACTCATATAACGTACTACCAGGAATCGATGGAGTTCTTCCTGTTGATGTTTATGTTCCAGGTTGTCCACCTAGACCAGAAACACTAATTCAGGGGTGTATGTTGCTTCAAGAAAAAATAAAACGGATGAAGGCTAAATAGCCATGAGCTCTGGAACTGAAAAGGACGAAGTTAAAGATACTACGGAAGAGCACTCTGCTAATTCTGATGATACATCAAGACCAGATTCCATGTCAAGAGATGAAGCAATAAAATTTTATGAAACAAAAGGACTTGACTTATCTCCCGATGTTCCTACTAAACCAAAACCTATTCCTGACTTTGAAAAATCTTTGGCAGATAAAATTTCTTCAAAATTTGGCGATAAAATACATGTAGACTATATTCGATCTGACAGAATTAGGGTAACTACTAAAAGAGAAAACATTGTAGATGTTGCTAAATTTATTCGAGACGAACTAAATTACGACCACGCCGAGTCCGTATCTGGAGTTGACTATCCAGATTCAAGAGAAATTGAAGTTGTGTATCACTTGGGATCGTATACTGACGAAAAACTTGGACGACAAATTTTTGCACTTGCAACCCGAGTTCCAAGAGAAGATATTCCAAATCCAGGTTCAGATACAACTAGAATGCCATCATTACGTGATGTATTCTATAGTGTAGAGTTTCATGAAAGAGAATGTTTTGAAATGTTTGGTGTTTATTTTGAAGGCCATCCTGATATGCGAAGATTACTTCTCCCAGAAGATTGGGCAGATATACCACCATTTAGAAAAGATTTCAAGATAAAGGGAAGATAAAATGACAACACAACTACCTCCAGGAATGCATATTGAGACCGTGGATGAAAAAATTATGACACTCAATGTAGGACCTCAACATCCAGGTTCTGGACATATGAGATTAATTATCAAAGTTGATGGTGATTACATTGTTTCATGTGATCCTGATCCAGGTTATGTACATCGAGGAGAAGAAAAAATGGCCGAATATAGAAATTATATTCAGAATATTCCTCATCTTGAAAGACCTGTAATTCATGACTCTTCCAATATCTTGTATCCATATTGTCTTGGGGTGGAAGAATTATTGGGAATTGAAGTTCCAGAAAGAGCAAAATACATTCGAGTCATTGCAGCAGAACTGAATCGTTGTATCTACATCTTATACTGGTTGGCTATCTACGGAATATTCTTAGGTCATTCTACAATGTTTATGTGGCCTGCAGGTGATAGAGAACTTTTCATTGATCTTTTAGAAGCAATGTCTGGTGCAAGAGTAACTCATGCATATCTAGTACCTGGAGGAGTACGAAATGATTTACCATCTAATTTTGAAGAGCGATGCTTAAGACAAGTTGCATATTTTGAGAAAAGACTGAAAGAGTACGAAGATGTTTTTTATCAGAATCCTCTCCTGAAGGCAAGAACAGAAGGTAGTGGAATATTATCAAGAACAGATGCTATCAGACTTGGTACGACTGGATCAGTACTGCGAGCATCCGGTGTTGATTTTGATGTAAGAAAAAAAGAACCATATGATGTCTATGAAAATCTAGACTTTCAAACAATAGTAATGAAAGAAGGTGATTCCTATGCTAGATCTCGTATACCTTATCTTGAGATGTTTGAAAGTTGCAGAATAATTAAAGACGCATTAAAAAAGATGCCAAAGTCAGGCTCTGTACGTACAAAACTAAAACCGAATCCAAAAGGTGGTAATGATGAAGTTTATCGTAGAGTAGAGTCTGGTAGAGGAGCAATTGGATATTACATTGTGTCTAACAACAGACCGGAGCCTTATAGAGTGAAGATAAGCGTCGGTTCATTTAGAAACTTAATCTGCATGCCATATTTATTGAAAGGAGAAAAATTAGGTAACATGCCGGCAGTCTACTGGGGTCTTAATTATTGGCCTGTGGAGGCAGATCGATAAATGTCAACTATCGCACCGCAGTTTAGATTAAGTAGATTCATCGCTTCTCTATTTGATTTAATATTCTGGGTACTTCTGATCTTCAGTCTAGTTGGATTACCCATAGTCTTCATTATACTGTTTTACATCAAACTTCCAGTAATCAATGGCCAATTCATGACGCCATATCTTGCGCTGACTTGGATTGCAGATCCATCACGTACTCTTCCAATTGTCAAGGCTTTCATTCATACAACTATCTTCAAAGTCGTGGTTTTTCCGGGATTTGGATTTGCTGCTATACTTGCAGCTGCAACAATATTTATAGAAAGAAAGTTCCTTGCAAAAATTCAGCTTAGAGTAGGACCGCTTTATTGTGGAAAAATAGAAGGAATTCTACAACTGATGGGAGATGGTTTTAAGCTAATGAGTAAAGAAATCATAATACCTGCAAAAGCAGACAAACCAATTTTCTGGATGGGTCCACTATTGTTTGTCGGTGCAGCAGGTGCCTTTGTTTCTCTGATTCCAGTTGCTCCGGGTTGGGTAGTTGCAAATCCTAACGTTGGCCTTTTAGCAGTATTTGCAGTTATAGGTTTCTTTCCAATAATTGCAGTACTTACAGCATGGGCAGCAAATAGCAAATGGACATTCATTGGTGGTCTTAGAGCACTACACCAAATGGTTGCTTTTGAAATTCCATTAATTTTATCACTTCTTGGCGTAGTAATACTCTCTGGAAGTCTAAACCTTTCACATATTGTAGAATCGCAACAGCACTTTTGGTGGATCACTTTTGTACCAATTGGCGCAATAGTCTTTTTCATTACAATCTTTGCCGAACTCGAGAGAGTCCCATTTGATCTCCCCGAAGCAGAAAGTGAAATTGTTGCAGGATGGTTAACAGAATTCTCTGGAATGATGTATGGATTAATTCAGCTTGGAACCTATCTGAAATTATATGCATTTGCAGGATTGTTTGTTGTATTGTTCCTTGGTGGTTGGAACGGTCCGATGGTTTGGCCACCATTCCCACAGGATATCATAACTCACGGAATTACAATTGGTCCTGTAACTGCCAAATTCCCTGGGTTGCCACTCTTTGATCAAGAAATGCTCAATGGTACGCTGTGGTTTGTGATTAAGACTGTCGGAGTTATACTTTTGATTCTACTACCTCGTGGAGTTTTCCCAAGAGTTAGAATGGATATAGCATTACACACTGGTTGGTACAAACTAATTGGCCTTGCTTTCATTAACATCTTTATAGCTCTCGGATTGCTATACGCAGGTGTCTTGGGACCTGGAGGGTTGTTGCAATGAGTAATGTTATTGGAATAATCCGCGCATTAAATTCTGGAGTTAAACATCTTGCAGTAAAGAGATTCACATTACGATATCCTGAACAGAAATTAAAATTTGTAGGTGATGGATTTCAATTCAATCCCGAGACCGGCGTAGGAATAGCTGGATTAAGAGGTCGACACATATTGTTCCATGAAAATTGTACTGGTTGCCAGCTTTGTTCTGTAGCATGTGAGGGAATAGCAGAGGCCATAAGTATGGTCAAGATAGCTGAAACGTGGAAGCATAACAAGAAAGCAATAATGCCGCAGATAGATTATGGCAAGTGTGTATTCTGTGGACTATGTGTAGATGCGTGTCCGTTTTATGCACTATACATGACAAACGACTATGAGCTTTCCTCGTTTACCAAATCTGCTCTTATTTACACCCCTGCTCAGCTTGCTATAAAACCAAAGATTTCACAAGATGTTGAAATAAAAATAAGTGACAGGGGTGCTTCACATGGTTGATTCAGTATTTCTAGCTCTATCTGTCATAACGATTGGTTCTGCTATTGTGGCACTTGAGGTACGATCCCTGATATATGGTTCAATAGCATTGATGATAACGTTATCTGGAGTAGCAGGATTCTTTCTGCTTTTGGATGCACCGTTTGTAGCAATGTTTCAACTTTCAGTTTATGTAGGTTCCATAGCAGTTCTAATATTATTCACAGTCATGCTAGTGCGACGTGAGCTTATCTTCAATAAAGTCGAAGATAAACGCCGAAGATATGCAGGCATTGGATTGATGCTTGCACTTATGCTAGGTATAGGAACCATAATCATTGGTTCTGGACTGAAAACAATGGATACCAATTCACCTATGGTAGATTACAAAAAGATAGGAGAAGACTTTCTTACATATTATTCACCTGCATTAATCGTAATGGGATTAATTTTGGCTTCATCAATTACTGGGGCAATGACACTGGCAAGAAGGGAGGATGTTATGGATGACCAACGCGCTAATTGATTTTATTTTAGTTTCAGTGGCACTTCTTGCCATTGGAATCTATGGAATGGCGGTAAAGAGAAATGCAATCCGTATGCTTTTTGGTATAGAGATGATTATTAATTCAGCCAATCTCAATTTGGTTGCATTTTCTAGATATATACCAAATAGTCAGGGTCAGACATTGGCACTATTTTCTATCGCAATAGCAGCTGCAGAAGTTGCAGTTGGATTAGCACTGATAATTGTGGCATATAGAATGTACAGAAACATTGACATTGCAGACTTTAGGAGCTTGAAAGGATAATGCAATTCGTATTATTACAGGCTCTTTTCTTGCCTCTACTACTTTCTCCGGTGGCATATTACTTGGGACGAAAATCTGGACCTACTGTAGCAACTTGGTTTACTTTTGGATTATTGGCATACTGTACTGTACTAGTAATTACTCCTGCACTCTCAGGAAGTTATGAGGAACACTACAAGTGGACTCAATTATTTGGTGAATTTGGATTGTTACTTGATGGTCTTGCCTCTCCGTTTGCAATTATAATTTATGTTATATCTACAGTACTTGTACTATTTTCAAAACCTTACATGGTTTCAAGAATTACTACAATGTTCGAAGAACGAATTTCTGAAAAACATTTGGTGGGAGGCAGTACTGAAGTAATAGAATCTTCTTCTCTGAAAGAACATCTCAATCATCAGATTGGGGCATACTATGCTCTCTTTCTTGTCATGGCAATGGGAATGCTTGGAACTATCCTTGCAACTAATCTAATAGAATTCTATGTCTTCTTTGAGTTGATGCTAATTCCAGCATTCTTCATGTTAGCGATATGGGGGTATGAATCAAGGAGAAGAGTTGCACTACTGTTCCTTTTCTGGACTCATGTAGGAGCTGTAATTCTTTTACTTGGTTTTCTTTCAATTGGTCTAAGTGTTGGTAGCTTCAACTATGCTGATATCAAAGCACATGGCATACCGCCACATGTTTTAGGTCTTGCAGCTGTTGCAATAATTGTAGGTCTTGCAGTAAAAATGGCAGCATTTGTAGTACACATGTGGCTTCCACACGTTTATCGAGCTTCACCAACGCCACTCAACGCATTATCTTCTGGAGCAATGTTAGGAGTTGGAGCATACGGATTCTTTAGATTAATAATAATGCTGATGCCTGGTCAATATGAACATCTTGCACTAGCCCTAAACATTTGGGGCTTGATAACAATGATCTACGGTGGAGTAATGGCACTAGTGCAAGACGACATTAGAAAGCTGTTTGCTTATTCTAGTATAAGTCAAATGGGTTACATTATGTTTGGAATTGGTACTGTTTCCGTACTTGGACTTTCTGGTTCTGAAATGATGTTTGTTTCTCATAGTTTAGGTAAAGTAATTTTATTCATGATGGTTGGTGCAATAATTTTGCAAGTCAAAACTCGCAGCCTCACAAAGATGGGAGGTCTTGCAGGAAAAATGCCGATAACCGCAGTTTGTGCAATGATTGGAGCACTTACTCTAATGGGAGTTCCACCAACTAGTGGATTCATGGCAGAATGGACCATGTTCTATGGTGCGCTTCAAACTGCTATCCAACAGGGCTCTATGATTAGAATGGCTACATTTGGTTTAGGTTTGGTTGCAACTGTTATCACAATGGCATACATACTATGGATGATAAAACGAGTTTTCTTTGGAAAACTTCCAGAAAATCTAGAGAATACAAAAGAAGCAAATTGGTATGTTACAGGCCCAATGATGGTCTTGGCAGGATTTAGTGTCGTAATTGGAATATATCCAGACATATTCTTTAATCAAATAATTCCTTTCATGAAAGGACTGGTGGGAGTTTAGAAGATGGCTATTTTACCTTTTGATCTTGGTCTTGGATTGGGAGCATTAAGGGCATGGGGAATCTGGATACTGCCATTTGTTGCAGCTCTGATAATTCCAGCTGTTGCAAAAGCATCAAAACGTGCAACGGGATGGGTAGCAGTAGCATTTGCTCTTGCAAGTGCAGTTTCAGCTTTAACTCTTCTTCCAGCAGCTCTTGGTAATCACGAAATTCACAACCAAATTTCTTGGATATCATCAATTGGAATCAAGGCAGGAGTACTTGCGGATCCACTAGCAGTCATAATGAGTAATGTTGTTGCATGGATTTCATTTTTGATCTTTGTCTATAGTACTGGTTACATGAAAGGAGACAAGGATCTAACTAGATTCTTCTTCTGGATGGCATTCTTCTTGGGCTCTATGCAGCTTATTGTTTTATCTGATAATTTCTTACAACTTTTCTTCGGTTGGGAAGGAGTAGGTCTAGCATCATATGCGTTGGTAGGATTTTGGTATAAAGACAAGAAGAAGGATCATGTTGGAGTAGAAGGACGCCATGTACTTGGTCTGATGGATTACTATTCTCCTACTCATTCAGGAATGAAGGCATTCATCATGACAAAAGTTGGTGATGTCATGATGCTAGCAGGAATGTTTCTAATCTTTGCATTTGCGGGTACTTTTGGATTTAGAGAATTAACTGCAAATACTAGTTGGGCTACTGCAATGGCTGCACAACACTTGCTAATTCCAGCTGCAGTTTTGCTATTTGGCGGTGCGATAGGAAAGTCTGCACAATTCCCATTAAACGAGTGGTTGCTTGAGGCAATGACAGGACCTACAGCAGTATCAGCACTAATTCATGCTGCCACAATGGTAAAAGCTGGTGTATTTTTAGTAGCACGATTGGCTCCTCTCTTCTTTGCATTGGCAGCAATTGGAATTAACATGGATCAATTCTTTGAGATAATTGCATGGGTTGGAGCAATAACTGCACTTCTTCTAGCTACTCAAGGAATGGTGCATCCAGAAATAAAGAAAGTTCTTGCATACTCTACTGGATCACAGATAGGCTACATGATGATGGCAATTGGTGTTGCTGGTCTTTCAAAACAATTTGTTGATGGTTATACTGCAGGATTCTTCCATTTGATTTCACACGCTATGTTCAAGGCATCATTATTCATGGCTGCAGGTTCCATACTACACATTGTAGGTTCTAGATTTATGACTGACATGGGAGGTCTTAGAAAATACATGAAAAAGACATATGCTTTCATGTGGGCAGCTGGTCTTGGATTAATGGGTGCTCCGTTTATCACTACTGGTTTCTGGAGTAAGGATGCTATCTTTGGGGCAATTTATGAATCTGGTAACACTTGGGCTCTACCACTATTTGCAATAGCAGTTATTACTGCAGTAATTACTGCGTTCTATACGACCAGAATGATAGGATTGGTGTTCTTTGGAAATAAGAGTAAACATGTTGAAGAATTAGAAAAAGAGGGACATCACATACATGAAGCAAGTGCTTCAATGTGGATTCCATATGGAATACTTGCTGTACTAACAATTGCAGTAGGTGTAATGGGTCTTGCATTTGAGCACCAAATTCATGATCTCTTTGTTAATTACTTGGGAACAACATTTGGAATAAAATCTGATGTAGGAACAGTTGCAACAGAATCTCAACCAATACTTGGTGGATTCCTACAAGGTGTTAATCCTATAGCTCTTACGGCGTCACTATCTGCATTTGCCATTGGATTTGTACTAGGATATATTTTCTATATTGGAAGATTTGCCGATCCTGTAAAATTTGTAAATTCAAACATATTCTTCTACGCCATTCACAAATTCTTCTTAAACAGATGGTACCTTAACGCATTGATCTACTGGGGATTTGTAGTGGCCCCATTATACGTTGCCAGAGGTCTTTACAAATACTTTGAGAATTTTGTATTGGAAGGATTCAATGTGATCCCAGAAAAAACTATGGCTGGCGGTGCAAGAATAATGCAAGCAACACAAACAGGAGTTTCACAATCATATCTTTACATTTTTGGAGTAGGTATACTCATCGTAGTATTCCTATTGTTGATTTAGGAGATAAAAAATGATAGAATTTACATCAACACCAATTTTGTTAACTCTTATACTTGGAGCAGTTGGAGTAATAATTCCAGTAATTAGTGTAGCAAGAAAAGAGAAAGGTTCCTCGCTTTATGGAGCTATAACTTTTGGAGCGTTATTATCTGCAATTGGAGTTGTTATCTATCAAATACTTGCCAAGAACGTAACACCATCTGCAATATTTTCACAAAATGTTCTTGTTGATGACAGGTTTGGATCATTCTTTGCAATAGCAATGCTAATTGTTGGAATAATGACAACAGTTGGCTCATTTAACTACATGCGCGGAAGAGCAAATCCCGCTGTATACTACTCACTAATTTTACTTTCATCAATTGGAATGATACTGATTGCATACTC
>QYPM01000006.1 GCA_007280465.1 Nitrosopumilales archaeon
CTTCGCCTGGACCTGTTTTGAGATTTACTCCTTTGAGAATTTCTTTACCGTCTCTTTGTACATGATGATCTCTAATCTCAAGTGTTGCCATTGTGTTTAGAAGATGATTTTGGATATATAATCTAACAAGAAATTATCTCCCTCTAATTAGATAATTCGTATGCCAAAATGATATTCTAAGTTCTTAGAATGACAATTTTTGAAATATCATATCTGGAAAATTCATCTAATCAAATTAAAACTAAAATCTAGTAAGAAAACAAATTATGCGCTAGATGTATGTTCTAATTTCTTTCTAGTTATGATTAGATATGAAGATCCTGCAATTATTCCGCCCTGGAGAACTTTAGCAGAAATATCTATTATGCCAACATCGGTTTGTATTCCAACCATGGGCAAGTTAACCGTCCTTGATATTATATAAAATACAATTAATGATAATGATCCAACAAGTGCTACGATGTGCGGTTTTTGACTATGCTTCTTCTTTAACATCCACATTCCAATTGGAATATAGCCTATTGATATCATTAAGAAAAACACCGTCTCTATCTGAGCACCTGTGTCAAGCTCTGACCATTGTACTCTATCCAAATCACTAGTCCCCTCTTGAGTTTTATTTCCTGTAGGAATTTCACGTATATTATTTCCACTTTCATCTGTAAATTGTTGATAGGTAGCTACAAAGTATATTGTACTAGTAGATAGCATCATTACTACTACAATGTAATGTATGACTTGAAATCTTTTGTTCATGTTCTAATCACTTAATTCTTTGTCGACTTTATCTTTGAGAGATTTGTATTTGGTAAATCTTTTATTCCAATGTGAAAAGAACTTGTATTCTTTAATTGCAATAAACAATAGTATGATGGCAAATATTATGGAAATTATAATGAATACTCGTAATCCTAGAAATATTGGCATATTATGTGGACGATCTCCCATCATTGGCGGTAATTCTCTTATGACCGTACCATTTTGATCAACTAGTTGAAGGTGCGCCCCGGGAATAGACCTAAAATCTACTGGATTACCTTGCTGTGTTTCTAGGTGTCTTATGTTGTATTGAGGATGCTCAAGCAAAACTCCTCCCAATATCACTGCCGCAGGTCCAAAAAATAGAGCGCTTGCAATAAAGATCAGAAATAAACGTCTTGAACTATTAGTGTGAGTCAAAAGTTCATCTAAAATTTTTAAAATGTTATCAGATTCTTTTCTTTCATCTTTGTCTTCAGGAGATACGTCTTTTTTAGGAGAATTGTTTTCAGGTTCTGACATTTGTTAGATCTTCCTCGTTTCCATTAAAAACACTTCGCTAACTTTGTTCTTGAACATGCCTCTCCTTCCTAGGAAACATATCCTCATATGGCTCTAAAATTAATTTAGAAAATTCTCGTCCCTTCTGAGTCACTGCAAATTTTATTATCTTTTTATTTCCCCATGCCTGTTCTGTTCTCTTTATGAAACCTTTCTTCTCAAGACTCTCAAGAATGTCTTTATGCTTCATTAAATTCAATCCGCAATAGCTTAGAAGTGATGTCTGATTGAGTTCGCCATGCTCTGTTAATTTTAAAATTATATCCTTTCGTATGTAAATTCTATCTCTATATTCATGTGACAAGTAATAGTCTAATCCCATCTAAGTTGAGTATTAAGTTTTCAGAAATTATTTTTTTTACCGCACACTGGCACTACTAGTACATTTACCTTTCACTAACAATGTTCTTGAACAAGGTTTGATAACTGTTTTATGTAAAAAATTTGCTTAAACATCATGATGGAATCTTTGGAATTATGTATTTACTATAGAGTTCGTAAAATGTTTTGTAATCAGTTGGATGGATTTTAAAGGGATGGATTATGAGTACTAAACAAGATTTTATGTCTGAAAAAAATACGCGTACAGAATCTGATGACAATGATTCTCATGCATTACGAGTACAAAATCTCTCAAAGATCTATGATACCTCTGCAGGTAGGGTTACTGCGTTGGATAAAGTTAGTTTTACCATAAAAAAAGGTGAATTTGTATCAATTGTAGGACCATCTGGAAGTGGAAAATCTACTATACTTAACATGGTTGGCGCTCTTGATAGGCCCACTAACGGTAAAATCTACATTGATGATATTGACATATTTGCTCTCAACGATTCTGAAATTGCTACACTGAGAAACAAACGTATTGGATTTATCTTTCAATCATTTAATCTGATTAATAGAACAACTGTTCTCAAGAACGTAAAACTTCCTGCCACTATTGCTGGCATGCCAAGTGATGTGGCAGATTTTCGAGCTTTGAAAATTATGCAAGCACTTGGAATAGATGACAAGAAAGATCAAAAACCAGTAAATCTTAGTGGTGGACAACAACAAAGAGTTGCAATAGCTCGTTCCTTGATAAATAATCCATCCATAGTTTTAGCTGATGAACCTACTGGAAATCTTGATACTAAAACTGGCAATGATGTATTTGCAATGTTGAAAAACCTTTCACATAAATTCAAACGAACTATTATAATGGTGACTCATAATCCAGAACTTTCTGAATCTACTGATAGATCTATATTTCTACGAGATGGGAGAATAGAAAAAGATGTCTATAACTAAAACCTATTTTGCAAAGTTTTTCACAAGAAAACTTGCGATAAAATTTGTAATTCCAATTTTTGTTGTGATGCTTTTTGTACCTAGTACAATTTCATCTTTTAATGCATATGGACAAGTAGGAGCGAGAGACTGTTTTGCGCCTCTAACCACCATCTTGGATTCATCTTATCAAGGTCCAGTGGTTGTTGATTCGTATTGGGTTGATCAAGGTACATCTACTACATCTGATACTACAAGTAATCCTATCAAAAAGGAGATAGGTCCTGGAGAAGGAGCATCTGTCTTTGCAGTAGTTCTTAACAACAGAGGCGCACTTCCACTTCAATCAGTAACTGCTTTTCTTAATCTTCCATCTGGATTCAAACCCACTGGAGAGAGTGCAAATCCTCAATTACTTGAGAAATTTAGTCAAGCTGCGCAGGCTGCAAACAATCCAGCTGTTGGAAATTATTATGGAACTGTTCAGCCAGGAACCTCATTTACTGTATACTTTAACATAAATGTGCTACCTACTGCTAAGACGGGAACATTTTCTACTACACTTGTTGCAAATTACAATCAACAAGGAGTGGTTGGCCAATCATGTACATCTGCACTCCTAAATGTCCCGTTTGTTCTTCCTGGTAAAGTAATATTGGATGCATCTGCCGGAACTACGGATATTCCACCTCAAACTAAAAGTGACATATCGATAATAATTGAAAACAAGGGTTCTGCCGATGCAACTGGAGTGATAGCAACAATTGTAAATCTTGGAAATACTAAAGGTGGTACTGGAAGTACAGGTAGTGGAAATTCTGTTGTACTATCATCATCAACAACACAACTTGTCAATCTAGGAGCTAATACTTTCAACATTGGAACAATTCATGCAAAGTCTAAATCTGTAATAAGTACTACAGTATATCCAAGCAGTTCTGCAAGTGGATCAACTCAAGAGATACAAATTCAAGTAAGTTATCAAAATGGGTGGGGAAAACTTTCTAACGTATTTTTTAATACTGGACTAGTTGTAGCTCCAAATCCTCCACAATCTATTACTTTATCATATCTTGGAAATGAAACAACTCCGTTAATCACTGCTGGAAATTTGGGAACTGGAAGTTTTGCAGTATCAAATAATAGTAATGATACAATGTCTAATGTAATTATCTCTCTTGTACCACAATCAACTTCTGTCTCTATTGTTGGAACTTCGACATGGACAATACAAAATTTACAACCAGGTGAGAGACAGGTACTGTCAACTAAGGTGTTTGCAGCAAATTCATTGATTAATACCCCAACTTCATTTACACTAACTGCCAATTATGTTTCAAGAGGCCAATCTCAATCGAATTCCCTCACATTGGGTGCATTTGTTGTAGGTTCGATTAAACTACAACTTTACGATCTCTCCGTAAGTTCTTCAGGAGGTACTCCTGGCATTACAGGAAATTTGCTTAATCAGGGCAGTACTACAGGATTATTTACTACAATACAACTTGCTCCATCTCCTCTATTAGATGCTATAAGGACTGCAAGAATTGCAAATTTCACAAGTGATCAAACACAAGGTGGCCAAGGATTCCAAGGACAAAATGCTCCAGGACAAGGTGGTTCAGGATTCCAAGGACAAAATGCTCCAGGACAAGGTGGTTCAGGATTCCAAGGACAAGGTGGTAACAGACCAAGAGGTTCTACTCAACAATTCATTGGAGATCTTACTCCTGACTCCCCAATTCCATTTAGTATTCCAATTAGGGGAATTTCTTCTTTACAACCAGGTATGTATCCAATTGCATTCAAAGTAACATATGCAGATGACTTGAAGAACTCTCATACTGTGATTCTAAATGGAACTGTAAATATTGGTAGAAATTTACAATCTACTAATAGTGTAAGTCAACCTTCAATCTTTGATCAAATATTGTCACCTTCAATTATCGGTGCAATAATTGCAATTGTAGCAGTGGCAATATTTCTAACAAGAAGAAAAAGATCTAAAAATAAAAAACTAAAACTAGTTGCACAAGGTGACAATGATATAGTATCAATATTTGACAGTGTCAAAAAGAAAGATGAATCCTAAAGATCTTTTTTTATTATCATTTGAGGCATTAGTTGACAGAAAAGTAAGAACAATACTTACAATTCTGATGGTTGTTCTCGGGAGCAGTCTTGTAGTAATATTAAATGGTCTGAGTGCAGGTCAGGCAGACTTTTTACAAAAACAATTCAACACATTAGCAGCAAATGTTCTTTTTGTGGGAAGTGGACAACGCTCACTTAGCTCATTTGCTCCTCCATCTAGTAATTCTATAATAATTAATAATGTCATCTTGTCAAAAATCAAATCTCTTCCAAATGTATTAGATGCAATACCTGTGTACACTGGTTCTGCACAGATAGATTCTCAGGGAAACACTCAACGTGTATCAATTACGGCAATTGATCCTTCTAAATTACCTATAGAACTACCTAATCTTCAATATGTTGAAGGTTCTACAGTTAGATCTAATGATCGTTCTGCTGCTCTAGTTGGAGATACGGTAGTAAATCCTCAGGGAGCTGTCAATGCTTTTGTTACACTTGGCCAGACAATCAAAGCGACATATACTTACTCCGACTCTAGTGGAAAGTCAGTTACTGTAACAAAAAATTTTGTAGTTTCTGGTATTCTAAAACCGTCTGGAAATACAGGAATAGACCGTTCAGTTATCATAAATCTTGATGCTGGAAACCAACTTTTGCATAAACTAAACAAGTATGATCAAGTAATTGTTGCTGCTACAACTCCTGATGATGTTGATACAGTCCAGCAGGAGATTACAACCCAATTTGGAAAAACCTTAGGATCTACAACTCCTAAAGCAATCATGGCAGTAAGGATGCAAACTGCAAGCGGAAATGCTGCATTTATTCTAATGGTTGGAATTATTGCTCTTATTGTAGGAGCAGTTGGGATTGTTACTACCTTGTATAATTCAGTTACAGAAAGAATCAAAGAAATAGGAACCATGAAAGCATTAGGTGCTCAGAGTAGTTCTATTCTTGGGCTCTTTTTAGTAGAAGCCAGTCTGATTGGCATGATGGGTGCCTCATTAGGATTGATAATTGGAATTGGTGGAGGCTATATCATGAGTATCTTTACAACTAGCTCTATTCCCGGTGGAGGTTCTCCAGTACACATTCCTCCGATCTATAATTTATTAGATCTGGTAAAAGTCTGGATACTTTCACTATCATTAAGTGTAATAGCTGGTATCTATCCTGCATGGAAAGCATCACAACTTTCTCCAATGGTTGCATTAAGAAGAGAATAGATCTGTTAAAATTATTTTAGAATAAAAATAAAGATCTATAATTATAGTATTTTGAACAACTTGATTTTTATTTTTGGTAAACAATAATTATGAAAATATTACTTGTTATGACATGTCAACCTATTATAATGCCAGATTGCTGATGAGATGAGAGGACTTGATTTGGAACCGCTTGAATTTTGTGATATTTGTTTTCAGAAAGGAAGACCGAATCTTTGTGAAACTTATAAAAACGAATTTACTAAAATCACTTCATTACAATTTTCACAAAAATCTAGGTTGGATAAAGTTCTCAATAGACTAGAGATTAGGCCAAGATCAGTTGAAAAACGTTGGACACTTGTTATGGACTCTCAAAAACGAAAAGAATTTCTTGATTCATTGTGGGGAATGGCAATTACGGTTCATACGTTAGAAGATCATGTTAAAACTATAACAAGGCTTTACAAGCCAGATGTAAGAAAACTTGGGGAAGAAAAACAAGTCGAACTTCACAGCCCAGAAACTTGGGAAGCGTTTGATCCTAAATCTCGAGACTGGGCTCCATTAAAAGTTGAAACAAAGAAAGAAAAATTCTATGCCAAAGTAAATCTTGGTAACGTACTCAAATGTTCAAGTTTTGAAGGAACAACTTACTTTCGCACTTATCTAAAGGATACCACTCCAATGCTTGCCCCTATGGAGAAGCGTGCTGTATACAATATTGTATCTACTATTGCTGAACCAATCACAGCTATTTGGAAATCTGATGGTGAGGGAAAACGTGGGTTTATTGAACAAAATCAGTTACCAAATGTACCTGATGAGATATTCAATGTCTTACGAAGACTGGCAACTGTAGACAAGAGAATCTCAGATACTTTGATATTTGAAAATGATGATTATGAGTTGGTAAAAACTGTGCTAGGATGCATCAAGATTGAACTGGTAAAATCTTCTGAAACTATAACTACACTGTCTGAGAAAAAATCTGAGATTCCTATACTACTTGAAGAGATACAAAAAGAACGCCTTCAAGTCATGTTGGATATTGTCAAAG
>QYPM01000041.1 GCA_007280465.1 Nitrosopumilales archaeon
ATTTTCTTATTGAAATTTTCTGCAATCTAATCATTAAATACAATACTTACTTCTTGGAATTGTCATGACTGATTCAAAAATAGACTGGTTTGAAGATTTTATAGGTCTGGGGTATCATGTATTTGATGTACGTCCTACCATCTACCTAATATTTGATAATAAAAAAAAACTTGTAAACACCTGGAATCAGATAATAAAATATTGGCCAGATGATGAGATCAAAATGGTATTCTTTGAAGGAGATACAAACTATGAATTTATTCTATATTGTAAATCTCGCATATTGGAAAAAACAAATGTTTTCCTAAAATCGCTAAAAATATCGGACCACTATCAGAGATTTATGGAGGAATACAATGGGTCGGCATCATTACAAATTGCAAACTATTCTCCCAAAAAAGGTGAGTATGCCCTTGAGATATTCAAGTTTAAAAAAAAGGTCATTGAAGTAAAATTTCTAAAAAAACAAGACACTGTTGATGATTTTGTTGTTTTACAGGCACAAGAAAGGCTGAGACGGGCTGAAGAGAAAAAATGACACCATCTATGGTTTTAGTTTTGATACTATCAGGCCTATCCACAGACTCCAGTCCAAATTTTTAAAAACAAGAGGTTGGCGATATGGGTAATTTGTTACTGTTTTAGTAATTGCAAAATCATACATTTTTTGCTTTCCTTTCTCTGTAAATGTGACTCGCAAGAAATTTACATTTCTTGTTGATATGCTTCTAACATCTGTTATTGTATCTAAAGGCATTATCCAGGATTTTGGATTCTCAGTCAAATCCTCATCAAGATCTGATTCATTATAATCTGACATCTTTCCTATGCTTGCCTTGTCATCTAGAAAATATCGCTCCTTTTCTTTTGCAGTTATCCATATGTAGCGTGGTACAAAAATTACATTTTTGTTTGTAAGAACTAAAATTCCTTCCTTGTTCTTGTGAAAGAAGCCTCTTAATCCTAATGCTATTCCCCAAATTTGAGGAAGTGATGCAATGATATGCTCTTCTTCTTTGAGATTTTCTCGCATTATTTGTTAAAGCATCTTTTGTGAATAAATCAATCTATCTAATTGTGGGGTATTACAAAAATATGGTAAAGGGATTTACTCTAGGCGTGACCTTGGCCTTCGTATCTAAAGCCGTAGGTTCCCCAGGTCTTTCCTTTCTTTGCTAAATTATACCTGTGAGCTCTTTCACCAAAGTAAATTGCTATTGTCATTACAAGAGCTACTCCGGTTGCAATGAAAATTTCTATGCCTGCTTCTGTCATGGGTGGTTTAGTTTGGAAGTTGTATAATAATTTTATTTAGAATTTTTTCAAATTCTATGATACCAAAATTTTACAAAATATTTGATCTAACATGACATGATATCATAAAAAAAACATTTTAGGATAAAATGCCTTTTATAGATGAGAAACTTCTCTATCCAAAGATGCTGGAGACAATTTCTAAATCGCCAATGCAGATAGTAACAAAACACAAATGGCCGGTAGTTTTTGTGCTCGCAGGCTTAATAGTCGGGTTATCAGGATTCGCGGCAATACAGGATGCTCATGCTCAGTTTGGTCCGTTAGGTAATCTAGCAGATCCTAGCAAAACTCATGAGATTCACTGTGCTCTGCCGATGACACCTCCGGGTAACGGAACATTCGGTGGAAGCAATGCCCCATGTATAGACACAGGAGATACAACCTTCATGTACGCAGCAGCAGTCTTCGTCATGATAATGACTCCTGGTGGTGTGGGATTCTTGTATGGAGGTCTTACAAGAAGAAAACACTCCCTAACTGTCATGCTACAAGCATTCATGGTCTACGCAATTGTCAGTGTTCAATGGGTAATCTTTGGATACTCGATAATGTTTGGTCCTTCTGCTGATCCTGTTGGATTTATCGGAAATCTTGACTGGGTAGGCTTGAATAACGTATCGCACAATGCGCCAGCCGATGTTTACGCTCCAACTATTCCACACTTAGCCTATGTGATGTTCCAGCTCATGTTCGCTGCCATCACTCCGTCACTAGCTATAGCTGGTTATGCTGATAGAGTGAAGATGAGTGCATTCTTGATACACATTGTATTGTGGACTACATTCATCTATGATGTCGCAGGACATGCAAACTGGTCTTTTGGAAGTCAGGGTACCTCACTTGGCTGGTTAGCCAAGATGGGTGCAGAAGACTTTGCGGGAGGAACCGTCATTCACATCACCTCAGGATTTGCAGGCTTAGCTACTGCAATGTTCTTGGGAAGAAGAATAGGATATGGCAAGGCACCATTTGAACCACACTCAATTCCACTTATAATATTGGGTGCATCATTACTTTGGTTTGGATGGTTTGGTTTCAACCCTGGTAGTGCAGGATTTGCTGGTTTCCTTGAAACACAAGCATTCCAGAACACCAACATTGCAACTGCGGTTGCAGCAATATGGTGGATGTTCTTAAGCTGGGCACATACAGGAAAGACTAGCGCCATCGGTGCAGTCAACGGAGCTGTTGCTGGACTAGTAGCAATTACGCCAGCCTCTGGTTTTATTGGAACATGGGCATCAATTATAGTAGGATTTGCATGCGCAACAGTCTGCTTCTACTGTGTATTACTCAAGAACAGGGCAAGAATAGATGATGCACTGGATACTTGGGGTGTACATGGAATGGGCGGTGTAGTAGGTGCATTACTTACAGGTGCGTTCAGTGAAGTCAGAATCAATCCATATGGACACAATGGTCTCTTCTTTGGAAACCCAATGCAGTTTGTAATTAACTCAATGGGTGCAGGATTTGGTGCAGCGTGGTCATTTGGCATAACTTACATCATTTGGAGAATCCAAGATGCAATTTGGCCAGGTGGAGTACGAGTTACACCAAAAGAAGAAGAAGTAGGATTGGACATATCTCAAGTCGGCGAACACGCATACTCTGGATTTGCAGAGTAGAAAACTATTCCCTCCTTTTTCATTTTTCTGTTTTGTTCAAGTTGTACTTGATTGATTGTTTTTTCTAAATTGAGAAACAGTAAATAGATGTCACTTTACCAAACTTTGTAAATGGCAGACAAGTGGATAGTTTTTGTTTTATTACAATTTGTTAGTGCGTTTATAGGATTTGCATGGTGGGCATTACTTGACCCACATCATAGCTTTATGTTTTTAATGGTTGGCGGTTTCTTTTTTACACTTGGAGTTTTTAGTGCCACACGTTGGGGCTTTGACAAATGGAGAAGTAAGAACAAACCAAGAAAACGCGAAAAGAAACAATAATTTTATTTTCTCAAAGTTTTCAATTTTTATCTAATATGGTATCTTTATATCAATCACAATTGGCACTACCTGTAGATATTCTTGTCATCGAAAAAACCAAAATTTAGTAAAAAGAAACGTATGGCAATCTTTGCCGTTATTACAATAATTGGAATTTCGTATGCGTTTTTTAACTCACAAATTAATTCTGGCTACAATAAAGGTGTAAAGACATGGAACTTTGATTCGTATCAAAATGGAACAACTCCCCAGGGGTTTGCAGATGCATCTACTGATCTAAAGCCTTTATGGGTGGTAAAATCTGAATCTAGTGCACCATCTTTGCCAAATGTATTGGCAAAAATATCAACTAATGATACTGTGGACTATCACCTACAATTAATTCCAGATTCCCCTAATGTTGATACTGAAAATGTTACAATGAGTTTTAAAATTGTATCAGGTGAGCATGCCAAGTCGGCAGGTATGATACTTCGATTCATTGACGATAAACATTATTTTGTTTTAATGGCAGATTCTGCCCAAAACAAGCTCTCTTTATGTAAGAATACTCCAGAGTTTCTAATATGCAACTATGACAAATCCATCACAATTGCTCCAGGCGAGTGGCATACAATGAAAGCATTGGTATCTTCACAGGGAATAGCTGGATATCTTGACGGTCAACTCATCATACGAGCAAATGATCATAATTACCTGATGGGACAAGATGGAATGTGGACCAAGAAAGACACTGTTGCATATTTTGATAATATCAGAATAGAATACTAGGTAAAACTATTCCTATCTAGTACACCACCAATCTGAAAAATATGACTGATGAAGCTTGACAAAATTAGAGTTTATTGAAGAATCTACTATAACAACACCTTGGGAGTAAGTGTTTGTACTATCGTAGTAGGTAAACGCGCCTTTTCTATCAAAGACATGTGAATACATTCCATGTGAAAAAATAACAGGACTTGAAAACCATCCGTCTGGGCCATGTTGCCCGCTTCCACTAATTATCATGTGATTGACTGTATCCCTATTTGCCCATGTTACAGTCTCCCCCTTTAGAACAGTTATTTGACACGGGTAAAAACAAGACTGATTCTTTGCGCATCCCATGATGAATATGGTATGTGATCTGGCTTGATTGGTTGTCTGAGAGTAGACATTTGTTGTAGGAATTGTAGTAACTAGAACAAGGGCAAAACATAACACAATCATCTTTGTTTTTTCTGCCATCAAGATTTGATATGATGTTGATTCTTCTTAATAATGGTTAGACTAGAATATCAGATGCAATAAATCAGAGTTTAATAGATGCAGACATGAAAAAATAATATGAACGAACTTGTCGTCAAGAAATCTTTTGAAATTAATGCCCCTGTCTCCAAAGTCTGGGAGATAATGACTAATCCTGCATATACAAAACAATACATGTTTGGATGTGAGCTTCTTTCTGACTGGAAAATTGGCAGTCCGGTTCTTTGGAAAAGTTCCTTAGATGGAAAAGTGTATGTAAAAGGAAATCTTGTCAAAATAGAACCAAACAAGTTTTTACAATTCACCGTCTTTGATCCAAATATGGGTATTGAAGATACGCCTTCTAACTATGCCACAGTAACGTATGAATTATCATCTGAAGGAAATGGTACAAAACTGTCAATATCTCAAGGGGATTTTGCTGGAATGGCAGAGGGTGAAAAGAGATACAATGAAGCCAATTTTGGCTGGGATATGATATTTATCAAGATGAAAGAATTGGCAGAACAGTAAAGATGGGAATTCTTTATACTTACACTAAAATTGCAAGCAAATCTCTCAAGTGATACCATGACACTAGATGACAAGGCCGAAAGATTTCTCAAGATTCAGATGATACTTGCAGTAATACCTACATTTGTCACTCAAATATTTGCATTTTATAGAATACGAAAACTCGTCTATGGTATCATAATTGAACTGATAATCTTTTTTGTAGACTTGGTAATACAGATGAGTATTTCGTGGCCGTTTGGAATGATTATTTCATTACCAATATCAGTTCTAATTCCGCTTTACTTTATTCGAAAATGGACTTTGGAATTTAATAAAACCAAGTCCTTATTCTAAAAAAATAGTTTATACTAATTCAAAGTAAGAAAATGAAAAGAGAGGGGGTGATTGTTTTAAATCACTTGCCAAGGTCTTGTTGCGAAAGTAATCGCATATCCCACTGCTATCACTACTGATTGATAGATTACGTTTGCATATGGAATTGGTTTTACGATTGGATCGCCTGTTACCACGACTGTTTGTCCTGGACCTAGACCTGGACCGATGCTTGCTACGTTAAGCTGTGTGTGCATGTGATATACTGCTGGTTCGAGTGCCTTGATGGTTAGCTTGTAATTGACTACTCCGTTTGCTGGTACTGTGATTACGTTACCAGGTGGATCTCTTGCTATAATTTCCCATCTGTTGCCAGCGTTTGGTGAGTCACCGTAAACGGTATACCATCCTCGCATGTCTCTGTTTACAAGACTTACGAATTTGCCAGATACTGACAAAGTCTCTCCAGTATGAACAGATTGTTTTGACCAAGTCTCACCATCTATTCTTACGAAACGACTCTGTAGTTGTGCCTGGACACCATGTGCTTCAGCATGTTGGAACATTTGTGCCATTGATGGTCCAACTGCTCCAAGTGCTACTATCACACTTATTGCAGCCACAATAAACTTCTTATCGACCATATTGAACTGAAACAAATGAGAAACTACAACGATATATATTTTGCCCTGCCTGATCCATTTGGCGATAGTATATGTGTATAACATCCATGTTAATCATGAATAACCTGATTTTTAGTATGTGATTATTACAATATTATATCTTGATTTAAAGTATTATTGATATTATTTTGGGCTTAAAAATATAAGAATTATACTTGATCTTGTAGAAATTATAACTTATGGTTTAAATAAGTATGAACCATTCACAACTTCATGGCACAAATGCCCGCACTAATTCCAAAAGAAGTTGAAATCCAGAGACTGAAGAAGATCTGGCTTATCATCATCGCATTGGGATCAATTGCAGCATCAGTAGAGGTTGATAACTTCGTAGACGGATCTTTACACCAGACATCAATCAGAGATAGTGCCTTCACACCAGCACACTGGTGGTTATACAGCCATTTCATTGCCCTTCCAATTGGATGGGGAATGGTAGCTGTTTATGACAGAAAGGTACCAATTCTGAGAGGTCCAAACAACTCAATGAACACAGGTCTTAAGATGACTATCCTTGGTTACTTGGCAACAATGTTTACCATCGGTGTTAATGAGATGTGGCACTTCTGGTATGTAGAGGAGATCTTCGCAGTTCCAAACCACTGGATGTTTAACATGGGTGTCGTCGTTGCTTTCATGGGCGCACTTGCCTATGTAGTAAGAGTATACGCACGACTCGTCGAACTTGGAGCAGAAACCCCAGGAGAGAACCCATATGTTGCAGAAATGTACAAGATGGCCTTAGAGGGCAAATTGTACAGTAGATCAATCCCATAAACGCGCAAAAGCGCATCTTTTCTTATTTTTCTCAAGCGATCAAAGTAACGTGAGTTGTACAAGATCTTGGGAAAAGATTTAAAAGCATACATCTGTCAATAAATCCAAATGACCTTACCAAAAGGATTCGGTTCTGGTGGCGGAGCTTCAAGTTCCGACGTAAGCAAGATGATAGGACGACGTGTAGAAGATCACTTCGGAATTATCACAGCTTTCTTCCTCGCATTATGGGGAGGCACATGGGCCGGAATAGCAGTTGCAGTAGTATACTATCCTTGGGCATATCCACCGCCAAGCGCACACTTTGCATTAACTTGCCTTACAATCATTGAGGCAATTGGTTACATGTTCTGTGTAAAAGTGGTGACTGAAGGTACCTCAAAATCAAAGACATACAATGGCGCAATCGCTGGCATAATTGGTGCAGTAGCGATCCTGACATTGATTACTGATTGTACCTTCTTCGGATAGATAATTCCTCTTTTATCTTTTATTTTATTACAATCTAACTCTAGTTGAATTCATCCCCGGCTGATCTATCACTTCATAAAATTTTATATACGTCACTTCATTCATACAATCCAATGGTCTGGCTAAGACGATGTACTCACTACTTATTCATAGTAGTGGTAGCAGTCAACTCGACCTTGTTGACAATCAACGCAGGAGACTACATCTTCTATACTGACTGGATGTGGACATCATATGTGATATTTACATTATCACAATCATTGATGCTCGCAGTCGGTGCAGCATACTATCTAACGTTTACTGGAGTTCCAGGAACGGCAACATACTATGCACTGATAATGACAGTGTATACATGGGTAGCAAAAGGTGCATGGTTCTCCTTAGGATATCCGTACAGTTTCATCGTGGTACCAATGTGGATTCCATCGGCAATATTGATGGATTTGGCATATTGGGCAACAAAGAGAAACAAACACTCTTTGATCCTAATAGGCGGTGTACTCTGTGGAATGTCCATGTCGTTATTCAACATGATCAATCTAATCACAATAGATGATCCTCTTGAGACTGCTTTCAAATACCCAAGAACCACATTGCCTCCATACATGACGCCAATAGAACCGCAGGTAGGAAAGTTCTATGACAGTCCGGTAGCTTTGGGTGCAGGCGCTAGTGCCGTGTTAACGGTAACAATGACTGCATTAGGAACCAAACTAACAACATGGACTTACAGATGGATGGCAGCCTGGTCTAAGTGGGACTAAATTCCCTTTCCTTTTACTTTTATTATTTTATTACTAGCAAGCTATCTTGAGGTTTAGTTTTGATTAAAAAAAGTTACACAACAAGTGATCTTTTGTTATCCTACTCAAAGAAGTAATTTTTTACAATTAATTGATATTGAAACAACAATATCATGTAATCTCTGTTGCTCCACGGCCATTTGTCAAATGGGCAGGTGGAAAGAGACAGCTATTGCCAGTCATTTCAGAAAACATTCCTACTAAATTTGATAGATACTTTGAACCGTTTCTAGGCGGGGGTGCAGTCTTCTTTTCTTTAGCATCTAAAGAGCGAAAAGCAAAGTGGTTCATCTCTGATCTAAACTCTGATTTGGTTTTATCCTATAATACAATCCGGGATAACGTAAAGGAGCTTGTAACGTCTTTAGAAAAACATGCACAACACTACTCCAAGGATTCTAGTGGATACTATTACAAGGTCCGTGAGTCAAATCCCAAAAACGAGATTGATAGAGTTTCAAGATTGATATTTTTGAACAAGACTTGCTTTAATGGATTATACCGAGTAAACAGCAAAGGAAAATTCAATGTCCCTGTTGGAAGATATGCAAATCCAAATATTGTAAATGAAGAAAATTTGTATCAAGTAAGTAAGATATTACAATCAAAAGATGTCTCCATAAAATGCCAAGACTTTGAAGATGCTCTAAAGGGAATAGGACAAGGAGATTTTGTATATTTAGATCCTCCATACCAGCCAGTAAGCTCTACAGCTAGTTTTACAAGCTATACTGACAGTGATTTTGATTTTACTGACCAAGAAAGGCTGTATAACAAATTCAAGGCACTTGACAAAAAGGGAGTCAAAGTGTTGTTGTCAAATTCAAAGTCTGATGAAATTATAGAACTATTCCATGAATACTCTGATGGAATAGTAGAGATTAGTGCAAACAGATTCATCAACTCTGTATCCAAAAACAGGACAGGGCATTCTGAACTGTTGATTAAAAATTACTAGATCTAACAGTTTCTTATAATTTCTAGATTCAAAAATTCAAAACTAGAATATATGCAATATAACACAAGCTAGATAGAGTAAAATCAAAGATAATTTTTCAGGTCTTGTAGAATTGGATTCAGATAAAAAAGTACAGGCACTAAAAATGGCCAAAATTACAAGCATTGAACTCTTGGAATCAACTAGACACTTGTATGCAATTTTAGAGACCTGTAAAAACATATGCAAACTGGCAGGAATCTCTGACCAAACTAGCTGGCTTGACCTTGAAATTAATGGATATCTGGTAAAATACAAAACCAGAGAAGACTTGCTCCAAAACCTTCCTCCATATCGCAAGACTGGATGGAAGTATTATGATCTTTATGGGAAACCGATCAATTTGTCTCCTAGTATGACAGATGTATTTGGAATCTCTACTGTTCATCATACAATCAAGGAATTAGAAAACAACGATAAAGTAATAGTTGAAGCAAAATATCTAGAGCCTCTTAACAAATTCATCTCAGAACACGGCATGGACCAAGCTTCAAAAAGTCTAAGAATTCACGAGGCGAGAATCTCAAAAGAAGAAATACAACATGTTCTGCATGGGGTAAAAAAGAGAATCCAAGAATTACTTGATATGATTATCTCCTTACTAGAGATACAATAGCCTGTATACGATGAAAAGTTAATTTGCTAGTTCTTACAAGAATTATTATTAAAAATATTGCCTCATCACTAAAATTGAATTTTCTGGTACATCGTTTCCAGTCAAATCTGTATGGCAAAAATTTATCAAGTGTAATGGAGACTGACCAATAAGACATGGCTGGTTTTGGAAATATTGGTGGATTATTGTTGGCAATCTTTGGGCTTATGATTGCAGCCTATGGGTTGAATGTGCAAGGAAATTTCTCAACTTATGCATTCATTCTTGGAGTAGGCTGTGCTGCAAGTGGCGGTGTTATCGTATGGGCAAGTATGAGACAAGGAAAAACATTTCAATCACAACCATATGAAGTCATATCACAAAAAACAGAATCTAGACCAGATTCAATAAAATATAGAAATCTTTACGAAGGTTCTCCTATAATGCTACGAACTGTAAATAACAGTGGAGTTATCTTGGAATGCAATATTGCATATGTGAAAAATTTTGGATATTCAAGAGAAGAAATAATTGGAAAATCACTCTTTGATCATACAGCAGAAAAAAGCATAGATGACATGAAAAAAACCTTTGAAGCTTGGAAGAAATCCGGTAGAGTGGAAAATGTAGAAATCTGGTTCAAAAGAAAAGATGAAACAATTTTTCCTGGATTGCTTAGTGCCAATAACATCTCTGATGAAAGAGGCAGATTGATAGGAAGTAACACCGCGATAAGAGATATATCTGAAATTTATCAAGCTCGCAGAGTTTTATCCGAGCATGAAACACAAAAGATCCAGATTGATGAACTACAAAAAATAGATTCTGCAAAAGGAGAGTTTTTCATGACAGTTGCAAAAGAATCCCAAGTCCCTATAGCTCCAATTTTAAAATATTCTAAACTTTTAAACGAAATTCCTCATGGAAAACTAGATGAAAAACAAGTCGAGGCAATAACTGAGATATATGATAATGCAGCAAAGTTGGACCAATTAATGATTGACATAATCGATGTACAAAAACTCAACGGCAATACCATGGAATTCAAAAAGACATCATTTGATGTTAGCGGTCTGATAAACGAAGTTGTTGAATCATCCAAACCCATGATGAAGGACAAAAAGATTGAGTTTGTAGATTCTTCTAGCACCAAAAAATCAATATCAAGTGACAAATCTCTTCTAAGTAAGGTCTTTTTCAATTTGATACAAAATGCAGTTGATTTTGTGCCTACAAAGCAAGGGCGAATCGAGATAGGTGTCAAGGAAGAGGGCAATTCTGTTGTATTTTATGTAAAAGACAATGGGATAGGAATACTGGAGAAAAAGAAAGATTTTGTCTTTAAAAAATTCTACCAGGTAGATATTTCATTCAAGAGAAAATATGGCGGTAGTGGATTTGGATTGGTTATCTGCAAAGGAATTGTTGAAAATCTTGGTGGAAAAATTTGGTTTGATACTAAAGAAGCGGAAGGTACTACGTTTTATTTCTCCATTCCTGCATGATACAATTAGAAAACATCAAGCTTCGAACGGGATTCGATCCCGCGACCTTTACCTTACCAAGGTAACGCTCTACCAGGCTGAGCTATCGAAGCATAACAAGCTCGCGCTTCCGAATCCTTATTAATCTTACTTGGTTTTAGAAAAAATTTTCATAAAACGTTTAATTTCTCCGACATCTCGCTAATAAAACGCAGGAGTCGCCGAGCCTGGCCAAAGTAGGTCTGATGGCCTTTGGACGCGCGGGACTTAAGATCATACAAATGGGTGATCCCGTCTCTTAGGGGTTCGTGGGTTCAAATCCCACCTCCTGCACCTTTTTTATCTTTGGTGCTTTATTCCTCTAGCATTTAGAATTTCGTAAACTTCTGGAAGCGAAAATACAAATCCGACATGGACACAATTTTTCTCATCACACAATAAACAGAAAAGCTCGTTATTTTGAACTGCAACTTCTGCAATTCTATTTTTGATGTTATCTTTTATTACAACTCTGTCATCATCAACGGATATTTTCTCAAGTTTTGGAGCGTATCTTGCAAAAGTTTCATCCTTTTGCATAAGGTCTTCCATCATGAAAGTAATGTATCCTGCAAAACTGTTAACACCCTTCATTGCAAGGTCGTGTTTACTTTTCTTGTATGTGTCGTGGAATTTGTTGTACACTTCTTCTGAGATTGTGATGGATTTGAAACCTGCTTTTGGCATTACTTATCTATACCGTACTTTAAAGTACTGATATTTAATACTTTTGGCTGTAAAGATTGCAACCAAAGGTCAGCTTCATGTCAACTTGTTCTATGATGAAATACATCTTGATTCAGATTTTATTTGTAATATAATTAGCAATAATTTTCATATCATATTAAAAAAATTATTTAAAATATTATCTGGTTTTAATTTAGAAGATGTTATGAAATGTGAAATGCCGTGATCAATCTATTAAGCATTTAGTATCAATCCTGCGTTTTTCTTAATTACTTTTTTGTTCATACTACAAACTGTGCGCTTGTAGTATTCGATATACCACACCACGTAACTTGGACCAACCAGACCATACCAAAGTACCGGTCGGCAAGGACCTTCTTAACCCTGGTCCTTGCTGATTTTATTAATGCTATATACCAGAAAATTACACAAAGTTTGTGGTAAGAGAATATAGTCCAGAAAAAATACGTGAAAAACTAATTGATGCACTTGGCCAATCAAAGACTGGGCTGACAGGAGTAGAGATTTCAGAAAAACTCAAGGTAAACCGTGTAACAATGTCAAAATATCTCAAAGTTTTTGCAGGAGAGGGTCTGATAAAACAAAAAAACATGGGTAGTGTCAATTTATGGTTTATTGAAGAAGGTGCAGGTAAACTCAATTTTCCAGAAGACTACTTTTCAGTAAAAAACAAGTATATGGAATATGTCTTGTCAGGCTCTACTCATGAGGCACATACTCTAATTCGAACCTCACTTCATTCGGGAGCAGCGCCTACTAAACTAGTCAGTGAGGTTATAATTCCAGCAATTGAGGCAATTGAGAACTCTTATGATAATGGAAAAATGGGAAGGTCTGAGAAGAATTTCTATGATGAAATAATATCAACTTCACTATCTTTGATTGGTCTCTCAGAAGAAGATGTAGATCAAAAAAAGAACATTGTCATTTTGGCAAGTGATTATCAAAATGCTCTAGTTGCTCAAGCAGCTTCTGCTGCACTTCGGACTGGAAAATGGAAAGTGTCGTTGCTTGGTGACATGTCTTCAGCTATAGATGTCATGTTTGATATTGACTTGCAAAGATTTCTAAATAAAATCTGGCCCAAGCGTGATGGCATAATGATTATTGTAGTATTTGCTTCAAAAGAAGCTGAAATCAAATTCTTTACACAAGCCATAGAGGCAGGCAAGGGAAAATATGGAAAAAATGTTCATCTTGCGTTATGTACAAAAATTGTTAAAAAAACAAAGACAAATATCGATTTTGTATCAGCCGATGTAGAAACTTTATTGCAGTGGTGTCAGACCGTGTATGAAAGTTACCAAAATCAGTGACTCATTATTTCTACAATCTTGAATGGAAGTTTAGAAAAGTCAACTTCCTTTTCAACTGAGACTAAAAGTACGTTATCACCTACTGGAAAACTCATTACTATCAGTTTGTCTCTGTATGACATTGCAAATTTTACAGGACCAAAAACCTTATCAAATTCCTTTCGCATCTTTGCCCTCAAAACTAGTTCCATGTATAACATTTCATTATCTCTTTCATCCTCAAGGGATGCAAATCCATTTCTCATTCCTCCTGCAATCAGTCTACCATTTGGATTAATCAGACCTGCAAATCTTACCTTTGGTTCTAATTCTAGGATTTGTTTACATACCTCGTCTTTGTCCATGTTATACTAACTCCTTGTCTTCGAAATATATTGGTAGCTTAAATTTTGACAACAAAATTGTGACAAGTTCTTCCTATTTATTGAAATCTATTATATTTTAGATTGAAAACTAGTGGGCCGAATGGGATTCGAACCCACGACCTTTCGATATCTGAATAATTTTATCAGTCGAACGCTCCAGCCAAGCTGAGCTATCGGCCCAAATTTTTTTTTACCCGACTGTCATTTAAGTCTGCTGGCTTTTCCACTTGATTGAACAACCCATCGATGGGTCGAAATCTTTCTCTATCTTCTTTGCTGAAAGAACTTGCTCTATGTTTTGAATCATTGTTTTTTCTGTCGGTTTGTCTTCTGGTTTCATTGCGTTATCAATTCTTCCATGAAAAACTAATCTTCCTTCTTTGTCAAAAAGAAATGGATCCGGTGTACAGACTGCACCATATTTTTTTGCAACCTCTTGAGTTTCATCAACTAGATAAGTAAATCCAAAACCTTTCTCTTTTGCAAATGTCTTCATTGCATCAAAACTATCATCTGGATATTTTACTGCGTCATTACTGTTGATTCCAATCATGGCAATTTTTCCCTTGAATTTTTCATAAATCTCATTTAGGGCATCAACTTTTGCCTGGACATATGGGCAGTGATTGCACATGAAAACTATCAATTTTGCTTGATAGTCTTTGTATTCTGAAAGAGAATGTTTCATGTCATCAATTCCTAATAAATTAAAATCTGGTGCCTTGTCTCCTGCTTTTAGAACAACCTCGGATTTTAGTAATACCATGAATGATTTGAAAGATAATATCAATAAAATCTTTGCCACATAATGGTAACAATTAAAATCTAAGCTAGTTTCACTTCTTGCAACGGGCTGGTAGTTCAGCGGTAGAATACTCGCCTTGCACGCGAGGGGTCAGGGGTTCAAATCCCCTCCAGTCCACTCTTTTTATAAATACAATTGGCAAATCTTTTTTTTAATTGTATATTATCAATATGCTAAAGTATAGTCAGTCCCAAAAAAAAGTACAAGATATTTTTTATGAACATAACAAAAACCGCCATTCTTTTTATCACAATCCCTTTAGTCTTGGCTGCATTCACGCATCTTTGGAATCCAGTGGGATTTCCAGATGTCTTTTACGATGAGGGAATTTACATGTACAGAACCATGCATGTGCTTGCTGGAGAGGGTCCACAAGTTGATTATTTTCATGATCATCCCTTCTTTGGGCAGCTATTCTTGGCAGGAGCTTTATCTTTAACGGGATATCCAGACTCACTCCATCCCACAACTGATGCAAATTCAGTCCAGATGCTCTACCTTGTTCCGCGTGTATTGATGGGAATACTTGCAATCTTTGATACTTTTTTGATTTACAAAATTTCAGAGAGACGTTATTCAAGAAATGTAGCACTCTTAGCATCTGTCATGTTTGCAGTAATGCCAATTACTTGGCTCACACGCAGAATTTTACTAGATTCTATCTTACTGCCATTTTTGCTAACATCTATTTTATTTGCAATATACGCAAAGGATTCTAAAAATAAAAAATTACTAGTTGTTCTCTCTGGAATATTTCTTGGAATTACACTATTTACAAAAGAGACCATGGTTACCATGATTCCACTGATTGCTGTATTGGTGTATCAGGGTACAAGAAATCGCAAAATGTTGGGACTGTGGTTTATTCCGGTGATTTTGATTCCAATGATTTGGCCGCTCCAAAGCATACAAGACAATCAATTTCATTACTGGGTAAATGATCTTCTATACCAGGCTCACAGACAAAATAATAACTTTATACACATTGTTGAAAATTTCTTTTACTTTGATCCTGTCTTGTTAATTTTAGGACTGGCAGGAATACTTTATGCTATACTAAAAAAAGACTCGGTTATTTTATTGTGGTTTGTTCCGTTTCTAGTATTTCTTGTCTCTGTAGGATATAGCCAATATTTTTACTGGATTCCAGTCTTGCCAGTTCTTTGCATTGCTGCAGCAAAATTTATCATGGATCTTGCTGCAAAGGCCAAGGAAGACGTTCGGCAGAAAATTCCATATGTTATCATAACATGTATTGGAATTTTCGGTTTTACTATGTCATTTTTCTTGATTTCATCAAATGTTTCAAGTCAATATGATGCAGCAGCATATGTGCTTCAAAATGTGCACAACATTTCAAATGATAAAAACAACACAACAATTGTCTCAAGTGCGGCATTCTCGTGGATATTCAAGTATGTTTACCACATTCCTGACACTCTGAAGGACTATCGAGCCTTGCTGTTTCATCCACTGACAACAAATCATGTTATTTTGATTGCAGATCTTCACTACAAATCCAATGTGAATTCTGGAAAACAACTCTCAGATTTGTACTATAATACTACAATGGTGAAAAAATTCCGGGGTGGAGTTTTAGAAGCAAACTTGGGGCAGTATCCATTTACAAGTATGACTGCAAATTATGAAGGAAGTGAAGTTGAGATAAGGACAAAGTAAATAATAAAAAAACATTAGTATTCTTTATAGTACGGAAAAAAGAGGTCATTTTTGATGCCATTTGATCTAGATGTGAAAACGGTTGCCTATCTTGGTATGATTACAGCTGGTATCTTTTTTATTGAACAATTCACTCCTAATTATTATCTAGTAATAGGTCTTGGACTTGTAGCAGTGGGTGGATTCTTAGTTTTTCGCAAGTCACGAAAAAAGGAACTAGGAACGAAACTTTGATTGTGTTTTTAATTTCTCTGACAAGCTGCTAAAAATTTCATTGTGGGAAACATCTGTAAAATTTACAGTTCCGCCTTCACGGGTTATTTGTTTTTCAAACTTTTCTTTTATTGCAAATGTAACTGATGAATAATGAATTCGTCCTTTGAGTTTCTCTTGAACAATAGCTTCAGTATCGGGAAATGTTGCAAAATGAAATGCTATTCCTCCCGCCCAAAATATTGTAGGTATTCCGCCTCCTGCTGACCTTGCACCTGCTATGATATGCGTTAACCAATCTTCAAACTTTTGTTCCAATACTTCATGAATGACAAGTTGCTTCCATGGCTCAATTGTAATTTCCAAATGTAATTGAAAATCACGCCCAAGTTTTATTTAAAGAACCATTATTTGATACATGTCCGATCTGGCAAAAATTAGGCGTCTGAAGGATGGATTTAAATACTATTCAGGTTTTTTGTTGATTAGGTAATTTAGATATGCAAGATTGGAGTCAAGCCGGCGTATACATACCATTGATGGTAGGATTGATACCTGGATTCATTTACTTTTGTGTAATTACTGCAAGAAAACACAAGTAAATTAACCAAAAATCTTTTATCTTTTTATAATTTCATAACGAAAGTTAGTAGAACCTTCTATACTAGGTTGTATAGATTATGATATGCAGTATATGATTAATGCCTGTTGGAATTGAAGAGTATGAGAACTGTAATTTTGTCTAGTTTGATGATTGTTATGCTGTTTACAACTAATCTAGTTTGGGCTGAAAGTCTTGCTCCATCTTCTAGTCTTGGAGTAGCTATACCTCAAACGGAATATTCTCACAAGCTACCAGACGGAACTACTATAGTATATGGCGAGGTCCAAAATAACCTTGATTCTCCTGTAAATTCAGTATCTGTTGCTATTATTTTCATGGATGACAACAATAACCAGATAGAATACAAAGTCGGTACAACACTTGTTTCTGTAATTCCATCTGGAGGTAAAGTTCCATTTGCAATAGCATCTACCAAGGCAGATCCTGCCATTGCACTATATCAGGTAAAACTTGCAGGATTCAAGTCATCATCTTCAAAAGATCAAGTGTTAGATATTACTCCTGGCGCTCTTCAAGTATCTGAAAAGTTGCTAATCTCTGGAACAATAACAAACAATGGCGCACTAAAATCTTCCAACACGAAATTATATTTGATTTCATATGATGCATTTTCAAGAATAGTTGCAATTGGAACTTCAAGTCCAGTTGATGTTGGAGTAAAACAAGACTCGCAGTTTAGTATTACATCCGATTCCAGTCCAAGGGCCCAGTCATACATGTTGATTGCAGAATCTGACAATTATGAATCAAAACTAGTTCCAGTAACTGCTATTACTGCATCACTTCCAATTTTAGTATCAAGTACTATAGTTACTGATTCTTCTGGCAAGCCATATGATACAATTCCAATAAATTCTGAAGTAAATATTTCAAGTAACGTAAAACATCTTGTAAATTCTACACAGCCTTACATCTACTATATTCAGGTAAAACAGTTTGATGGAAGGACTACATTTATTGGAAAATACGAAGGAGTGTTTCTTGGGGTAGATAACAAAAATGCCACAGTATCTTGGACTCCAAGCACTGCAGGTCAGTATTTCGTAGAGACCTATGTGTGGAATTATGATGCAGTTCCTCTTGCATCGTCGGTTCCATCAATTAATGTAATACTTGTTAAATGATGATATAGTAAATAGAAAACATTCCTATGACTAGATTCAAGCTTGTTGCAATGGGTGGAACATTTGATATGGTTCACAAGGGACACTTGGAACTTCTCAAAGGCGCATTTTCTATATCGTCTAAGGTGATAATCGGTCTGACTAGTGACGAGCTTGCAAAAAAGAAAGGCAAAACTCTAGAGAATAGCTACTCTACACGATACAAGACACTAGAGGATGCAATACGAAAAAACTTTCCAAACTCAGAGTATCGAATTGCAAAACTTGACAATGATTTTGGTCCCGCAGTTTTAGAAAAAGAGGTAGAGGCGTTAGTTGTAAGTGATGAGACTGCACCAAAGGGTGAGGTTCTCAACAAACTCCGATCTGCCAAAAACTCTCCACCTGTTGAGGTGATTGTTATTCCATTAGTATTGGCAAAAGACGGCACAAGAATATCTACAACTAGAATCAAAAAGTCTGAGATTGATTCTAATGGTAACATACTAAATTGACAAACAACTTTTCAATCTTTGAGTCGTTTCCATAAAACTGTATAATGCCTGATACAGTATTGAAAGAACTCACAGATAGGATGATGGGCAAAATGTCTTCTGATATCATTGGTCTGAAGGATGGACTTGATCCTCAAAATATCGCATTTTGGTATAAAAAAGTAATAACAGAGGCAAAAGAGATGGCACCGCCATGGCTAGTAGACAAAATTGGTGTCAAACAAGATCCTATACTATATCTGAAATTTAATCTAGATATTTCTAAAAGAGCTGTTCGATATCTGATGATAGCAATTGAAGACAACTTGGATGACATGCCATATGCAACTAGATTGTATTTTCTCAAAGTGCAAGAACTAGTTACTCAGGAAATGGATAAAGCCTTAGTCTAGAAATTATTCCAAGTTAGTAGCTGGGTCTTACCAGATTCGTACTTTCTTCACATGGGATCCTAAACTAGAATTCAAATCGGGTAATTCCTAATTAACTTTGGACATGATAATTGTGATCAGGAATAAATATAACAAAAAAATACTTGTGTCAGATTGAATCAAAAACTTTCAGCATTACTCATTATTACAATTCTTGCCATTATTATTTTTACACCGACTATGGCATTCTCACAAGCTTCACCACCGCCAAGTAATTCATCTACGAAAGAAAGAGGACAAGTAACTATCGAGTGTATTGATGATAAAACAGGTGATACAATTTATGGGGCATCTGTAAAAGTATGGTTGCAAGCAACTTCAAGTAAATCTGTTGTTGTAAAAATAGGGGAGGGACAGACAACTGATGGCTCATTTGTAACGGATTTGATGCAGATCTCATATACTGTAACATGTAGTGCAAATGGATACGAAACTGGTACTATTACATTATCTCCAACCTTTTCCACGGGCACTAATGGACTTGTAGATCATTCTCCTCATTTTATATC
>QYPM01000037.1 GCA_007280465.1 Nitrosopumilales archaeon
GCTTGATATCTGTCTTGAGCGCCCCATGATATAGGATTAAGATTTTGTGTCATTTTCAACCTTTTTGAATTATTTGTACTTCGTCAATATTGGAACCTTTGAGTTTGATAATTCCATGATTTGTTACCATAGCTGGAGAATTTGTAAAATGTTTTGAATAATAATTTTCTTGTTCTACCACATCAGTATCAAGAGGTTTTGTCTCTGCATCAATACCAATTTTTTTAAGGGATAAACAGTATTCTTCATTTTTATTCATAGGGTGAGACATATCTGATTCAGAATCGTGCATGTGTGAAATTTGGGCATCCCACAAATAAATATGTCTGTACAATTCCGGAAGATCCCAAGCATAGGTTTTACACCTGACTTACCTACAACGTCTAAATAGTACAAAAATATTCAAGATCACATCAAATGCTAAAATTCCAAAATAAAATTGTGGTCATAACTGGAAGTGGAACTGGAATAGGAAAGGCAATAGCTATGAAATTTGCAGAAAATGGTGCAAATATAGTAATTTTAGGAAGAAGAAAAGAGCCACTTGAAGAAGCTGCTAAAGAGATAGAGCAAGTAATTTCTAAAGTAAATAGTGGTTCATTTGTAAAAATTTTCTCAGGTGTTGACGTAAGCGATGAAGAAGGAGTTTCAAAGATGTTCGATGATCTCAAAAAGTCACATGGTGGTGTAGACATCGTAGTAAACAATGCAGGAGTTTCAGGACCAGTTACCTGTTTTGCCAATTCTCCAATTTCTGAATTTAAGAGTACAGTCGGCATACATTTGACTGGAACATTTTGGACATCTTCCCAGGCAATAAAAACAATGAAGCCTGGTTCAAAAATAGTAACAATATCCACATTCTTTACTGAAGAGCGACCATATGAACAAAGACCGTATAGATTCCGAAGTCCATACACTGCATCGCAGGGAGCAAAGAATAGACTTGCAGAAGCAATGTCATGGGAGTTGACAGATAAGGGAATCATATCAATTGCTACAAATCCAGGACCAGTACACTCTGACAGGATTTACAAAACAGTCTATCCAAAAGCTGCTGCAGAATTTATGAGAGTAAGCGGTTTCGAAAACATCACACCAGAAGAAGTGGAAATAGTAAATGGTGACATACTCCCGTTGCTTGGAGAAGATGAAAAAATAGTTAAAGATGGAATCAGCAAAGCGGCCGCGAAGCTTGCAAAATTAAAATCAGTCAGTTCAGAATCAGACATACAAAATTTAGAAAAAACAATTTCTGCATTATTGACCAAGATCCAACAGATTGCAGAAAAGATTCAAAACAATACTAGCAAAATGATTGCAGATGAACAGTTCCTAACACAACCACAAGTGGCAGAAACTGTCTTGATGCTAAGTGATGATAACATCGCACAGATCTTAAATGGCAAAGTCATACCGGGAGACCGTGTATTTTATCCAGTCAAGCCTCACATTGCATGTTCCATTCCAGAGACTTCGCCAAACTTTAATGCCAAAGTCGTGTTATTTGCAGTGGACGCTACAGATGAATCAGATGTGGTAAGAACTGAATTCCTAGCACAAAAAGTTGAAAGCAATGGAGGAAAGACAGTCATCCTAATCTCAAAAACAAGTCCCAAGATTGCTGAAGAGCGACTATCAAAGTTTCATTCTCATGTGATGGATTTGTCAGATCAAGAGAGCGTGAAGAGAATGCTAAACACCGCAACTCAAAAGATAGGACCAATTAGTACTGTAGTATACATAACTGGGAAAGTCCCCCAAGTTGGCAAGTTTGTAGATTTATCAAGAAAGGATTGGGATGGCCTTGTTGACAAGTTCATAAACACACCAGCCATATTTTTGCAAGAATCTCTTAACACATTTGTTCCAGGAGGGGCAAAGAATCCACCACTTTACAAAAACAAGGAGGGAACCATGATAGTAATAGGACCAGACATGCCATCAGGAGGCAAAGTTACTGGAGGAGAAAGAGCAAGAGTTGAGGTATTCAGAGGAGCTCTCAGACCATTTACCACAACAGTAAACCAAGAACTAAGTGATGTTCTAAAATCAAAACTTAGAATTTACTTGGTGCTACCTGGAAGCGTAGACGGTACAGAACCAAACAATGAAAACATAATCAAGGCAGTAAATTATTTCACTTCTGGAAAATCAACTAGTAATGCCGAGGTAATTTACTATCCAGATGAAACAAGAACCTGATGAAGAAATTTATCCAATTAAACGTCGGTGACGAGTTTTATTCAGAATGTAAGATATCTTCTTCAGAATTAGATGGTTATCTTTCATTTTCAGGAATTAAAAATGTCATTTACGAGAATAAAGAATTTTCAAATAATGAGAAAAGAATGGTTTCAGGAAGAGCCATTTTATCAAAGATGGAAGGAGAGTTTACAAAATTAGAAGGGATGTATGGGAATCTCTTGATTTTTTATGGAATAGATGGAGACCCGAGTTGGAATAACAGACAAACTAGATTTCTAAAACCTCTTTTTACAGATGAAAAGTTAAAGATAAAATTTAAAATTTCTGAAAAAAAAGAACTCAATGAGGAATTTGGGCTAATAGGAATAGATTTTGAGGGAGTCAATGAGGAAGGAAAGACAGTTGTAATTTCAAAGAAAAATCTTTATCAGATTAAGAAGGATGCCCCAGTGCATCAATAATCAGCTTAACTGCAGTTACACCAATTACTATAGTTACAAAAAGCCTAAGTTTCTTCTCATCAATGCGTGTAGATAGTTTACTTCCAATCATACCGCCTATGAAAGATCCTATCGAAAGCATTCCTGCCTCATAATAATTAGGATGACCCAATAGAGAGTGCATTATCATGCCAGAGGCAGATGCAAACATCAAGATGAATTGTGAAGTAGGAGCAGCCAGTTTCATTGACAGCCCTATTGCAATTACCATCAAAGGAATAAAAACAACACCACCACCAACTCCAAATAAACTTGAGATTATACCGGCAGAGAAGCTTGCACCTACTGCAAGAAGCATTATTTGTTTTGATAAATTATATTCTCTTGATTCCATTTTTCTTCGCAAGTAAATGTAAACACATGATGCCACAAGTACAAGCCCAAACAGCAACTTGAACAGAGGAGGAGAAACTTCATCTGAAATGTACGCGCCCAAAATGGTTCCAGGTATTGAGAGGAGTGCAAGCTTGATACCAAGTGAGTATACTATTCTTTTTTGTCTGGCATATGATGCAGTAGAAGCTACAGAATTACTAAAAGCTGCAAAGAGGCTATCACTCGCTGCAAGAGTTGGCGAGAATCCAAAAAATGTTAACACTGGTACTACAATAAATCCTCCCCCAAGTCCAATCATAGAACCTATTATTCCAGCTACAAAACCAAGTGGCAAGAGCCACAAATATTCAAACAATGATAACAACAAAATATATTTTCTACAGATTAAGGAGTCACGTCAACCTTCGTAAACCAAGATATTGAGTTAATTACTTGGAGACAAGAAGTTTCCAGAGATAACCGCTTTCGTTTGTAGTAAGTTCGATCTTGAAATGCTTGTTTCCCAATGGAAGTACGTGAGTACTAGTGGTGGGATCTTTAGTAGTCAGATGAGTATCACGTAATTTGTCCACTAGTGCAGACAAAGTGAGAAAGCCGTCAGGAGTTTCCTTTTCCCAGCACTGGCATATAGTACTGTTGATAACAACGTCAAAAACAGTTTTTACAGCACCATAGTTGGTCAACATGGGATTTGATTGTAATGCCACTACTACAATTCCTGGCACATTGGTTGAACCTAACATGTTAACATTTCCGAGAAATCCCTGTTTATCTTTGAGCACTGTAGAAGTACAATATGTTACAAGAGCCTGTTTTTTCGGATCAGTTAGAAAATTGCAATATTGACGAACATCAGCTTGACTACTCAGACGAATTGGTTTTGTCATGTTGATGTGGTACGCTACCAATGTAGATTTGATATCAGAGTTAGCCTCATCATAAGAAAAATCAAGAAATGCCACTTGACTAGATTGTTGTGGTTTATCCTCATCCATCATCGGAATAATGTTAAATTGTGTAATTGCAATGACAACTGCAGCTATGGCAACGCCGATTATTCCTAAATAAACATACTTTTTTGATTTCACATGATAAATCCCCTATAATGCGTTAATAAAGTAATCTTAGAATTCGTCAATCTTAATTAATACCAAAATGTGTCTTGTGAATATTGCGAATAATATTATCAGGTTTTGGAGTTGTTGGACAAAGTTTTGCAAAACTATTACTTTCTAGATCAGAGGATCTATATGCAAAACACGGATTAAAACCAAGAATAGTAGGAGTCTTTGATTCAAAAGGTTCAGCTGCGTCTTCTGCAGGTCTTGATTTGAACAGATTGTTAGAAGTGAAGAAAAAATATGGAAACATACGAAAATATCATAACAAGGAAAAAGACGCAAATGGTCTTGACATGATAAATGGAATGGATGCCGAAGTACTAATTGAGACCACCCCAAGTAACTACAAAGATGCAGAACCCGGCATGTCACATATTGTAAGTGCAATGAAAAAAGGGTTACATGTGATTACTGTAAATAAAGGACCCCTGGCTCTTGCATTTCCATCTCTGATTGAGTTGGCAACATACAATCAAGTCCAGTTAAAATTTAGTGGGACTGTTGGAGGAGGAACCCCGATCTTAGATTATGCAAAGAACAGTTTACGAGGAGAACGCATAATATCATTCCAAGGAATTCTAAACGGAACTACTAACTACATACTGACTAACATGGCCGCAGGGTTAACATTCAAGGCAGCTCTTGCAGATGCCAAAAAGAAAGGATATGTCGAAGCAGATGAGTCATTAGATATAGAGGGTTTTGATGCAGCGGCTAAACTTGTCATACTTGCCAATTGGATAATGGACATGAAAGTAACCATAAAAGACATCAAGAGGATAGGAATTAGAGATGTTACTACGTCAGATATTAAAAAGGCAGCATCTCATGATTGCGCAGTAAAATTGATTGCTTCGTGTGATAGGGAATTAGTAGTATCACCAAAGGAGATACCTCTTGACGATCCAATGTGCGTTAACGGCACTCTAAATGCCATTACATTCAATTCTGAACACTCCGGTCAGCAGACAATAATTGGACGTGGTGCAGGAGGTATAGAAACAGCCAGCTCGATTTTACGTGATTTGTTAGATATCAAACAGGAAATGTCAAGAATTGAAATCGCATAACATATCCAAAAGCGATATTTCTGAAGTCATTGATAAAATGACTAAACAGTGGCGTATTGAACTCCCAAAAGCAAAGACATTGGTGCTACATGAACTTGATGATAGTACAAGCATGATAACTGGAGATAGCATTACAGCAATACGAATAGGAGAAATTTATCTTCCATTTCTTTCAGAGACAGGGCTTTTAGAAAAATTTCCAAAGGCAGTAGTGGATTCGGGTGCAATAAAGTTTGTTTGCAATGGAGCCAATGTCATGCGTCCTGGAATTAAAAAATTCACAGAGTTTCAAAAAGATGACATAATTTGTGTGGTTGAAGAAGTACACAACAAGTTTCTTGCAATTGGAAAGGCATTGGTATCAAGTGAAGATATGGCAAACATATCAAAAGGAGAGGTCGTAAAAAACCTACATTATATTTCGGATAAATATTGGGAAGCTGCTAAATTAATTAAAAAGTAAATTTATTTTTCAGTAGTTTCTCTTGTTCCGTTCTTGTCAACTACAAGTACATCAATGCCATCGCCACTTGCGTTGTCTCGCATTATTGCAGATTTTATGGATTTGACTGCTAGTTTTACAGCATCTTGTTCGCTCATCTTTGGTTTGAATTCCTGGTCAAGTACTCCAAGTGCCATTTCTGCACCAGTTCCTACTGCCGCATAATCGTCAGGCAAAACAGAACCTAGTGGGTCTAATGTGTAAATAACCGATTCACCGTCTACTCCTCCAACTATGACTTGAGTCATTAATGGATAATACCTTCTTTCATACATGAAGCTAGACATCATCTTTGCCACTGAGTTTGGAGGAATCTCACGTTTGAGTTCCATCTTTCTAATCTTGGTCAATGCCCGCATCTGCATTGCAAGAACCTGCATGTCTGCAACCATTCCAGCACAGCACGCACCAACAAATTCAGTAATCTTGAATGTTTTCTTTGTATTCTTGCTTACCACAAAATTGCCATAAGCTATTCTTCTCTCACTTGCCATTACCACACCGCCATCATAAGTAATGCCGACTGCGGTAGCTCCTGGCATATACATGTAAGCCATGTTTGAACTTCAAAATGAGCACAATAAAGGCCTTTCTGTGTGATCATGCACAGATCAATTATCCAGAGGCAAGAGATCAGATAACTTCCAATCTTTTCAAAATAAAATTTTATAAAACCTACTGCGATGCAAAATTTCGAATTATTTTGCACATACATTTAGTAGTTTTTCTTAACAAGTCAATCCTTGCAAATTCATTGGGCGAATGAATTCGTGAAAAAACATATGTGCTCCCTATTGCAATGCACGGAGATTTTAAGAATTTAACAAATGAAAACATGGGACCTGTTCCGGCAGAAGAGACACTGAGTATTGACGTTCCAAATGATTCATCTGCTGCTTTTTTTACAGTCTTAACAAAAGGATCAGAAATCTTGGTTCTAGCTGCAGCCTCACCATGAATTAGTTTAACTTCAATGTCACCAAATCCATTTTCTTTAAGATGTTTCTTTAGTCTAAGCAGTTGCTTTTGTGGATCCATTTTAGGAATTAATCTAAAATCAATTTTTACTAATGCCTTGGAAGGCAAGACAGTCTTTGCACCAGGTCCATCATAACCAGATGTGAATCCCGCTATGTTACATGTAGGTTCTCCCACAAGTGCTTTCTTTATTGCCATACCTTTTTTGTTTCCGACAAATTTTCTAATACCGTATTCTTTTTTGAATGAATTTTCGTCAAAGGGTTCAGAGTTTATAATCAAAAGATCTTCCTTGGTGAATTTGTCGACTTCTTTGTACCAATCTTTTATCAGTATTTTACCATCCATATTACGAAGAGTTTTTAATGCTTCAACTAGTCTCCAAGCAGGATTTTCTACTATTACTGCCAAGCTAGAATGTGCATCACGTATTGATTCTTTTTTAGACAATTCTACATAGAGTAGACCCTTCATTCCAAGACTGATTATTGGTCTATTCTTTTCATCCACATAGCCAAATTCCCAGATAACTGCATTACAGGATAATTTCTTTTCATATTTTTGCAGATAATCTTCAATGTGTACACTTCCTATCTCTTCTTCACCTTCGATGAAAAATTTAATGTTGCATGGAACATCACCTGTTGTTTTCAGAAACGCCTCTACGGCCTTTATTCTTGTAATTAATTCGCCCTTGTCATCAGCAGAACCTCTTCCGTAAATCTTGTTTCCCTTTATTTTCCCACTAAACGGTTTATCATCCCATAGTTCAAGCGGTTCTTCAGGCTGTACATCATAATGATTGTAGAAAAGTAGTGTCTTGTCAGGATTTTGTTTTGATTTGACCTCACCGTATATGGCAGGCGGAATTCCTTTTTTGATACGAAGTGTCTCTGCGTGAATGCCAGACTTTTTCATCATTCTAACAATCAATCCAGCACATTCTTCTAGTCCCAGATTTTTTGCTGAAACACTTGGTTGTTGTATTAGCTTTTGTAAATCAGAAACTAGACTTGAAAAATTCTTGTCAACATAGTTTTCTTGCATAAATTATTTCACTTTATCAAATGGTTTCATTGCAAATGGCATAAAATCCAATAGATCTGTGGCCACAATATGTAGACCATATTTTTTTTGTGCTAAATATCCAGCCTTACCATTAACAAATACTGCTGCAGAAGCTGCTTGTACAGGATTTTTATTTTTTGCAAGCATTGCCGCTACAACACCAGATAGTACATCCCCTGTTCCCCCCACAGTCATGGCAGCGATATTTTTTGGGTTCAGATATGTCTGAGTTCCATCAGATACGACATCTGTGGGACCTTTCAGTAGTATGGTTACGCCATTATCTTTTGCATATTTCTCAACCATAACAGTTCTCAGTTTAACATTATCTGGAGGCAGTTCTCCAAAGAGTCTCCTAAACTCTCCAGCATGAGGAGTAACCACTACTTTTTTGTCTTTAATATCTGGAAGAATTTCTGGCACTAGACAACTTGCATCAAGTGAGATCATAACGGCTCTATCTAGAAGAGAACGAATCAGAATTTTTATTGCTTCACGGTCTTGAATTCCAAGACCCATCCCCATTGTAGCAGAATCCAGTTCTTTTGGTATGATTCCAAGTAATTTCTGTACCGAGCCTCTAGTAAGTTTGACATCAACTAATGGTACAACAATAAGATTTGGAGAATATGCACGAGTTGACATTACATTAATTTTTGGGACACATGTGTATACCAAATCAGTTCCCGCCCTTAATGCAGCAATAGAAGACAATATCGGTGCTCCGTGATAGAGATAATTTCCCCCAAGAACTAGTACTTTACCATTATCACCTTTTCTAGATGAAGTCTTTCGTGTAGGTATGAAACTCTGAACAATTGAAGATTGTAGAATCTTTGCCAATAGTCGTTTTATTTTTTAAGAGATGATAAACTTTCGTCTTCAGAAGATTCAACTTCTTCGGTCTCAATTTCTGGTTGTTCAATAGGTACCAATATCTTACGGAAGCTTGCAGGTGTGATAACCTTTCTTGCAAATGCAACATATGTGGTATGGCCTATGGCTCTAAACGAGTGTCTTGTCTTACCATCTCTTGCTTCTATAGTTCGCACAATCTGTTCTGTACATTCTATATCAAAGAAATCATTTTGTCGTAATGCGGAAGCCAGTTTCTCTAGTTGATTCATGGTAGGACATATTGAGACAAATGCGCCACTCCCCTTTAGCATCTTTCTTGCTTGTGGAACAACTACCCACGGGTCTCCAAGATCAACAATAACTACATCTACATCTTTTTGTGGCATTTTTTTGGCAGTCTTTATGTCCAGTTTTGTCATCGTCACATACTTGGAAACTCCTGCTTTTTCGATATTTTTTCTTGCGATCGCCATAAAATTTTCATCTACATCATAAGTGTAAACATGACCTTTTGGTTTTACAATACTTGCAAGAAATGTTGTAAAAGAGCCACTTCCTGTGCCAATCTCTACTATCTTTTGACCACTCTGTAGTCCAATTCTTGCTGCGATATATCCAAGATCCTTTGGATATACAATCTGAGTACTGCGCTGACTTTTTAATACATAGTCATAGATGGTAGGTTCTAGTGCAAAGATAATCTTACCTTTGTTAGTCTTGATTGCTGTACCAAATGGTTTTCCTATTACTTTTTTATGATCTATAATTCCGACATGAGTATGAAATTTTTGTTTTGGTGTAACTCTCATCAGCCATTTTTTTGAATCATTATAAAAAAACAACACATTGTCGTTTTGTTTTATTTTCTTCACAAATCAACCTAATCAAATGTGGATAAATAGCTTCACTCTAGAAATTTTCTCAATCTATTTTTGCAGTTCTTTGTCAGATTTTGGTTTTCTTTTGAGCAACCTGCCAGATATGACAGATGCTACCCAAAATCCTACCCCCGTCCAAACCATACTCTGAGACACTGAAAACATTCCTACAACTGTAAAGACCAGACCTATGGCCGCAAAAATTACAGGTATTGCCGCTTTGGGTGAAACCAATTATCTCATCTCACATTCTACTTGGAGCATCAATTCCTAAAAGTTCCAATGCCTTACCAAGTGTTTCTTTAAATGAATAAACCAAACAAAGTCTTGCGTTAATTAGTGATTCAGATTCTGCCGTAAGTACCTTGACATGTTCATAAAATGTATTGAATGAGACTGCAAGTTGATAACAATATTTGGCAATCACTTTGGGAGACAGGTTCTTTGCAGCATCTTCTACTTGCAAGTCAAACTTGCCAATGACTTTTACCAAGTCTTTCTCATAGACTGTCTGCATTTCATCAAGATTTGTTTCAAATATAGGATCTCTTCCAGCTTTTTCTACAATCCTCATTGCACGAGCATATGAATACTGGATATATGGTCCAGTGTCTCCTTCCAGGCTTAGAGATTCAGTCAGATCAAATGTAATAATTTTGTCAAGATCCTGCTTTATCATAGTATAGCGTAGAGCGCCAATTGCAACTTGCTCTGATATCTTGACTAGAGATATTTCGTCCAATTCTGGATTTCTTTTCTTTGTCTCTTCAAATGTCCTTGAACTTAAAACGTCCAAGACATAATCTGCGCTAACATAGATTCCTTTTCTTCCAGACATTTGTACAGACTTGCCACCGGTATCAAGGTCCAGAGTCTTTGCAGTATCGGTACTAAGAGTCACAGATTCATAACCTAAATGTATGTAAGAGTCTGGTTTTGATTTAAAATCAGACATTATTTTAGTTATAATTTTTTGTAATCGAGATTGTCTAGAATCTATAACTGTTATTACAGCATCTCCTTTGAAATTTAATTTTGTTTCCTTGTCATCAAGAACAGTTTGCCACAGAACTCGTCCTGATTTTTGTACGACATAATGCTTGTAGTAAAATGGGTCTTCTAAAATTCCAAGTTTCCATGCGGCATACGGAATATCTTTTGCAACATAGGTGGCAGTACCATTACTTCGTACGAGTACCTTATCTTCTTCAGATTCTGCTTTTATTACCCAGCATCCTGTGTTTTTACCTTCATTTTCCAATATTGTAATTCCCATTGATTTCATTTTTTCAAATGCTATAGCCCAGAGATTAGAGCGAACTATTTGAGATTCAAAGTTGAGACAGTCATATGTGGCACCAAGACGCCAGCAAGTTTTAAGCTGCTCTTCAAGAACACGTCTTGTTATTTCATCACCAAATTTAGCAATCTCAGATGTACCTTCCTCAAGTTCCTTGAGAACTTGAGACCTCAACTCTACAAGATGCTTGTCAGTTTCATATCTTTCAGTAATACTGACATAAACAATATCCCCACAATAATGATCAAACTTTTGTCCTTCAGGAGTCTTGTCAGAATATCCACCATACTTGAAACCTACAATAATATCTGCAACCTGTAGCCCAGAATCATCTACATAGTTTAGAACGCTAACATCATATGATGCCTTGTGAAGGATTCTTGCAATAGTATCTCCAATTATAATATTTCTTACATGCCCTACGTGAAGGGCCTTGTTTGGATTTACACTAGTGTGCTCTACGACCATCTTTGAATTCTTGCCAAGATCTATTTTACCATAATCAGCATGAAGTGAGGATTTGACAACCTCGGGAATTAGCAGAGAGTAATTTGCAACAAAATTAAGATAGCCCGAGTTATGTGCAGAAACTTCTGATACATATTTTGTAGAATTCTGTTTGTATTCCCCTGCAAGTATTTGTGCGATATCAAACGGTTTTTTTTTAAGTTCCTTTGCAAGCAAAAATCCAATGTTACAGCTAACATCACCAAACTCTGGTCTTGATGCTTCAGATACATCAAATTCGGTTTCCGGATAACCTAGTCTAGCACATGTCTGCTTTACTCCTTGGATTATTTCATCATAAAGTGTTCGTAGTGTCATGACATCATTTCTCCAATAGCTTTAATTGAATTGTTTCAAGTGCCTCAATAACACCGTCACCTGCTTGTCCTTGTGTAGAGAAGGTAGCCTGTGATCTTACATTTTCTGGTGAATTTCCCAAAGCCACACTAATACCCGCCAATTTGAACAGTGGGACATCAGTATCACTATCTCCAATTGCAATTACATCCTCTTTTTTTGCTGAAAACATGTTCATCACCTCAAGAAAGCCATTTGCCTTATCTACCCCTTTTGAGTTGATGTGATATGCATATTGGCTATCAGTTAGTTGTACATCAAAATTATTATCTGCAAAAATTTTCTTTCCCAAATTTACATCAAAGTTTCTTTCTAATACAACTTCAGTAATACGAGGAAAAACTGGTTTTTCTATTGCTTCTGGAATCTTTGTTTTTAAAAATTCGAATGCTTTGATACATTTGTCTTTATTTCCTATTAGTTTATGCTCATTTGGGCCAGAAGTAATAATTCCACCATTTTCACCTACTGCAATTCGCGTAGTACCACCAAAGACAGACAAAACATATGCTTCAATTGAGGAACGACCAGTCACATAGATTACCTTGTGTCCAAGTTTTACAAGATATCTCAGAGCAGCTAATGCGTCAAGGTCAACACGGCCGCCCTTGTTATCAGTTATAGTTCCATCAATGTCTACAGCAAAGATCTTGGGTTTCACTAGAATCACGTATGATGGTGGACATAATAACTGCTAACTAAAATAGTTTTGAATTATCAAAATCACATGGTACGAAAAGGCAAGATTGCTGAAATTTTTAGCAATGCATTGTATAATGACAATCCAGAATTATACACAGTTGGATACATAGACC
>QYPM01000028.1 GCA_007280465.1 Nitrosopumilales archaeon
ATTCCATTTTACGAAGCAATTAAGAGAAGAGAGCAAGAAGTAAAAGCAGAATTAGAATAGAATGCCTCTGATTACTTCAATCAAAGGTAGAGTACTTTACAACAGCAGAGGAAGTCAAACCATTGAAGTTGATGTAATATCAGATAAAAAACACATAGGACGAGTGTGTGCTCCATCAGGTGCAAGTGTTGGCAAATATGAAGCACAGAGTTTCCCTCAAGATAAGCCTGAAAAGAGTTTAGATATTTTAAAAAAAAACGTAAAGAAGTTTATCGGTCTTGATCCATCAAACTTAAAAATAATTCATGAGACTTTAAGAGAAATAGATCCAACTCCCAATTATTCTAAAGTTGGAGGGTCTCTGGCATTTGCATTAACTATTGCATCAATCGAATCTGCCTCAAAATCATTAGACATTCCCATGTTCAGGTTATTGTCAAAAGGTTCAACTTTTAGATTTCCGTTTCCTCTTGGAAATATAATAGGTGGAGGAGCACATGCGGGACCTGGTACACCAGATATTCAAGAAATCCTAGTTTGTGCAACGGGTTCCAAAACTATTCGTGATGCAATAGAAGTTAACTTGGCAGTACACAAAGAAGTAGGAAAAATTCTAGCTAAAAAAGATCCAAGTTTCACAAAGGGAAGAGGGGATGAAGGCGGTTGGGCACCTAAATTAAAAAATGATCAGGCATTAGAAATAGCTACAAAAGCTTGTGAGCAGCTTGGTTTTACATTAGGAAAAGAAGTCTCGTTAGGGGTGGATTTTGCCTCATCCACACAGTGGAACGAAAAGAAAAAAAGATACGTGTACGATAGAGCAGGTTTTGAAAATACTCCACAAAAACAGATCGAATTTGCTTCGAATATAATAAAAAAATACAAACTTGTTTATGCCGAAGATGCTGTTCATGAAGAAGCTTTTGAAGATATGTCTGTCTTGACCAAAAAATTCCCACATGTATTGATAACTGGAGATGATCTCTTGGTAACAAATACAAAAATTCTCAAAAAAGCAGTAAAAATAAGAGCGTGTAGTGGTGCCATATTGAAAGTAAATCAAGCAGGAAGCCTCTATGATGCTTTAGAGTTTGCAAAAGAGGCAAATAATAACAATGTAAAACTAATCACATCCCATCGATCTGGAGAATCAGTTGATTCGCACATATCGCACATTGGACTTGCAACCAAATCAAAGATGCTCAAGGTTGGCATATTAGGCGGAGAGAGAATAGCCAAACTTAACGAACTAGTACGACTCTCAGAGTATGATTTAATACGTGGAATGGCCGAGATTTAGAAACACGCAATGAGTAAACAAGAAGACTTTGAACACATGGAGAAATACGTATTATCCACTGGAATACGAGTAGGAACTCAAGTAAAAACAAAATTCATGAACTCGTTTGTTACAAAGGCAACAAATGAAGGACTTTACATTATTGACAGCAAGAAAACTTTATCAAGAATTCAGACTGCAGCCAAATTTATCAATAGAGCGGACATTACAAAAGTTCTAGTTTGTTCTGGAAGAGAATATGCCAGTACCCCAGTTGAGAAATTCTGTGAGATAACTGGTGCAACCCCTATGCTTGGAAGATTCATGCCAGGAACTCTTACAAATCCATCATTACCATACTACAGAGAACCAGAATTAGTTTTCATCTCAGATCCGCAAGTAGATGAGCAAGCAATTGTAGAAGCTACTAATGCAGGAATTCCAGTAATAGGAATTTCAAATACAGATAATGTTACTTCTAAAATTGACTTGGTAATTCCAGCAAACAACAGAGGAAGAAAATCACTAGCTGCAACTTATTGGCTATTAGCAAGAGAGATCCTCATGCAGAAAGGTAAACTAAAAAACGCAGAATCTATGAAATATCAAATAGACGACTTTGAAACAAAGATAACAGAAGAAGAATTAGAAGAAGAGGCTGCTGAAAGAATGGCACCCTCAAGAATGAGATCACAGAGGCAATAACACAATGCAGGTGAGGACACCAGCTGTTGCTGGAATGTTCTATCCAAAATCAAGTCAGGAACTAAAATCGAGCATAAGAAATTGTTTTTTACACAATTATGGTCCTGGAAAATTACCACCTTCTCTAGACGATAAAAAAATTATTGGTGCAATATGTCCTCACGCGGGATACGAGTATTCTGGTCCAATAGCTGCAAATTCATACTATGCAATATCATCACAGAGACCTGAACTTGTAATAATAATTGGGCCAAATCACTGGGGAATAGGACGAGATATTGCTACAATGAAAGAAGGAGTCTGGAGAACTCCACTTGGAGATATCGAAGTAGATACAGAATATGCAACTGAAATCAACAAGATTTGTAAGTTGATAGATCTAGATTCTTTTGCTCACACAAGAGATCATTGTTTAGAAGTACAACTTCCAATGCTTCAAGAAATATTTTCTCATAAATTCAAGATCTTACCTTTGATTTTAATTGATCAAAGTTATAACGCTACAATGGAAATTGGTAAAGCCATAGCAAAGATTGCAAAAATCAAGAAGACCATAATAATTGGTTCTTCAGATTTTACCCATTACGAACCAAATGATTTTGCTCATGCACAGGATAAATCTCTGATAGAGGCAATAGTTAGCCTAGATGTAGATAAATTTTACAAAATTTTACAAGAAAAACAGGTTAGTGTGTGTGGATATGGAGCGATTGCATCTACCATGATAGCTTGTAAGGAATTGGGAGGGACAAAAGGTATCTTGAACAAATATGCAACCAGTGGTGACATAACAGGTGATAAAAGTTCAGTAGTTGGATATGCATCCATAGTGTTTGTATGAAATCAATTGCATCTGCGCCTGGAAAAATTATCCTTTTCGGAGAACATTTTGTTGTATATGGCATCAAGGCAATACTTTGTTCCATAGATAAGAGAATAACTGCAACTTCACAATTCTTGGATGAAAAGATAATCAGAGTAAGTTCTTCACTTGGAGAATCAGAGATGGATGTAAACTCATTAAATAATTTAGAAAATATACCAGAAAAATTTATGAAACCATTTTTTTACATAGCAAAGAAAGCTGTGGAAGAGAATTCCATGACTAAGGGCATTGAGATAATTTTAGAATCAGAGATACCGACTGGAGTAGGATTAGGTTCATCATCTGCTGCATGTGTTGCAGCTACAGCTTCAGTTAATGGATTATTTAACAAGTTATCAAAAGATGAAATAGTAAAAAGAGCAATACAAGCAGAACGTATCATATTTGAACAGAGTTCGGGTGCAGATTCATCTGTTTCTACATTTGGTGGACTAATGTCATATGATCTAAAGAATGGATTTCAAAATATCTCATCAAGAAATGATTTGAGTTTCATAATATCCAATTCTGCTCAGATTCATGATACCCAAGATGTAGTAAGGCAAGTCAAGAATTTTAAAGAAAAAAATGAAGATATTTTTAGGAAATTATGTGAACAAGAAATTGAAATAGTCAACAATGCAACATCGGCCTTGAAAGAAAATGACTTGAATGAATTAGGGTCACTTATGTTAAAAAATCAAGAGTTATTAAAACAAATAGGAATTTCAACAGAAAAAATTGATCTTCTAGTAAAAGAGGCAAAGAGAACTTCCTATGGGGCAAAGATAACAGGAGCTGGCGGAGGTGGATGTATCATTTCTCTTGTTGATAATTCAAACAGAAAAAATACTCTCGATAATTTAGGAAAAATTTCAGATTGTTTTTTGGCAAAAATAGATTACAATGGACTAGTGTATGTGTAAAATACTAGATTTTGTTCCAATTACAAATTTTCAATAATTTACAAGACAGATATTGTTCAGAGAAGAAAACCTATTGGTACTAGGTGTCAACCAGAGAATTTCATAATCACCATGAATTCAGTGATATACTTTTTAAAACCGTTCATAGCACTGATAAAAATCATGATCTTGATTAAACTTGGAGGTTCAATAATTACTAATAAAGAAAAGCCATTAACCCCCAATAGAGATTTAATCAGAAAAATTGCGTCAAGTCTTAAAAATGTAGATGAGCCTATTGTTATAATACATGGTGGAGGTTCTTTTGGCCATTATTGGTCGGTAAAGTATGATATGCATACAAAACCTCAAAAATATAGTATCAAAGGAGTAGCCACTGTAAAAAATTCAATGGTAGAATTAAACAGTATTGTACTAGAGTCATTTCTTGAATCTGGTCTAAAACCATATTGTTTACCTCCCAGTGATTTCATGATAGGGGACAAGCCACTGACCAAGAAAGTTGAAGAGATTCCCAAGATTGCAAAGACCGGATTAATTCCTATTTCTTATGGAGATGCCATGTGGTTTGGGAAAAACAAGTTTTACATCTTGTCTGGAGATAGAATTATGGGGGTTCTTGCCAAATTGTTACGTCCTCGTCTTGCAATTTTTGTCACAAATGTAGATGGAGTGTATTCTGATATGAAAAGCAAGAGGCTTTTGAGTGAGATTACTACAGAAATGCCAATTACCTCAGAAGTAACAATGGATGTAACAGGAGGAATGTCTCGTAAAATAAAAGAAGCTTTTAACATATCAAAAGGCGGAACGGATGTCTTCTTTGTAAATGGAAAGGTTCCAAAGAGAATAACAAATGCAATAAATGGCAAGAGTTTTGAGGGAACAATATTCAGAGGATAAATCATGGAATATCTAATTCTTGTAGACAGTGATGATAATCAAATAGGAACTGAAGAAAAAGTAAAGTGTCATTTACCAAATGGAAAACTTCACAGGGCTTTTACCATATTTTTATTTAATAAAGAAGGAAAGCTATTGCTTACACAACGAAGTAAGGATAAGATGTTGTGGCCTGGAGATTGGGATGGTACAGTAGCTAGTCATCCAAGACAATCAGAGAATTACATTTCATCTGCAGAAAGAAGATTACCTGAAGAATTGGGAGTTACATGCAAATTAGATTATTTACATAAATTTGAGTATCATGTACCTTACAAAGATATTGGATCAGAAAACGAAGTTTGTGGCACCTTAATTGGAATATTAGATGATCC
>QYPM01000026.1 GCA_007280465.1 Nitrosopumilales archaeon
AAGCGATATAGACTCTCTTACTATAGTACCATACTTTTTGTATCCAGGAAAAAAAGTAAAGGCAGCTGTTACAGAAGTCATGAAATATCAAGCAACAACAAATGTCAAGTTTCTAGTCACAAAGCCCATGTCCATGCACATAACCCTTGTGAAACTAGTTGAAAACAGAATCAAATCAGCACTGGACAAAAGCGGAGTTTTACTAGCAAATGACAAGATAGATGTCTTGGTAATCGGGCACGGAAGTAAACATCCTAATGCAAAAATGTCAATAAAATATGTAGTAGATGAACTTGACCGTATGTATAGAAATGTAGATTACTGTTTCCTTGAGATCGAAGAGCCAAATATAGAACAAGGAATTGAAGCATGTAAGAAAAGAGATCCAGAGGTTCTTGTGGTTGTCTTTTACTTTTTACATGAGGGCGCACATGTAAAAACAGATATCAATGCTGATCTCAGGCCAGCATTGGATAATTACAAGTTGAAAAAAGTTTTGATAACACAGCATATAGGAACGGACCAGAAGATGATTGACCTGATTATTGAAAGAGCCCAAGAGGTAGAGACATGATTACCCAAAAGGGTCAGTCAATAGAAGACAAGAGCATGGAAATAATAGATAGTGAGATAGGCTCTCACCCATATTCCCCTAATGAATGGATAATAGTAAAGAGAATAATCCACTCCACTGCAGATTTTGATTTTGCAAGAGAAAATAAAATAGTGTTTCACAAGGATGCAATACAGAGTGCTATAGAAGCATTACAAAAAGGATGCAACATCATAGTTGATGTAAATGGTGTGATAGGAGGTTTCAACAAGGACAATATGAAAAAATTTGGAAATCAAGTGATATGTAGCATATCAGATCCTCAGGTAATAGAGGAAGCAAAAAAACTCAACAAGACACGTGCCCAGACTTCAATGAGACTGGCAGCCAAGCAGATGGACCATGGAATAGTAGCCATAGGTAATGCACCTACTGCTCTTATTGAAGTAATACAGATGATAAAAGAAGGTATTACATCTCCTGCACTTGTCATTGGAATTCCAGTGGGATTTGTCTGTGCAGCAGAGTCAAAGGATGAGCTTCGTACCACAAATGTTCCATACATTACAAACATTGGTAGAAAGGGAGGTAGTCCATGTGCTTCTGCAATTGTTAATGCACTTTACAAAATTCTTGCGTCAAAATCTTAGATTATTTTCTTGAATAAGAGATACATGACTTTACAAAGTTAGCAGCAATTGGAGAGCCATCAAAGTGTACATGCATGTATGATGCAAGTGTATTGTATACTATCAGACCATCTTTTTTGTCTTTGATGCCAATTCCAATAGATAGATCATATGCAAATTTTGAATCTTTTGACAACAAATCCAGTTCAGAATAATGAAATTCGTGACCCTTGATATTTTTTGATTTTAAAGAAAACGGATAACTTGATCCAATCTTGGCACGAGTATAATTTAGTTTTAGTTTCTTTTCCATTATAGTTACAGCGTCAAAAAGCCCTACCATCTTAAATTTTCCAGACTTGTAACTTATGGATTTTGTCAGATACATCAGTCCCCCACACTCTGCGTAAATTGGCAAGCCATCTTGGGCATATTTTTTTACCAGTTTCTTCATGGTATCGTTTCTTTGGAGAAGGCTTCCCTTGACTTCTGGAAATCCACCTCCGATGTAGATTCCATCACACGGTGGTATTTTTTTATCTAAAACTGGGCTAAAGAATACAATTTCTGCACCAAGCCTCCTTAGCGAGTCTAGGTTATCCGGATAATAGAAATTAAAGGACTCGTCCATAGCAACTGCTATCCTAGTTTGTGTTTTCTTATTTTTTGTGTCAGGGATTTTTGGTAGATCAGGTACACTTTTGGCAAGTTTAATTATTTTTTCTATTTCAATAAAACCTGAAAGTGATTTTGCAATGGACTTGATTTTTCTATCAAGGTATTGTTTTTCTCTTACAGGTATCAGGCCAAGATGCCTTGATTCAAGCATGAGATCATTATTTCTTGGAATGACTCCAAGTATTGGAAGTCCTACTTTTTTTAATGCATCCCGGCACATAGTTTCATGTTTTTTGCTTCCAATTTTATTTAGGATGACACCACAAATCCTAGAGTTTTTTTCAAAATTTTTGAATCCAAGTGCAGTTGCAGCAATTGAACGGGCAGCTTTACTTGCATCTAAAACAAGTATAACATTAGATTTTATTATATTTGCAACATCATATGTGCTTGCAAAGCTTGTTTTTCCACTAAATCCATCATAATATCCCATCACACCTTCAATTACAGAAATGTCTTGATGTGAATTTTGGATAAAATTCTTTAAAACTCCACTTTTTTCCATCATCCAGACATCAAGATTGTGGGCAATTTTGCCTGAGACCGAGCTGAGGTAGCTTGGATCTATAAAATCTGGTCCCACCTTGAATGGCTGAACCGAGTATCCCTTTTCATTAAGACCGTGAATTATTGCAGTTGTTATAGATGTCTTGCCTACTCCACTTGTAACACCTGCAAGAATAATTCTTGGAATCTTCATGCCTCTTCGTCTTTGTTAGCATTTTTTATAATTTGAAAAAGTTGTTGTAGTGCAAGTTTTGGATGATGTGCTGCAAGTTTTAGCATACTAACCATGCCAAAATCTGCCTTGATGAAATCAAGAAATTCTTCAGTAGAGAGTTCACCTATTATTTCAATTTCCTTGTCCCATTCTTGATCACTTAGATTCAGCCACCTGTACTGTACCTTTACTGCAGCTGCTATCTTTGATCCTATTGCTTTTTTCATAGTTTGTTCATAGGATTTCAAAGATTCTTTGGATACATCACCTTGAAGTACAGATTCGCCACCAATTCTTCCCGCTGTTCTGCCAAATTCAATTGCATATCTTATGCCCTCTAGTACCAATGGATTTGCCTGTCCTGCAGAATCTCCCACCATTATGAGATTGTCATCTATGGTTGATTGTCTTAGTCCTTCGTTTGGAATTAAGCCATAATGAAACTCAACTGGAACAATTCTGCCAAGATCGTTTAGTGGCTTTGGCCTTTTTTCCAATAATTCAATCAAGAGTTTGCTTGCATCTGCCGGAGAATTGGGTTTTCCTACTCCCACTCCTATACGAACCTTATTTTTTCCTAGAGGAAAAATCCACGCATATCCTGCAGGAGAGTACTGCGAGCCCACCATGAGATACCACGTATCAGAGTTGATTTTATCTACATATGCCTCATACTCTGCACCTGCTCCGAATCTTTTCCACGGCATAACAATGCCAAGAGATCTTCCAACAACAGAATAGAAACCACTTGCGTCTATGACAAGTTTTGAATTAAAAACTAGTTCTTCTTTAAGCGAGGTTGCCTTTACTCCGCTTAATTTTCCCTTGTCAGATTTTATTGTATCAGTTACACTAGTTCTTAAAAAAATATCTGCCCCTACACTTGCAGCTTGGTATGCCAGAAATTGGTATGTCTTTCTTACATCCAAAACTGCTGCTTGGGGTGTATTACTTTTTTTTATCACATAATTATTTGGAGAGTAAAATGCATAGTTGCTTATTTCGTTGTAATATTCAGAAGGTATTCCAAATGATTTTGCTTCCTTTATCCATGTCACTCCGCTTGTCCTAACATTTTGTCCTATTGCTTCATCTTTTTCAAGTACTGCAACACTGAGACCTTTTTTTGCAGCACCCCATGCTGCTGATAGGCCTGCTGGACCTCCTCCCACAACGACTACATCATAATTATAACTTTTAGTCATCAGTATTACTCAAATTTTCTTTGTTCAATATTATAAGCTGTGGTTTTATCAAGAGACAAGTCTGTTTTTGAACCCAATCTTTTTACCTAGTGCGCAAAAAATATTCTCAATGACAAAGGGACTGGTCATAGTTTACACCGGAAAGGGAAAAGGAAAGACAACGGCAGCTCTTGGCATGGCTCTTCGTGCAGTTGGCTATGATCATAAAGTTTGCATGATACAGTTTATCAAAGGTTCATGGCATTATGGTGAGATGACGTCATCAAAAAGATTAGAGCCTGAATTTGAACTCACTGCAATAGGCAAGGGTTTTGTTGGAATAATAGATGATAAAAGTCCTATTGAGGATCATAAAAAAATAGCAGAGGAGGCACTCCGAGTTGCACGAAATAAAATTAATTCAAAAACCTACAATATAGTAATATTGGACGAGATAAATTATGCAGTAAATCTTGGTTTGATAAATCTAAAAGATGTTTTAGAAATTATTTCAAACAAACCTGATGATGTTAGCTTGGTTCTTACTGGAAATTATGCCAAAGATGAAGTAATAGAGAAAGCTGATTTAGTTACTGAAATGAAGGAGATTAAACATCCCTTCAAATCTGGAATAAAAGCAAAAAAAGGAATCGACTTTTAATCAGCAACATTAAATTATGTACAATAAATTTGAAGGCTATGACAACAACAGTTCAGAATTTCCCTGAAGTGGGAGAGATTGTAGTTGCCACTGTAACAAGAATAGTAGATCAGGGAGCTTATGTTGCACTAGATGAATATAATAATGTCCAAGGATTCTTGCATGTTTCTGAGATTGCTACTGGTTGGATAAGAAATGTAGCGAAATTTCTCAAAGTTGGAGAAAAGAAAGTTTTACTTGTAAAACGAGTAGATCCTCGAAGATCTGAAATAGACTTGTCATTAAAACAAGTATCGTCTGATCAAAAGAAAAAGAAGCTTTTAGAGATAAAACGCGGTGAAAAAGAAGAGGCTTTAATTGAAAATCTGAAATCTCGTTTAAGCTTGTCCGAATCTGAGATGGGAAAATTAGAAAATATCCTAGTGGAAAAGTTTAGCTCTGTATATGATGCATTTTCTGAAGTTTCAGCCAAGGGTATATCCATTTTAGATAATCTCAGTATTCCTCCAAAGGCATTAACTGTCATTGCAGAATTAGGTTCGAAAATTCAGGTTCCCCACGTTGAGATACGCGGGATTTTTGAGCTAACCTGTAACAAGTCTAATGGTATTGAGATAATCAAGCATGCATTAATTGATTCCACATCTAACAAGAAGGAGATCTCTGTTACATACATTGGTGCTCCTAAATATCGCATTACGCTTACTGCTCCGAACTTTAAGGAAGCTGAAAAAGAACTCAAACCAATTCTTTCCTCTGTACAGGATGCCATAGAGAAGAAGGGAGGCACCTTCAAGTTCACAAGAGAAGAATCAAAGAAGACAAGAGAAGGTTAGCATGCACTTTCAGATGAGAAAATGTACAGATTGTAAGAGATACACCCTAAAAGATGAGTGTCCCAAGTGTGGGCATCAGACTACTACTGTACATCCAGGGAAATATTCTCCAGATGACAAGTATGCAAGATATCGTATTTCAGATAGATACAAGTAGTAACTTAATTTTATTTTGTCGTACTGTTTGATGATTCTATACTAATTTTTGATACCCGTGCAGCATCAGCATCTACTGGCTGATTACTTTGAGAATCTGTCTGTAGTGATGCTATTTTATCAATAGCATCTTGACCAGATATGACCTCACCAAATATAGTGTATTGACCATTCAAATTTGGAGTAGCATCAAGTGTGATGAAAAATTGAGAGCTTCCACTATTAACATCTTGACTTCGAGCCATACCCACAGTGTATTTTGTAAATTTTACACTATTACTAAATTCTGGTGGAATTGTATGTCCTGCATCTCCAATACCCCAAGTGTTTCTATCACCTTTTATTGAATTTGGATCACCGCCTTGTATTACAAATCCAGGAACTATTCTGTGGAATACAGTTCCATCATAGAAACCGGAATTGGCAAGTGCTACAAAGTTAGCTGTTGTTTTTGGTGCAATGTCATCTAATAGTTTGAATTTAATTTCTCCAAACTTTGTATCAATAACTGCAATATTTCCACCATTACTTGTAGTGGTTGTAGGTTTTACGGCAGTTGTACTGGAGTTATTTCCTTGTAATGTACTAGGAGATACTCCTGTTTGAGGTTTGTAGTCTGGATTTACTTGATAAACCAATACACCTGAAAAGACACCCGAGTCTGTCCTATTCAGGCTTGCAGATAAATACACTAGACGTAGTGGCCCATCTCCGTTTGATGGATACTTTATGGTTTTAGAGTAAATTGCTGTATAACCTGTAGTATATGTTGGCGATTCATTGTGAGTATTTGGATCAAAGTATGTTCTTGGAGTGAATGGAAACATTTGCCCAAGCAGTGTATTTTGCCAGAAATAGTCAGTAGGTGTAAAGGAATCATCTTGTAGGAATTTAGATGAATCAAGTCCTCCTATTTTCATGAACCACTGTTTCTTGCTTTCATCTCCTCCTCCGCCAAGTACGTAAAGTTCCTGTCCGTTTGAAACAAACTTTTGGCCTACAACATAAACTAGAACATAGTTTGCTCCCATGTTCTTTAGCGTCTTCCATGCTTCATCAGGTGAATCTAGAAGCATTCTTGCAATGTTGGCAATAATATTTGTGTCAACAGTAGAATTGTCGGCAAGTGTCTTTCTTTCTCCCAGAGTCTGTATCCAATATCCATAGTCCCACCAGGAAGCAACCACGGAGTCTTTTGGAGTATTATTTTTAATCCAGTTCATAGCATCTGGCCAGTCACTAGTTGATATGGCAAAGTTTGATCCTCCGTTAAGAATTGTAGGTGGAGATTTTGTTATTGATATCCAGTTTGCATTTACAGGATACATGACTGGAACTAGTAATAATGCAACTATCACAGCAACAAACACTATCTTTGGGACTCTGCCAAGCAAATCACTAGTTTTCTTTATCGGAGTTGTATCTTTTCTTGTCTGAGTTGTTCCTTTCTTTGATGATTCAATGATTTTGACTTGCTTGTTTTCTCGTTTGAGAATGTCTGCTACAAGTAAGGATAAACCAATGGATGAAAGTATGATTACAGAAGTTGCTGTAAGCAATTCCAATCTAGAGAAAGTAGAACCTGAATATGCTCCAACTATACCAATGATTAATGCAAACACAATCATCTCATTTCTAATAGAGAATCGGGATGCATTTTTATCTCCGTTCTTGTTTCTGAACACAAGCCAGATTCCAAGGCCTGCAAATAACATTAACACTGAGAAATAGCTAAAGTTTTGTGCAAGTGTTGGAGTAGCATGCTCTGCAACAGAGTCAACAAGTGGATCTTCGGATGTCAGGAATGGATTCATTGCATTCAGATAACGGAAACTTGTCGAATGGAAAGCTCCTGCAGATAATATTACACCTCCAATTATTATTAGAGCAGCTAAAGCCAGTAGACTATTACGAATACGATGTTGTTCTTTACTATATTTTTGAATAAAAATAATTATTACAAGTAATATAGTCGGTCCAATCATTGCAAACCCCCTCATACCAAATACAAAAGTTGGACCAGGTCTTGCAAATAGACCTCCAGATATTAGCATAGTAACAGCTACAAATAATGGAACTGCCCAAAGCAGGAAATTATGATCCTTTCGGATGAAAGGTAGAGCAATGAAGAACAATCCTAAAGGAAGAAGGAAGAACTCTATTCCTCCCCAAGATGCAAAACCTGTAGCAAGGAAGAATCCTCCTCCCATAATCTTGGCTGCAGCAATTTTTTTGTTCTCTGATTTTAGCCCACTTAGGAATAGATAGAGTCCCAATAATCCATAAAACAAACCTAAAGGTTCAGACTTGAACCATCCAATAGTTCCTCTAACTATGACTGGTGGTGATAATGCAAAGAAAAGAGAAGCAAAGAGACCGGCACTAGTACCTCCTAAAACACGTACCAGTGCAAAT
>QYPM01000047.1 GCA_007280465.1 Nitrosopumilales archaeon
GTATGTGTTGGCAACTCCAGATATTTCTGTAAAAGATTTGGTTGGTCAGATAGATGCAATCAAGATAACAAAGAAAGGTACAGAAATGTATGAAATTGAATCTTATTCCCCAGGTCAATTAATGCAAGCAAAACATGGATTGTTTTGTATTGATGAATTGCCTGTTCTTGATACAAGAAAACAAGTGGCGCTCTTGTCTGTATTACAAGAAGGAAGGTTTACCACTGGTTCGTATCCTATTATCTTTGAACCAAAAACAGTATTTTTTGCAACTGCAAATCCTATAGACTATACTCATTCTGGAAAAATAATTGAACCACTTTATGATAGACTAAAAAGTCACATTCAAACTCATTATCCACGATCAATTCATGATGAAATGCTGATAATAATTCAGGAAGCAAAAATACCCAGATCACTTGTTCCTGTATTCTTGCTGAAAATTTTAACAAGAATTGTTCATGCAGCTCGCTCTAGTAATGAAATTAATCAAGACAAGGGCGTCAGTGTAAGAATGGGAGTACATAGTCTAGAATTACTTGTAGGTGAAGCAGAAAGAACTAGGTCTCTAACTCATAATATTATGGCGGTTCCAAGACCATCTGATATATTTTCAATTGCTCAATCGGTAAAGTTTGAACTTGCTGAACTTGACGATGTAACAGAAAATCGTACAAAAGTTCTAAAAACTCTAATCTCAAATGCTATGAAAGAAACATCATTGGAATATCTGACAGGTATAGATTCAAGCATTCTTGATTCAATAAAAAAAGAATTTCTAGGCAAATCATTCCAAGTGTCACAAGCAACACTTGGCTCCAATAGTTCTCAAACATCCTATGATAATCAATTGAAAAATTTCAATTCTCTCCTAACTTTGATTTCTAGTGTATATCAAAAAGTTATTTTGGATCAGGAAGACTTTGTAAAAGAAACTAAAAATCATGAAATATCTAATGATACTCTGATTATTTCTGAAAATGCACAAAATGAGCTTAAAGCTGGTGTTGTGGAACTAGTACTTGATGGTCTTTGCTGGCTTGAACCAAAAATTCTAGATAGGAAAGAGGGCACATACGTTGCGAGCTAATACTAACTTTGTTTATTTTCAAAGTGAAGATAATAAATCTGAAAATTCCTCATCAGAAATATCTGATGAATCACTTAAGCAAGCACTCAAAACAATTGCACGCCAAATCTTGAAAGAAAAAACACCTTCAATGAAAGATCTGGAAAGTATGCTAGAAGGTATCTCACAGGAAACAAACAAAAACCAAGAAAAAAATGAAGGTCAACAAGAAACAGAGGTCCATGGTAATAGTGAACCTATAACAAAATACTTGCAAAAACTTGGGTATCTTAAAGATGACAAAAAATGGTTAACAAAAAAAGCATTTTTTGAAATTGGACAAAAGATGCTTGAAGATGTGATAAAAGCAATTAATGAGAGTGGATCTGGTTTTCACGAAACTAAGAATATTGGATTAGGTGATACAATACTTGATACAACTAAAAAACTCGAAGTGGGAGATGATCTCAAACACCTGAATGTACCAAAGACAATAATGAATGTAATCCAGAGAAAAAAAAGTAAAGATGAACAAATAAAATTTCCGCTTGAAATAGAATTTGATGATTTTGAAAAATTTGAGACAAAAGAAGAGGTAAAGGTTGCAGTAGTTTACTGCATAGATCTTAGTTCTACGATGAAATATTCTCTAAATTCTGGAGAAGGAACTAGAATAGAAGCGGCAAAAAAGGCTTTATGGGCACTGTATGTACTAAACAAAAAATTCTTTCCTAATGATTCTATTTACATTGTTGGATTTGGTTCACTTGCATCACAAATCAATCCTCATGATATTCCATATCTGAAAACCTATGACGCAAATGATAATTTTCTCCATTATACCAATTACCAAGCCGCTCTAAGACTATCCTTAAAGATTCTAAAAAAAGACGGCTCACAAAATAAAAGAATTGTCATGATAACTGATGGTCAGCCAAGTGCCTGTTTTGTAGATGATGAATCACAAAAAAATGCAATACTATCAGACAAACCTTATTCTCACTTTTACAGACCAGATGAGACAACACTTTCTAAAATAAAAAATGAAAGAGACGTTAAACTGGATATAAGTGATGAGATGGTCTACCTATGTTATAGGTACAGGCAAGTTGATCCGGCTGTAGAATCAAAAACATTACACGAAGCAAAAAAATGTAGAAAAGAAGGCATTGAAATTGATACTATAATGGTAAGCGAAGAAGCTGAACTATTGAGTTATGTTGAAAGTCTTGAAAAACATTTGCGGGGCAGAGCATATTACATAAATCCAGAAAAAATTGACAGAGTTCTAATAAGTGATTTTATATCTAACAAGAAAAAAATACTAAATTCTAGGAATAGTTGGTAAATTTGAGTGAAAGTTTTGATAGACAAAAAATGATGGAAACTTTGGTAGATCCAGATGTATCATGTATTCTTGCAGAACTTGAAAGTGGAGAAAAGAATGTTGCATATTTGACAGATAAACTACAATTGTCATCAAATCAGATAAAAGAACGCCTTTCCTATGTAGTAGAACACAATTTCGTTATAATAGATAAAAATGATACAAATGAAATTTTTAAAGTTGATTTGAACAAACTTAATAAAATTATGGAAAGTGACGATAATTTTAAAAATGTAGTTGATGGACTAACCGAACTAGATCAATATCTGAACTAAGATTGAGGCTTGACACGATTTTTAATAAGGTACATCATACCAACTGCAAGTCCAGCAAGACCTGCCATGAGTACAATGAATCCAGAAATATCTACTAATTCTATACCCTCTGGATAATACCCTATAATTCCAAGAATCTGAATTTCTCTCTGTCCTTGATTCTCTATTTGTAAAGTGTAATTTCCAGAGGAAGAAATCTTGAAAATTTCCTGAATTGTACTTTTTGTTATAGATTTTGTTATTATTGTATTTCCATTTGGATCGATTACAATTGCCTTGACATTATCATCATTTTTTAAATCGGTTACCTGAATAGCATATACTCCTTTTTGATTACTGCTCGGATCCATTCCTTTTGTAACGGTCATCTCTGTTCCAACACTTAGAGTCTTTTGTTGATTTACAAGATTTTCAGAAGTTGTTTGAGATTGATATGCTGTAATGGCGATTCCAATCAATACAAGTATCCCACTTGTTATTATGATTGATTTAGGTTTTATCACAATGAATTTGAATTCTGACCCTTAGTTAAAACTTGGTATGAATATTCATAAAATATGAATCAAAAATAGTATGAATTATTCGACAACATTATCTTGTACATCGGTTAACATTAGAAAGTTGTACAAAATTCTGCTAATTCTTTTAGTTTTTTCAATGATAATACCACCAATAACTATACCTGAAGCAAAAGCATATTCTAATCATCCTAATCTTTTTGTTTCTGCAGAAAATAGTCTTTTTAATAATTATTTTTCTGGACCAATGGTAGTAGAAGTTATAGTCAGTGAACCTAATAACCAATTAGATCAAGCATTAGGTGAACCGCATGTTACAGTAGATGGAAAAAATCTTCGAATGGTTCAAGGTACTGATGGTAACTGGCATGCTTTTTTTGCAAATGCTGACAAGGCTCAACAAGCTGATCAGGCCGCAATTGGAACTCCAGGTCAAAGTACTGACTTTGGTGTTTTTTGCGGTAGGTCTACAGATTCATCAGTTCTAGGAATAGATATTTCCCAGACTGATGGAGTGGCAATTCCTTCTCCAGCAGGATTATCTGGTTACAGCCAAGGAACTGCCGGCTTTACCTCATGTATGGGTAATCCAACAACTTCACCTAGTCAAAATAATGTTATACGTTATCCTCACTCTTTGAATTCAAATCCACAAGTTCCAGTGGGTCAGGTAGGAATTAATCCAAATGTCTGGCCTCTCATTCAACTTTTTACTTTTACTAATACTATTCAGATAGAATACACTAGTTCCACTGGAACCCAGAGTGTAGAACTTAATTATTTTGATATTCCAAATATTTTATTAACTCTTGACAGAACAGCCTATCCTACTGGGTCAGATGTTTTTGCAACTATACATGATGCTGAATTGGATATAGATCCTACATCACGAGATTCATGGACTTTTAATATTGGTTCTTCAGCAGCTACATTTTACCAAGCATTTTCAGAATCGGGCAGTGTTAGTTCAGGATTGGTAAATCTATTACCTTACCTGAGTAGTCTTGGATACAAAGATAATGGAAAAGTAAGTATGGTTACATCAGATGTTGTAAATCTGAAAACTAATTCTGTACAAACAAGTTCATCACTTAGTGGTGGATACAATCAGCTAGTCACTTTTGTAGAAACTGGACCACATACCGGAGTCTTTGAAAGCTCCTATAGTGGCATATCTACAATAGGAATACTACAAAATGCTCCCAGATATCACTCGGGTTCAATCACTTACAATCTTCAAAGTGCCTCTATTGTATCAGGAACTTCTACTGCAAGCCTTACTCTTGGTACTGGTCAAAGTCAATTTAATCCTGGTCAGAGAGAAACAATCACTCTAGTGGATGACACTCAAAATCTTAACTCGAATCAGATTGATCAACTAGATGTCTTTAGAACTTCTGCAAAAATACCATCATTAACAATAGGAACTCCAATCACATTGACTAGTTCATCTGATGTTAAATTTTATAATTCTTCAAACACTCTTACAATTCCATCTACTGTATTTGATAGAAATTCCTTGAGATTGATAATGGATACAAAGGGTCAATCAATGACTAATTTCCAGAAAATTACATTAAATCTAGGCATCTCCGCTCAATCTCTTAAGAACCTGTTCATAGATACAAGTCAAACAAATTCGAATGGAACTAACTGGCTTAATTATGATTTGAGGTCCTTTCAGCAACAACTTGGCATAACATCCTTTTCTGGTACTAGTATGACATTGTATTTTGGCTCTGTTGGTAGCTCACCTGTACAAATTTTAGCACCTGGAACAATTGTTTCTGGTAATGGCCTAGTTCAGATAAGTGATACTACAGTAGCATCCATCAGATCAATGTCATCAAGTCTACCAGTGTATTTGGAAATTAATTTTAATACTTCTGGCAAGTTCTCAAATCCCAATAAGACCCAACCAATAGTGTTTGATCTATTTTCTTTTGGAAGCAATAATAATCAAATAGTGAATAATGCTATCTATAGAGCAGAACTGCAAGAAACATCTGCCAATTCCAGTGTATTTTCTGGAACCATGGAGTATACTGTAATAAATCAATTAAATCAGTTTAATCCAAACCTGATTAAGAGTCTTAGAACTTTTGGAAATAATATAAAATTTCTTGTAAGTACTGATCTTGTAGATGCCAATGCTATACACTTTTCAGTTATAGGCACTCAAGGAGGAACAACAGTACCAGTTACATCACAACATGGTCTTCCTACCCATACTGGTATAGTAACACTTGATTCACCAAATTATAGAATTGGTTCAGATGTTACAATTACAGTCAAGGATCTAGATCTAATTACTGATGCTAATACAATTGTATCTTACACAACTGTAACTGATCCCAACTCTTCAGCAGTTGATACTGTTGGAGATAATAGTGGAAATATACTTCTAGAAGTTTGGATTAAGGGATTTAGATTTCAACATTGTACCATAAATGGAGTTACATATGGTGGACTTGGCGCTACGGGTTTTACACTGACTGAAACAGCTCCAGGTACAGGAATATTCAAGGGTCTTTTTAAAATGCCCTCCCAGATATGTAATCAAGATGGTACTGCCCTGATATCGCCTGTTGGAGGTACCGTTGAGGCATGGTATCATGATTTTAGAGATGAATTTGGTAGTTCAAATGTTTTCAGTTCCACAGTTGTCATACCTGCTAAAACACAACCTACTACACAGCCTGCAAAAACTCTAGTTCAATACAAGACAATTTCAAAGTCAACTCAGATTAGTGATCAATCTGGACGACCATTACTCCAAAACCCACATGTTGGACAGACGATAAATTTCAAGAGTATGATTTCCAACAAATATTTTTCTAGCTACCAGAAAATCTCTTACATTGTTCAGATTAAAGATAGTAACAACAAAGTAGTTTTCCTAAAATGGTCTGAAGATAATCTTGTAAATCTGTCAACTACGAATGAAGAAATTCACTGGACGCCAACATACCCTGGAGTTTATTCTGCCGAAGTCTATGTCTGGAATGGGATGGATTCCCTAGTGCCACTCATAGGTGATGGCCAATATAAAATTCAAGTTATTCCATAATTGAATTCTTGAATTTTTAAAAATTGTATTTACTTTTGTATGGAGATACGGCGCGTAATTCTTGAACAACTTTTTTTAATACATCTACAGTTTCATCTATTTCTTGTTCTGTATTTGTTATTCCTACCGTAAGACGTAAAGATCCTGCAATTTGCTCATGCGAAAATCCCATTGCTTTTAGCACATGTGATGCTTTTTGGATCTTTACAGAACAGGCAGAACCAGTAGATGCAGATATTTTATTTTCGTCTAATTTTATTATTAGATCTTCCCCACTTACACCAAGAAAAGTAAAATGAGTGTTATTTGGAATTCTCATATCTGGATGTCCATTAAGTGTAGTGGCTGGTATTTCAGATAAAACCCGTGAGATCAATCTTGTAGTTAATTTTTTGAAATGAGTCATATTCTCATTCACATTATCTTTTGCTAATTTACATGCCATTCCAAATCCCACAATACTTGCTACGTTTTCTGTGCCAGAACGTAATCCTCTTTCTTGACCTCCTCCTAACATTAGAGGTGATATTTTTACACCATTTTTGATATACAGCGCACCTACGCCTTTTGGTCCGTTTATTTTGTGAGATGATATTGACAGCAAATCTATTCCAATCTCCTTGACGTCTATGGGGGTTTTTCCTACTGCTTGAACTGCATCTGTATGAAAGATGATATTCTTCTCTCTTGCAATTTTGGCTATTTCCTTTATGGGCTGTATTGTACCAACTTCATTATTGGCATACATTATTGTAATCAGACAAGTGTCATCAGAAATCTCTTTTTTGAGATCTTCTGGATTTACAAAACCATGTTGATCTACAGGAAGAAAAGATACTCGATATCCTTCTTTTTCAAGATGTCTACAGGGTTCAAGTGTTGCATCATGTTCAATGGATGATGTTATGATATGCCTTCCTTTAGTTTGTGATGCTATTCCATAGATTGCAGTATTGTTTGACTCTGTTCCTCCAGAAGTTAAGAGTATTTCATTACTATCTGCATTGATGAGTGTGGCAATTCTTTTCCTTGCATTTTGAATCGCTGTATTTGCAAGTCTACCATGTCTATGTATTGAAGAAGGATTTCCGTATTGTTCTCTGAAATAAGGTAACATCTCTTCAATGACCTTTTCATGAACTGGTGTAGATGCAGCATTATCTAAGTAAATCAATCTGTTATCACATTAAGTTTACCTGATCGATAACCACTAGGATCAACTAAGATTATATTAAATCCAAACTGATTCATGTATTCCTTTAACACTGACATCTTTTTCTCGTCACTAAGAAAAACAATTTCATTTTTATCTACTTCTATATTAGCACTATTTCCAAAGTCACGAACTCTTACCTGTCTTACTCCGAAAAGTTGTTTTATCATTATCTCACTCTTCTCAATTCTTGCAAGCTTTTCAGCGGTAACGGTATTTCCCCATGGAATGCGAGATGCTAAACAGGAATTGGATGGTTTGTCATGGATTGAAAGACCTATCTCTCTTGCCACTCTTCTAACATCAGATTTTTTAAATCCACTTTCCACTAGTGGACTTTGAACACCATTTTCTTTTAGGGCTACTATTCCAGGTCTATATTCTGTAAGATCATCCAGGTTAGTTCCATCAACGATGAGGCTAATTTTTTCTGTTTTTGCTAGACTGACAAGATGTTCTGATAATTCTGTTCTACAATGAAAACATCTGTTTTGATCATTCTTTACAAAATCAGGATTATCCAGTTCATTATATTCGATAATTATATGTCGAATTCCTATCTCTTGACAAACTATCTTTGCAGATTCCAACTCTTCCTGAGAGAGTGTCTTATAGTCAGCTGTTACTGCAATAGCCTGTTTACCTAGAGATTTTTGGGCGGCATGTGCCACAAGCGCACTATCAACACCGCCAGAAAGAGCTACCAGAACTTTTTCTTTTCCATAAAACCAATTTACTAATTCTTTGAACTGTTTCATTTTATGTTTAGTCTCCGTTTGACTTCCTCTGCTATCAAGTCTGATGTCACTTTAAATGATAACGCTAATGACTCTGCAATTAATTTAACATCATCTGATTCTACTTTGAAATGTTTTACAGTCTCCTCATGTTTTACAATCTTACATCTCACAGTGAAATTTTTTCCTTGTAATAGAATGGGTACTGTGACAATTATTCTTGGAACAATATATCGATTAGAAGATCTCACTCGTACGCCTAAAGTGCCAGTCTCTGAAACAAGTATACTCATCAGGCTATTTGTAACAGATGGTTCACATATGACGGAAACAAGATTGGTTGGTCTTCCTTTCTTTGTTATAGCTCCTGTTACAGTAACATCTTTTGCACCGTTTGTAATCAACTTGTCAATCATATGCCCAATTGTCTCACCCGAGACATCATCTAGATTTGTTTCAAGAATTTGTACTGTATCTAGCTGAAATTCATCAATTGATTCACCTCTGACAATTTTCAAAACATTGGAAAATCCCTCGAAGTCTTTACTTCCTGCACCATATCCTATCGATTTTATTTTCATTGTTGGATAAAATTCTGAACATCTATCTGCCAGATTTACAAGTAGACTTGCACCAGTAGGTGTGGTTAATTCCTCTCTGACTTGTCCTCCGCAAATTATTGTATCTGAATTACGAAATATCTCAAGTATAGCACTTGCAGGATTTGATGTAGTTCCATGAGAGAAAGTTAGAGTGCCACTGCCAACTGCCACTGGTGTTGAAATAATCTGGTCTGAAAATAATTTTAGATCATCTAATGCTATGGCAGAACCAATGATATCTATGACAGTATCAATACTTGATGCTTCATGAAAATGTACTGATTCTAATGGTTCTCCATGTATCTTTGACTCTGCATGAAGCAGTGATCTAATGCTTTCCTTTGCAAAAACTTTGGCTTTCTCAGATAATCCTATTTTATCTGATGTTGACAATATACACTCTTGAATTTCAATTCCTTTTCGTTCGTGGTGATTCTCACTTGTCTCTAAAACAAGACGTGTTGCCTCTATTCCATGTTTTACAACCTTGCCAAAATCTAATTTTGTAATTTTAGAACCTTTGAGATAATCTTCAACTGAATATACGCCGTCTATGACTTTGGCCTTGTTTGCTCCAATGCTAACTAATGAAGAAAGTAACATATCCCCAGAGATTCCAGCTATCTGTGCATCGATTACAAGTACCATGATTTTCTAAACATACTAGAATGCATATAAATTGTAATTTGTCCGTAACTTGTTTGAAGAAATACTGTATCATAATTCTGATAAAAAACAGTCAAGTTTAATTAGAGATTACATTGAGGGCATTTTGTGATTACAATTATTGGCTCGGGCAAAGTGGGTGGAGCAGCTGCATTATTCACAGCTCTTAGAAAAGTTACAGATGAAATACTGCTATTAGATGTAGTTCAAGGTCTTCCACAAGGAGAGGCTATGGACATAAATCACATGTTGGCAGAAAAAGGAATCGATGTAAACATTAGAGGTTCAAATGATTATTCTGAAATGAAAGGCTCTGACATTGTAGTTGTTGTTGCTGGTTCTGGCAGAAAACCTGGAATGACAAGAATGGATCTTCTAAAAATAAATGCTTCAATAGTAAAAGGCGTTGTAGAAAATATTCAAAAATATGCTAAAGATGCAATGATAGTTCCAGTAACTAATCCCCTAGATCCAATGACATATCTTACTTACAAAGTCTCAGGATTTCAAAGAAACAGAGTGTTTGGAATGGGAGGAATGCTTGATTTGTCACGATTTACACAATTTATACATGAAGCAACAGGTTACTCGAGAAATTCTATACGTGCACTTGTAGTAGGTGAACATGGTGAGAACATGCTCCCACTTCCAAGATTCTCCACTGTATCTGGAATACCACTTTCTTCAATTTTACCAAAGGAGAAGATTGAAGAAATTGTCCAGGGAACAAGACAAGTTGCAGCAAAGGTAATAGAACTAAAGGGTGCAACAGTTCATGCCCCTGGAAATGCCATATCTGTAATCGTAGAGGCTGTATTGAATAACACACGACAGGTTATTCCCGTGGCAACCTATCTTGATGGTGAATATGGTTACTCTGATGTCACTATTGGTGTTCCAGCAGTTATAGGTAAAAATGGCGTTGAGAAAATAATTGAATTAGACTTGGATTCAAATGAAAAAGAGTGGTTCAAAAAGGGAGTAGAAAGCGTCAAGGGCGCCATCTCAAATCTTGAGCTCTGATTAAATTTTTAACTACACTATAACTATCAATTTATGTTGGATCTTACAGAAATATTAGAATCACTTGATCTTGGAAAGATAAGCGTCCCAAAGGCCAAGAAGCTGCTTTCGCTCTACTCTGTAGAAAAAATTGAAGATTTTGCCAAGATGGATATGAGTAGAAAATTACGACGTGGAATACCTGAAGTTATTTTCGCTGAAAAAAAGGAATTTTTGGACTTAAAGAAGATAATTCTTGCAACAACATCCAAATCTGATTCTGTTCTTGTCTCAAGAATCAATAAAAGTTACTACAAGAAAATATTGATTTTTTCTAAAAGAAACAAATTGAAAATACAGACAGGGAAAAATACTACAACTATACTTTTCTTCAAAAAATTGTCTTCCACGGGAGGAAAAGTAGGAATACTAACCGCAGGAACTTCTGATGTTGGGGTGGCAGAAGAAGCAAGACTGATGTGTGAATCTATGGGCTGTCAATGTATTTGTAGTTATGATGTTGGCATAGCTGGAATTCATAGATTGTTTCCTATAGTTAAAAAAATGATACACAGTGAGGTGGATGCAATTATTGTAGTTGCTGGAATGGAAGGAGCACTAGCATCAATAATCTCATCACTAGTGGATATACCTGTAATTGGAGTGCCGTCCTCAGTTGGATATGGTTATGGAGAAAAAGGAGTAGCGGCATTGGCATCTATGTTACAAAGTTGTACTTTGGGACTTTCTGTTGTGAATATTGATAATGGTATAGGTGCAGGAGCATTTGCAGCTAATGTCGCAAATAGAAGTATACGAAAAAAAATCAGGTCTTGATAATTCCAAGACTTCCTAATTCGGAACCTATTCCATATCCTATGAGAGCAATACCCGTACCAAGTCCTGCCATCTCTAATCCTCCTCGTAGCATACTGATGTTGGCAATTTTTGATTTGATTGCACCAATGATAAAAGATGCAGAAAGACTCACTCCAATTGCCACAAAGAGTGGAATATATCCACTTAGAAAGAAATAAGGAATAATCGGTAGGATTCCTCCAACAAGAAAAGCACCAAACATACGAAAAGCACTCTTTAGAGGGCTTCCAACTATTTCTAAATTCAATTTGAGTTCTTCTGTAAGCATTGTATCTAACCAAACTTTCTTGTCTGATGTTACCTTGTTTACAATTTTCTCTAAATCTTCACCTGTGAATCCTTTTGCCCTGTACACATCTTCTATCTCTCTTCTCTCTGCTTCTGGTACATTATCCATCTCCCATTTTTCTCGTTCAATCTCCGAGTCTAGAATCTGTCTTTGTGATTTTACAGCAAGATAATTTTGAACAGCCATTGCTTTAGCACCTGTAAACATGGCAACCATGGCTGCAAGTATAATTATGTTAGAAGACATTGCAGCTCCTCCGACTCCAGCTACAAGCCCTAATGAAGTGTTTATACCGTCACCAAAACCAAATACGAAATCTCTTATCGAACTACTCTCTTTTTGATGTGCTTCAACATGTCTTGGTTCTACTCCGCCCATTGTCTGTAGATGTGTAATACCTGTTTATATGTCAAAAGTAAATAGTTTTCATGATATAACTGGGTAAACGATTTATATCATAGAAAGAACTCGAAGAAAGGAGAATGGCAGGAAGGAGAATAGTTCTAACTGCAGATCGTAGCCTGATGACTAATTATCGAGGTAATTTTCTGTATGGCTTTATTGCATGTGGTCCTTATGAGGTAGTTCCAGAATGGGTTTTTGATAAGGTATTTTGTCCTCCAGTTGAAACTGATCAAGTGACTGGTGAAGCAAAGGTAGCTCAAGTTGGATTAAGAAGAGTCGAATCTGCACTGTTACAGGGTTACAAACGAGATGAGGTATTTATTGCAAATCCTGATTATCTAGAAAAATGTGTTGGGCCTGATACTAAAGTAGTAGGAATTAATGTAATGGATCCACTTGGCATGGCACCAGTTACCACTACAATGTCCCCAGAAAAACTCTCTTACATTGCAATGAAATTTAAGAGAATGTGTGCTAAAATAATTCAACTGAAAAAGAAGTACAACTTTCATGTTGTAGTTGGTGGTAACGGCGCATGGGAACTTGCAAAAACTGATAGAATGAAAATTCATGGTATTGATACAGTTGTAGTAGGTGAAGCAGACGAATTAGCTCTAGATCTTTTCCATGATCTAGAAAAAGGCGATGCCCCAGAACTGATGCATTGTTTTGTTAAAAATATCCAAAATATACCTATGATTCAGGGACCTACTGTTAACTCATTAATTGAAGCAATGCGAGGATGTGGACGAGGCTGTGACTTTTGCGATGTTAATAAAAGATCAAAAAAAGATTTGCCTTTAGAAAGATTGCAGCAAGAGGCAAAAATTAATCTAGATTATGGTTTTGATTCTATTTGGTTGCATTCTGATGAAATGCTTCTCTATGGTTGTGATAATAAGAACTTTCAACCAAACTATGATTCCATAATTGAATTATGGAAAGGTTTGAAGTCCTTGGGTGCAAGATTTGTTGGAACTACTCACATGACATTTTCTGCGGTATGCGCTGATCCTAAACTTCTACATGACATGTCTGAAGTAAATGGCATGAGTGACGAAAAATGGCTTGCCACTAATCTTGGAATTGAAACGGTAGCACCTAGAATGGTCAAGAAACACCTTGGAGTTAAGACAAAACCATTTTCAACCGATGAATGGGGATGGGTTGTGAGAGAAGGTGCAAGGATACTAAATGAGAATCATTGGTTCCCAGCAGCTACTATCATAATTGGTTGGCCTGACGAGACACCGGATGAGACTCAATATACAATAGATTTGATTGAAGACTTTAGGAAAACAAGAATGCGTGGTCTAGTCGCACCATTATTGTATCAAGACTTTAGTGAAAAGAACTCAATGCATTTTGGTAACCTTAACGAAGCACAATTTACACTATTCTGGAAATCTTGGGAGCATAATCTTAGAGTCATTAACGATATTATTCCTATTATAATCCGAAACAAGACATTTGGTCCGCCTATGAAACTTGCTATGTATGGTATGATAAAAGTCGGAACTTGGGCAATTATGAGATATCTGCGCGGCTTGTCTAAAGATCTCTTCAATGGTAAACTTCCAGAAGATATAATGGAAAAATACGCAAGAAGTAGATCTGTAAACGCCCCTTCTTATACTAGGTAGATTTTTTCTCTAATGTTCTAATTGCGGCATCTGCAATAGTATTTGATTTAGGGGTTAAAACAACGAAATAGATCTTGTCTGATCTTTCTGCAGCTTCAACACTTTTGAATTTTTTTAAATTCATGTCAAACTCTAACAATTTCCCATCAAGTTTTCCTTTTGTATATATCATCAAATAGGAATTTCCAGAAGCTGGAGTTAAGGGAATTATGGAAAAAATGTATCCCTTGTACGAGTTTATTGGCAAAACGTTTTTCATTGGTGGGGCCATAGTAGACATTGCAATAAATATGTCTTCAGGAGAATCAAACTCTTCAAACTCGAAATCCAATATGTGTACTTGATTATTCATGTATAATAATCTATGATATTCAATTTATAAAAGTAAGCAAATGTGATAATTGCTCTTCACATTATATGTGTGATTTTGAAATCTTTTTTTAAAAAAGTTATTTTGTCTAATATCTTGGCATAAATCTTAGTCCAGTCTTTGCTGAAACTGCAATTATTGATATGATTGCAATTGCAAGTACTAGGGCTGCGATTGGTCCAAACTCTGGAACTATTACCGTTCCAACAATGTCAACCTTGGAATCTCCTGTATGTAGTGGAATGCTAAGTATTCTGACATTTTGGTTCTTAGTCTCAGTGAATGTAACTACTTTATCCCCTACTGCTACTATGAATTTGTCATCTTCTAGCTCAGATGTATTTACTTTAGCTCCTGTCAAATTTGCGTCAGGATTTGGTGGTGGTGGTACCTTTGCATCTATCATACTACGTGGTAGCGTAACTGTTATGGAACCATCTGCTGTGGCAGCATTTAACGTAATCTCAAGGGTGTACTTGTCTGCAAAAATATCCATGCTCTTAACAGTAGCTCCTTTGATAATGTATGGAATCTGGTAAATCTGACCTCCTGATTGTAATGGATAAGTTCCAGTGATTGCTGGTGTTATTTCACTTGTTCCAGTACCACCAGAATAGTGGAATGTTGCGTTAGCTTGTGTGTATTTACCATATTGTGCAATTAGAGTATAATTCCCAGCATCCTTCCATAGTGGGCCGGTAGCTAGAAAAGTTTTGGTAAAGCTGCCATCTGAAGCCGGGGTTAATTGAGCAACTGTAATTAGATTTGGTAATGGATTGAAAACTCGAAGTGTAACAGCTGTTCCATTTACTATGTCTCTTACATGGCCTGACATAATTATAGAATCTCCCTGATTGTATGATGGCAAATCTGTCTTGATACTTAATGGCGATATAGTGGATAAACTAATAGTTCCATTCTTATGTAATAATTTGTATGCTGTTGTTACATTTGCATTTGGATTAAGTGGTCCTCCCACTTGTGCAAAAATCGGAGTGATAACTGGTATAGAAAATGCTATTGTTATTACTAAAACTGCAATCAAAATGCTTGAACTTCTCATGCCTACTAGCAAATAATCAAGGATCTTGAGTATTTATGTATTGATAAAAGAAAATTTGACTTCTAGTTCTAGTATTTTGGCATAAATCTTAGTCCAGTCTTTGCTGAAACTGCAATTATTGATATGATTGCAATTGCAAGTACTAGGGCTGCGATTGGTCCAA
>QYPM01000023.1 GCA_007280465.1 Nitrosopumilales archaeon
AAAAGCACCTAAAAGAAAAGCACCTAAAAGAAAAGCACCTAAAAGAAAAGCACCTAAAAGAAAAGCACCTAAAAGAAAAATTAAATCTAGACGAAAGTAGTAACTGTACGCTTAATTAATATTGAATTAATTTTTCCGTAACTATATGTCGTTACCCATACTAAATGACAAAAAATTCAAGGTATGCCGGTTAAAATGAAAAAACGTGGATCTATAATTCTCATTGCTGGAACAGTAATGATTATTTTGGCTGCGTCCATTGCGTATTCGATTATTCCAAGGGAACAAGGTACTGATGGTGATTTCTTTCCGTCTCCGGAAAGCCTGTTTGATAATGTATCTGATAAAATTACAATTGATGCAGGTAATGTGTATACGTTCTCACATACCGTCAATGCTGCTAAAGTGCATCTCATGTGGGGAGTTCACATAGTAAACTACAAGCCAGATGATAATGTCGGAATACTGATATCTAATATTTTTGGAGACAAATTTGGCTCATTTGTTGAAGGTGATCCAATTTTCATAAAATCATTTGACGTGTCAAAAGCTGATACATACAACTTTAATGTTGAAAACAAAGGTAAGGAATCAATAACAGTAGTAATGTTATTCACAGAGAATCCTGAAAAATCAAAAGCGTTAACTGATCCTAATTCACCTTTTGTTAAAAATATAATTCCATTAGCAGAAGCAGGATTTCTATTGATTGTTGGAATTATTGTAGTAATTGCTGGTGTAGTACTAAGCGTAATGGACTGGAGAAAGGGGAAGAATCAGTCTAGCAGATATATCTAGAATTCTAGTACTACTAGTTTTCCAAATTTTCCAACATTGAGTGCATTTTCGCCTCTGAATGTAGAAATGTATCCGTTTTCAATTCTGACCTTGGAACCTTGTTTTACCATCTTTATCTGTGCATCCCATAGACTAAGCTTGATCTGTCCTGTTTCATCTTTTAACATTGCATCTGCAACCTGAGCCTGTCCACCTGTTTTTAGGTTAACAGTTCTTGGTTCACTAATGCTTTCGATTACTCCTTCAACTGGTTCAAGCTTATTTTGTGGTCTGCTCAGTTGGTCTATGCTTGGCATTTAAGAAAATTTTCTATCTTCAAATAATAAGTGTTTTGATGAAAACTTCTGTTTACTCTAATCAGGACATAGTGAATTTTTAAATTTACTTGGAAATGATCTGACCTTTCAACCAAATTGCAATCTGTTTAGTTGCAGCATTGTGCGACATGTCAATTATTGGCAAAAGGACATTGTTAGTGCTATTTTTAAGATATGGTTTGTACTGTGGCATCTCGGTATATTCTATTGCAGCAAAGTGGATCTTTCCCTCAATCTGGTCCTTGATAATTTCAGGTGTGGGTGGAAAACCTTGTGGCTCGTATAGTATTCCATCAGCCCATCGTGCGGGAGGTGCAGAATTACCTAGAGGAACATTATTGGTCTTAATACTGAGAAAATCTTCGATGCTGTTGACTTTAACAAGCTCATGAATTACGATTTCATTTATTGGCTGATGTCTAATTGTTACCATGTTTGTAGAACAATAGTTGGATCATTTAATGGATCCGGTCTAGATCTAATTTTTTAATATTCTTATCATGAATAAGGTTGAGTTTTTCCCTGAATTCAATTGGCATTAGTTATAATTTTAGGATGGAGGATTTGCCTGTAGCACCAAAATAATCATTACTATAGTAAATGCTCCAAAAATTGAACCAATTCCTACTATCATCTTGGTATTTCGCTTCATGTGCTGTAAACCATCCAAGCCCACTAATTTAAGATATCATTTACATGATTAGATTTTAAATAAGGTAATACAAGATTACCTATTATGAGCGAACAGCCCAGAACCTTTTTCAATTTCTCTTTCTTCAAGGTAGACCCAAAATGGCGTTGGATGGCTGATCTTGCAAAAGAGGAATCTGCAAAAGAAGTAGAAATTATTCTTAAAAATTCCCAGATAATGTATAGGACATATTCTACATTGGGACTAAGAGATGATGCAGAATTCATGCTATGGTTTGCATCAGAGTCAATTGAAAAAATTCAGGAAGTTATATCAAAATTATATCTCACAGTCTTTGGAAAATATATTATTCCAACACATGTTTATTTGTCAAACACAAGACCATCGATTTATGCAAATAATCCTCCACCACGTGGTTGGCTTGGAGGTGAAGATCAGAAAAAATATGTCATCGTGTATCCTTTCATCAAAACACGAGAGTGGTATCTTTTACCATCCGAAAAACGAAAAGAGATGATGGCGGAACATATTCAAGTTGGACACAAATATCCCGAAGTGCAATTAAACACTACTTACTCATTTGGAATTCATGATGAGGATTTCATGCTTGCTTTTGAAACCGATACGCTACACAAATTCCAAGACTTGATAATGGATCTACGAGAGACTCGCGTCAGCGGATACGTTGCAGTGGATACACCCATGCTCGTTTGTGTCAAAAAAGACATCGTTCCTCTGATTAGGAGTCTTGGATGATGAAGGGACTAAAAGAATGGGCAACTATTGTAACTGCACTTGAAAACGGAGATCAAACAGTTCTTCTACGAAAAGGTGGAATACTTGAGACTACATCTGGTTTTAAAATTGAAGATAAAAAATTTGCACTCTTTCCAACATATGAACACCAAGACAATGCTTCGATAAAATCACAATTTTATAGATATCTTGCAGATGTAAGAGAACAAAAACCGAAAGAGGGATTTAACAGAATAACGTCATATGCCGAAGTACTTGCAGAGCATGATGTCTCTTCGATGCAAAAAATCGAGGAGTTGTCACAATTTCATATCTGGAGTGATTCGTATATCGTAGAGAGAATGAACTGGATGCCTCAGAAACCAATGATTGCGATTTTCTTGAAGGTGTACAAGGTTCCTCAAATTGAGATCCCCGTTCTTCCAGAATATCACGGATGCAAATCTTGGATAGAATTAAATGTCAATATTGAGGCTGGAAAAGCTGTTTTAAATGAAGCAGATCTCCAACAAAAAATGTCCGAGTTTAGGAGGATTATGAATTGAAATATAGAAAACTAGGTAAAAGTGGAATTGAAGTATCTGAAATAGGATTTGGAGCCTGGACTCTAGGTCTTGATTGGTGGGGTAAAAAAATAGAAGACGATGAGGCAAAAAAAATGCTGAAACGGGCGTTTGATCTAGGCATTAATTATTTTGAAACTGGTGACATCTATGGAAGAGGAAAAAGTGAGAAGCTAATAGGCGAAGTGTTTTCTGGAATGCGAAATGAAATAGTATTATCCACAAAATATGGTTATGATATTTACTCTACTGAACAGATAGGTCACAAAGAACTCCCACAAAAATTTACTACTGAATTTACAGATTTTGCTCTTAAGAAAAGTCTTGAAAGATTACAGACTGATCATGTTGATGTATATGGTTTACATAATCCAAAAATCCACACTATCAAAGACAAACAAATCTTTGAGTTTTTGGACAAAAAGATCAAGGATGGTATAATCAAAAGTTACCAGATTGCATTAGGTCCTGCTATTGGGTGGACACAAGAAGGCCTAGAATCTATGACGATAACTGATGCTACTGCGGTACAGACTGTCTATAACATACTTGAACAAAATCCTGGTAACATACTGATTACAGAAGCAGAAAAACACAATGTGGGAATTCTAGTACGAGTACCTGATGCATCTGGAATATTGACAGGAAAAGTAAATGCAGATACAAAAATTAGTGAAAAAGACCATCGATCAGTACGAACTGGAGATTGGGTAAAAGAGGCATTAAAGAAAGTAGATCAGTTGACACCAATTGCAAAAAGAAACGGATGGAACATTACTGAACTTGCAATTAAATTTATTCTCTCTCAAAAGTCTGTCTCATCAGTACTTCCTACTGTAGTAAGTGAGGAAGAAATTGAGATGTTTTCTGCCATGTCTGATGGAAAATATCTTAGTAATGATGACAAAAATGAGGTGATTGGATTATTCAACCAATGGCCTTCATACGAATTAAAAGCATCAGCTCAAACTGCTTAGGATGCTGTAATTGGGTCTTCTATGTTAAATTCATGTTCAACAAAGTATTCTACTCTTGTTTTCTTGAATTCTCTTGAACTAAAAAGAATCTTGTAATCGTTAACATCCACCTGTTTCTGAATTTGTTTTGCCATCTCTTCTGCATCTGCAACTGATTTGCAATGTACCATAGAAAATACGCTGTATGGCCAATCTGGATATACTGGTCTTTGATAACAATGACTTATCTGTGGAAAGGCACCAAGTTTCTCACCTACTTCTTCAATTCTTTCATCTGGAACTTTCCATACTATCATACCGTTTGCAGTAAAACCTACTTCTCTATGTCGTAAAATGGCTGCAAATCTCCGCATAACTCCTATCTCTTCATATTGTTTTACCTTTTCGAGAAGTTGTTCTTCAGTTATCCCAAGTTTTTGAGCAGATTTTAAAAATGGTCTTTCTACTATCTCTAGATCTTTTTGTAACTCACGGATGTAGTTTTTTTCTTCTTCAGTTGCAATAAATTTTGTTTCAGTAATTTTTTTCTTCTCTTCAGATGGTTTAACATCTGATTTCTTTTCGTCAACCATCTCAAGCTTTACTCCAATCTTGAACAGCTTTATTGTGGGAAGTAATCTTGTTTTTTTAATTCCGGGCAGCTTGGAAAATTTGTCTATCTCTGTTTTTAGATCAGATCCTGGGGGAACTGCTAGAGTAAACCAAAGATTGTATTCATGATTTCTCTCATAATTATGAGATACACCTGGATGTCTGTTTACTTGATTTGCAATATAATCTAATTTTTCTGGCTCGATTGACATTGCAACCAATGCACTCTTGTATCCTAATTTTCTCGTATCAAATATTGCGCTAATCTGTCTGATTATTCCTGCCTCCTTGAGTACAGAAAGTCTTTGCATCATATCTTGGTCTGACAATCCAAACTTCTTTGCCATTTCAGGATATGGTTTTGGGGTTAAAGGAAAAGTCCACTGGATCTCATTTAGAATCTCTTTATCCAGATTATCCATAACGAATGCAAAAGCTAGTCTTACAATTAAAAACGTTACCTAGATTCTCATAGAATCTATAAATATCATCCAAAGTCAGCGTGATTGATTGATAGTTGATCTGAATCTTAGGAGGGATTTGGTAATTATAGTAGGTGGAGGAAATGAAGGCCTAAAAAAAGTAAATACACTTTTGACGCAAGATTGTAAAATCCTTCTTATTAGTGATTCAACTAACAGGCAAATTCAAAACTATGTCAAGCAAAAGAAAATATCTTTTAAACAAATGAAACTTGCTAACGCAAATTTTCTAAAAACATACAAACCGTTTATGGTGTTAGCTACTACAAACAATAAAGAATTAAATCGTAAAATTGTGAAACAAGCCAAGGCCATGCATTGTTATGCATATGCTTCCGATGACCCTGAAGTAAGTGATTTTGCATTTGGTTCTGTAATTAACATCTATGATACTGTACAGATTGCAGTATCAACAGGAGGTCGAAGTCCTGCCATGGCAAGAAAATTAAAAATCCAGGCAGAACAAGTCTTTAAAAAATTAATTAAAAAAGAGGACATTTACCATATACAACTGCAGGATTTTGCCAGAAAAGCCGCCAAAGCCAAGATCCCAACTTTTCCTGAAAGAAGGAAGTTTCTCTATGGTATTATGAATGACAATCAGGTTAAAGAATTAATACGAGATGGAAATCTAAAAAAAGCACAGAAGCGGGTTATGGAAATGCTAGGTGATCTAATATGACAGGTGATGTAATCAACGCTAGAGTTACTTTTAGAAAATCTCCTATTCACATGCTTGAGAGATTCACTTTTAGAGATGTTGATTCTGCATACGAGTCATTTTTGAAACATTCTGGATTACAAGAATGTGTTATACTACAGACTTGCAATAGGGTTGAACTTTTTGGTTGTACAAATACTACTGATCTTGATAAAATAAAAAAGACATGGGCATCTGTTGCAGGACTTGAAGAACATGCGTTTAAGGATAATCTTGAGATAAGCAAAGGAACTGATGCATATGCGCATTTGCTCAAGCTTACCTCTGGACTTGACTCTCTTGTAATAGGGGAAGAGCAGATACTTGGTCAGGTAAAAGACTCTATCAGTACTGCCCGCGGGCTCAAGGCCTCTGGGGATAACCTCAATACTTTGTTTGACAAGGCAATTAGAATTGGTTCTAGAATACGTCAATCAACAGGAATTAGCAAGGGTAGTATCTCTGTTGGATCAATGGCAGTAAATCTTGCAGAAGAAAATGTTGATGATCTTAAATCAAAGCATATTTTGTTAATTGGAACAGGCGAAGCAGCTAGCCTGGTTGCAAAATCACTCAAAAAACGAGAAATTAATTTTCTTGTTACTAGTAGAACATTTGAGCGTTCAAAGGCTTTTGCCGAAACTTCTGGCGGAAAGCCAATACCATTTGATGAAGCTACATCTAATTTCAAATCAATTGATGTATTGTTTGTAGCTACTGTTGCACCTTATTTTCTTGTTACATATGATAGAGTAAAAGAAGCAATGGAGTCTCGTAACGATGGGATACTCATAATGGATCTTTCTAATCCAAGAACTGTGGACGATAAAGTTTCAACCATTGATAAAATTAAGGTAATGAACATGGACCAAATTGCAGAGATGGTGGATAAGAACATGCAAACTAGAATGGGAGTAGTATCTTCAGCAGAACAAATTATTAATGAAGAGCTCCCTGTAGTAGAAGCAGCAATGAAAAGACTTGAGGTAGAACCAATCGTTACTAATGTATTCAAGGAGATAGACCAAGCACGAGTAAAAGAACTAAAGAAAGCGCTTCAGATGCTAGGTGAAAAAGATGAGCAAAAAATTCGAATTATTGACCAACTTACTCAGGCAATAGTTGAAGATATCATGGCAATTCCCATGAATAATCTACGAAAGGCCTCAGAACAAGGTGATTCTGAATTTCTTAAAAATGTCACAAAACTCTTTGATTATAAGACAAGAGAGTAACAAATTATATTGCTAAAAAAAGGTATTTTGTATAATGTCTTTTCCTAATTTAAGACTGAGGCGTCTAAGAAAAACTAGTAAAATTAGGGAACTTTTAGAAGAAGTGAGACTTTCTCCAAAGGATCTCATATGCCCAATTTTTGTCCAAGAGGATCTGAAATCAAAAATCCCTGGAAGTTCCATGCCAGGTATGGAGAGACTTGCATTATCTGATGTAACAAATGAAGTAAACTCAATTGCAGAATTAAAAATTCCCGCAGTAATGGTATTTGGAATACCTACTCAGAAAGATGAACATGGTACATCTGCTTTTACTCAGAATGGAATTGTACAAAAAACAATTTCTGAGATTAGAAAAAACCTTGGAAATAATATTGCGATCATGGCAGATGTTTGTCTTTGTCAGTATACTAGTTCTGGCCATTGTGGACTTGTTAAAGGAGACAAGATAGACAATGATTCTAGTCTTGAAACATTAGCAAAAATTGCAGTAAGTCAAGCTCAAGCCGGAGTAGATGTTGTATCTCCATCAGCCATGATGGATGGACAAGTAAAAGCAATTAGACAAGGTCTTGATGACGCTGGTTTTCATGATGTTGCAATAATGTCCCACTCTGCAAAACATCGCTCTTCATTATATTCTCCTTTCAAAGATATGGCACATTCTGCTCCACAGTTTGGAGACAGAAAGACCTACCAATTACCATATACAAATCCAAAAGAAGCAATGCGTGAAGTTGAGACTGACATACAAGAGGGAGTAGATATTGTTATGATAAAACCCGCACTTGCATATCTTGACTTGATTTCTATGACGAGAGCAAAATTCAACGTACCCATAGCAGCATACAGCGTCTCAGGAGAATATGCTCTAGTAAAGGCAGCCGCTATGGCAGGGTATATTGACGAAACAGAGGTAACACTTGAAATTCTTACTGCAATCAAGCGTGCTGGTGCAGATATGATAGTAACATATTTCTCAAAGGGTGCAGCAAAAGCACTCAACGAGAGATGAGAGAAGACCAGTCATTTGAGATAACACGAGCTTATGATCTATTGCCACATGTAGTTGGTGCAAGCTGGGCATCAATTTGGTTTAGAATGAATAGAAGAAGTAGACCTACAAAAGAAGAATTTAGAGAAAAAGTGGCTGAATATTTCAAGATGTTAGCTCCACTAACAAATGCATTTCCAGAAGAAGAAAATTTCAAAGAAATCATTACCTATGTCAAAGAAAAACATGAAGATGAAATTCGAAGAATTCTAACTGGTAATAATTCTGAAATTGAACTGAGATACAAAAGATATGTAGACTATGGCTAGATTTCTTTTTTTAATTCATCAAGAAATTTTTTCATTATTGTAATTCTTTTTCTTGCTAGCATTTTTCCAGTCTTCGTATTCATTGTTTCTTCTAAAAGCAAAAGTTTCTTGTAAAAGTGATCTAATGTCCAACTCTTATCATCTGGAGAACGTTTCTTGCAAAATGGATCATCTTTGTTATAAAATGGTCTATTCTCGGCACCACCTACTGCAAATGTTCTTGCAATGCCAATTGAACCTAATGCATCTAATCTGTCTGCATCTTGCAATATTTTGCCTTCTAATGTTTGAGGAACAACTCTTCTTGAAAAACTATGATCTCTGATTGCATCAGAAATGGTTTTAATTTCATCCTGGATGAAATCATATTTTTTTAAAATCTTTTTTGATTCTTCTGCACTCTCTAGCGAAGAATTTTTTGAACGAGGATCAGATTTTGGATAAGAGATTATGTCATGCAATAACACGGCAGCAGAAATCATTCTCATGTTTCCTTTTTCTTTTCTTGCAATTATTTTTGCATTCTTGAATACTCTCATTACATGCTCAAAATCATGTGCTGCGTCATTTTCTAGCCTATTTTTTACATATTCTCTTAATTTCTCTGATTTCAATTTGGTCTTTAGAATTTGTTCCATTTTTATAAATTGGAGTTTTGGAAATAACTGTCTAGTTAGTACCTAGAAAAAGTTCAAGAAATATTGTATAATGTATGAAATATTCCAAATATTCAATTTTCTTGATACTTGATATGTGGAAAAATTAAGTAATTATACAATATACTTATTAGTTAATTTCACGTAACATGCCCATGAGCACTAAAGCGTGGAAGTGTTATCGTTGCAATCTAACTTTTACTGATGAAACCCACGCTATCTTGCATGAGGATATCTCAAAACATAATGTAACTGAGATTCAGATGGTAAAGATATAGAAACTTAAATTAAATAATATTCTTGAAGATAATTGGATAGATAAATGTCATACTCGAATATTTCTAAAATGAATTTTGAAGTATCAGAAGAGCAAAAAGTTTTTCTTGAGAAAATAGATAGAGTTTGTAAATCAATTAGAGATCATGAAACCCGATGTTATCTTGATGAAAAATCAAATGATAGAGTAATTCCTGAATTTGGAGAAATTGGCATGCTTGGATGTCCAATATCTAAAAAATATGGAGGCCTTGGATATGATATTTTGACATACCTGTTTGCAATAGAGAGAATAGGTAGAGAAGGAAATTCACTTCGTACATTTTTTTCTGCACATATATCCATTGGTCAAATGGTGATACAAAACTGGGGAAATGATGAACAAAAGAAAAAATATCTTCCAAATACAACTAATGGGAATAGCATAATGGGTTTTGCATTAACCGAACCAGATGCAGGAAGTGATCCGGGAAAGACTTCAACAAAATTTGAAGAACGTGGAGATAACTATATTCTAAATGGAGTAAAACATTGGGTAGGAAATGGAACATTTGCTAAAGTCATTACAACATATGCGCGAGGACCTGATGGAAAGATTTCTGCGTTTATTGTAGATGCTGACTCGAAAGGATTTCATGCAGAAGAGATGCATAACAAGATGGGATTACTTACGGTAAAAAATGCAGAGATTACTTTTGAAAATTGCATAGTTCCAAAACAAAATCTTCTTGGAAAAATAGGAAATGGTCTTAGTGTTGCATTTAGTGCACTAATTGATGGACGACTAAGTGTAGCTGCAGGTGCTGTGGGAGTAATGAAAGACTGCCTTGACGAGTCAATAAAATACTCGCAAAAAAGAGAGCAACATGGTTCAGTTCTTGCAAAAAAACAGCTAATTCAAGAACATCTTGCTACGATGATTGTAAACATAGAAAGTTCTAGGTGGCTAGTATATCGGGCGGGAGCTGCAAGGCAAAAACTTCATGATTATGTGGAAAACCTCAAAGAAAACGATACAAATTGGTTATCTCAACTTGACCGAAAAAACCAGGAATACTCTACGCTACGAAATAGGGCTGATAGGCTTGCCGCTATAGCCAAGTTGCATGCAACAAATGCTGCTTTTGACTGTGCAAATAGGGCAGTTCAGGTCTTTGGCTCTTATGGGTATCAGAAAACAAGTAGGGTAGCAAGACACTTTCTTGATTCAAGAGCTATTGTAATCTATGAAGGTGCAAACGAAGTTCTAAAACTCAAGATAGCGTCACTTGAGATGGGCGACAAGTATGACGCATACTAGTTTCTCATAAATATGGACATGGATCATCATGGGTGAAAATCATAGAGGATATGATGAACTAAATCGTAAACAAAGACAGAGAAGAGAGAAAAAGAAAAGAAAAATGCAGAGAGTGGGATTTGAACCCACGAACCCCTAAGGGAAGGGATATCTTATAGAAGATCTTGAGTCCCTCTCGGTTGACCGGGCTTCGGTACCTCTG
>QYPM01000013.1 GCA_007280465.1 Nitrosopumilales archaeon
CCTGCGATTCCCGCATCTCTTAACGCATATTCAAAACTTGTTAGTCTATCTGGATGTACACCCTTACCTTTAGTAAGAAATATTTTTTTTGCGACGAGATCTAGCACAAATCAAGTCTTAACACACATCTTTAAAAATATATTGAATTGATAAAATCCAATTATTTCAAATTCTGTAATGATGAAATTATTTCCTGACCGTGTTTTTCTGGACTGATATCTCTGAAAATTTTTGAAATCTTTCCATCTTGATCTATAATGAAAGTAGATCTTTTTGCAAGTCCTGCAATATTTAGCCCAGCATATGCCTTACAAGCGATCTTTTGAGTATCACTTAGATGAAGATATGGGACATGATATTCTTCGACAAATTTCTTTTGATCTTGAACTGTATCTACAGATATTGCAAAGAGTTCCGCATGCTCTTTTATTTTAGGATATGATTCTATTATGGCCTCCGCCATTTGAAATACCTTCTTTGATGGACATGCAAAGAGATGGTTTTTTGGATAGAAACATAACACTATGTTCTTTTTTCCACGAAAAGAGCTCAGTTTTACTATACTTTCATCATTTGAGACAAGTTCAAAATCGGGGGCTTGGTCGCCTTCGTTCATACCACTCATCTACAAATACAGGTTAATACCATTTCTGTTGTAAATTTTTTATTAGAGAACTAAATCTATCGGATTACTTTTTGAATTTCTTTTGGTATAACTTTATTCCAGCAAGCACTTCCTTCTTTGCGCTTGCGGCATTTTTCCATCCAAGTATCTCAACTTTCTTCCCCTCAAGATGCTTGTACACTTCAAAAAAGTGTCCGATTTCCTTGAGATAATGTTTGTCAAGGTCAGCAATATCTTTTAGATGTTCATATCTAATGTCATCTTTTGCTACGCATAAAATTTTGTTATCCATCTCACCACCGTCTTTCATTCGAAGCATTCCAATTGGGCGCGCTTCTATTAGAACTCCAGGATAGGTATGATTGGTAACAAGAACAAGTGCATCCATTGGGTCGCCGTCTTCTGCATATGTTTGTGGAATTATGCCATATTCCCCAGGGTAGAAAAATGGAGAAAATAATACCCTGTCAAGTTTCATAATGCCTCTTTTTTTATCATATTCGTATTTGTTTTGGGAGCCTTTTGGAATTTCAACTATAACGTTTATCACAGATGGTATTTTTGGGCCAGTTTCTATATCATGCCACAAGTCCATGACAATTTGTCAGAAATATGTCCTATTTAATTGACATCATATGAAAAATATTTCTTTATATGGAATTTCTTGTTTTTCAAGACACCAAAAAGGATTAACTTCGGAAAAAGATAAAATGCCATTCAAGACTTGTTTTAATTATGAAAGCAGCGTATGTTTCAGGACCTGCAGATGTTCAGATAAAAAATATAGATAGACCACAAGCTGGCAAAGGCGAAATTCTAGTTTCCATGAAAGCATGCGGCGTATGTGGCTCGGACTTGGAAAAGATTTATGGTAAATACAGTCAGCCATCCATGAGACTAGGTCATGAGCCTTCAGGAATAGTTTCTACAATAGGAGAAGGAGTTGTCGATTTCAAAAAGGGAGATAGGGTATTCACTCATCATCATGTGCCTTGTTATTCTTGTCATTTTTGTACACATGGAAATGAAACAATGTGTCAGAAATATTCAGAGACAAATCTTTCACCATGTGGTCTTGCTGAGGAGTTTATTGTTCCCGAATGGAATGTGTCACATGGCGGCGTTATAAAATTACCAGACCATGTAAGTTTCGAAGAAGCATCCATGATCGAACCATTAGCATGTTGTGTACGAGCATGGAATAAAATAAAATTCAAAAAAGGAGATTCGGTTGCAATTCTCGGAGCAGGCCCAACAGGCCTTATGCATCTCATGTTAAGCAAGGTATACGGGATTGAAGACATATTTTGCTTTGACCTAAATGACTTTAGGCTAGGGTTTGCAAAAAAGTTTGGCATAACAGAAGCAATAAGGTCAGATGATCAAGATGCATATAAGAAAATTCTTTCAAAGACTCAGAACCGGGGAGTAGATGTAGTGATGGTTGCAACTGGAAGTCTTAATGCCATATCTCAAGCAATTGATTTTGTAAGAAAAGGTGGAACTGTAATGCTATTTGGAGTCCCTTCAAAAGATGCAAAGATGTCACTTGATATGAGTAAAGTATACTCTAAAGAAATCACAATTATGCCAAGTTATGCGGCTTCTGAAAAGGATACAAATGATGCATTCAAGTTAATAGAACAAGGAACAGTGGATGTGAAAAAATTGATCACCCACAAGTTTGATCTTAGTGAATCAGCAAAAGCTTTGGATTACGCCCATCAAGGAAATGATTCGATGAAAATAATAATTACAAATTCAGAAACGCTTAACTAAGGCAAATTTTTTCGATGAAGATATGGATTGGGGACTCAAAAACAGGCTTGCAAAAATAATCAAACCACAAAACAGACGTGGTGTTATGCTTGCAGTAGACCACGGATATTTCCTTGGACCTACAGAGAGATTAGAAGTACCAAGAAAAACCATAGCCCCATTGTTACCTTTTGCTGATTCCCTTATGCTTACAAGAGGTGTTTTAAGAACATCCGTTGATGCAAATTTTCCAGTACCTGTAGTTCTTAGAGTATCAGGTGGAGCAAGCATCATTGGAAAAGATCTTTCAAATGAGACCATAACAACATCGGTAAAAGAGGCAATCAGACTAAATGTATCAGCCCTTGCAATGTCTATATTTATCGGTGCGCCTCATGAACACGAATCGCTTGTCAGTTTAGGTAATTTAGTAAATGAAGGTGAAGAATATGGAATACCAGTACTTGCAGTTACAGCAGTAGGAAAAGAATTAGAAAAACGCGATGCGAGATATTTGGGACTGGCATGTAGAATGGCGGCAGAATTTGGTGCACATCTAGTCAAGACATACTATTGCGAAAACTTTGAGAAGGTGGTAACAGCATGTCCAGTACCAGTCATAATTGCTGGAGGTCCAAAACTTGCAACAGAACTTGACGTATTTAATTTAACATACGATGCATTACAAGCAGGTGCTTCAGGAGTTGACATGGGGCGAAACATTTGGCAAAATGATCATCCAGTAGCTATGATAAAGGCAGTGAGAGCTATAGTTCACCAAAAAGTCACAGTCAAAGAAGCCAATGAAATTTTCAAAAAAATAAAAAGTGAGTTACCTGAAAAAACAAAGCCTGCTCAAAAAAGCAAATCAAAAAAAGTAAATTCTTAATCTGAGATTTTTGTCAAATGTATGTGAACTATCTTCCACTTTGGAAACTTTATGAAAACAAATGTTGCCCTGCTATCCATTGTAAGGTGTTGTCCTCTGAAACTATAATTATCCACAATCATTCCTGATTGTTTTACAGTAAAGGTTGCTACCGCAAAAGTCTCAAACATGTCTACCCGAGTGTTTTTCAATTCAAAGTCATAATCGGAGATACTTACAAATCGTAACTGTTCCAATGCAGTTGTAGTTGCAAAGTCCTTGAGATCAAATGGTGGAACATCACTGTATGAAGAAAATCTCGGATCGTCAAGTTGGATAACACTTAGTGGTGCAACATTCTTGGTTCTTCCAGCAGTAAAAAATGTCACAATAATATCAAGAATTTCATCCGTGTCGCTCAAAATCGGTATTGCTTAAGACAAATCCACTTTAAGTCTTATGACATGGCAAATTCAGACTAAATTTGTGCCTAGTAATATCCAGTACACGGTGGATTTAGGACAATATCTTTATTAATAATTTTAGAGGGAAAATGATTAGATAAGTATGAAAAAAGTAGACTCGACAAGCATTTCAAGTATTTTGTTGCTAGTCGAGGTTATGCTGTAAAATACAGCAATTTTCGGAGATAGAAAATTATGGAAAAAATTTCAGGTGCAAGGTCTTTGATGATCGCTTTGGAAAAAGAAGGTGTGGATATTGCCTTCGGACTACCGGGAGGTGCAAACTTACCAATATACGACGAACTTTACAAAAGTAACATACGACATGTTTTGGTAAGACATGAACAATCTGCTTCACACATGGCAGATGGTTACGGTAGAGTAAGTAGAAGACCGGGAGTTTGTTTTGCAACATCAGGTCCAGGTGCAACAAATATTGTCACCGGAATTGCAACAGCTCAGGCAGATTCTGCTCCAATGGTTGCAATCACAGGTCAGGTTCCTTCAAAAATGATTGGCCGTGATGCATTTCAAGAAAGTGACATAATCGGAATTACAAATCCTATTGTAAAATATGCATTCCAACCAATGACTCCAGGAGAAATTCCTGAAGTAGTAAAGAAGGCATTCTATATTGCATCAACTGGAAGACCAGGTCCTGTTTTAATAGACATTCCAAAAGATGTGCAACAAAATGAAGCAGAGATTCATTTTCCTTCCGAGGTTAAAATTAGAGGATACCATCCATGGGTAGACCCAGACATAAAAGAAATTGAAAGGGCAACTGAGATGTTACTATCTGCAGAAAGACCAATCATTCTTGCAGGAGGAGGAGTTATAATTTCAGGTGCTTTTGCAGAACTTCAATCGATTGCAGAATTACTCATGATACCAGTTGTTACAACTTTCAAAGGAAAGGGCTCATTTCCAGAAAATCACCCACTCTCACTTGGACCAATTGGAATGCATGGTCATGCAGAAGCAAACAAGATGATGACAGAAGCGGACTGTGTACTAGCATGTGGCTCCAGATTTTCAGACAGGTCAGTTGGTACATTTGAAGAGTTTGAGAAGAATTTGAAGATAATACACATGGATGTAGATCCTGCCGAAATAGGAAAGAATCAGACTACAAATGTGGCAGTAGTTGGAGATGTAAAGACATCACTTAGAATCATGGTAAAGATGTTAATTCAAAAGGCCATAAAGCGAAATGGAGAAAGCGCATGGGCTAAAAGAGTAAAAGAAACTAAAGACTACTATAGAGAAAATCTCAAGATTCATCCACATCCGTTAGCAGCTTCCAAAGTTCTCAAAAAGTTAAGAGAAGTTCTTCCTGGACAATCAATTGTTACTACCGAAGTAGGTCAACATCAGATGTGGGCATCATTATTCTTTGATGTTATACAACCTGGCACATTCTTTAGCTCTACAGGCCTTGGAACAATGGGTTGGGGATTCCCAGCAGCAATAGGTGCAAAAGCAGCAAGACCTGATGTTCCAGTTTTAGATATAGCTGGAGAAGGAAGTTTTAACATGACAGAAAATTCACTTGCAGTTTCAGTGTTAGAAGACTTGCCTGTCATCGTATTCTTGCTTAACAATTTCACACTTGGCATGGTAGCTCAATGGCAGAGAACATTTTATGATAGAAGGATGATAGGAGTGGACCTTAAGAATTGTCCAGATTATGTTAAAGTAGCAGAAGCATATGGTGCACAAGGAATACGAGCTACAACAATTGACGAAATTGGAAAAGCAGTCCAGACAGCTTTGAAGAGTAACGTTACAACTGTCATAGACATACCAATCGATCCACAAGAAGACGTCTTTCCATTTGTGGCACCTGGAACATCTCTTAAGGACATGATACTACCATCATAGTGAAATAACATGTGGTCAATAATTTCCGTTCTAGTAGAAAACAAGCCCGGTGTCTTGTTTAAAATTACAAACTTGTTTAGATCAAGAAACTATAACATCGATAGCATATCAGTAGGGATAACTGAAAATCCCGAAGTCTCTAGAATGACAATCACTACAGAGGCAGATGAAAAACAACTAAATCAAATAATAAAGCAACTAGACAAATTGATTGATACGATAGAAGTAAAACTATTAGACGAGAAAAAGAGCATATACCGAGAACTTGTCATGATGAAGATCAAAGTAACAAAGCCAACAGACATCAAGGAGATAACAGACCTTGCAAACGCTTTCAAGTGTGACGTTCATGATGTCAGAAAGTCTTCCATTATACTGGAAATTACTGCAACGCCAGATAGAATTAATGCATTAGAAGACCTTGTTAGAGGATACGGAATTCTTGAAATGGCAAGAACTGGAATATGTGCATTAGCAAGAGGAGAGAGAAATGAAGGTTAGAATTTTTGATACCACATTAAGAGACGGAGAACAGACACCGGGGGTAGCCTTGACTCCAGACCAAAAACTTGTGATTGCACAAAAATTAGACGATCTTGGTGTAGATGCAATTGAGGCAGGCTTTCCAATCATTTCAGAAGGAGAGATGGTAGCAATTAGACACATAACAGGAGCTGGATTAAAGGCAGAGATTTGCGGACTAGCGCGAACAGAGAAAAAAGATATCGATGCAGCTGTAGCAGTTGGTTTAAAGTATATCCATACATTCATTGCAACTTCGGACATTCATCTCAAGTACAAACTAAAATTATCCCGAGAGCAGGCATTAGAAAAAGCAGTAGAAGCTGTCCAGTATGCCAAGTCACTTGGTCTACAAGTTGAATTTTCAGCAGAAGATGCTACAAGGACTGATAGAGAATTTCTAAAAAAAGTATTCAAAGCTGTGACAGAAGCAGGTGCAGACAGATTAGACATACCAGATACAGTTGGCTATTCCACTCCACAGTATATTGCTGAAATTACAAGAGATACAATTGATGCAACGCATCTACCAGTAAGTGTTCACTGTCACAATGATTTTGGTCTAGCTGTTGCAAACGCATTATCTGCAATACAAGCTGGTGCAAAATGTGCACATGTTACAATCAATGGAATAGGAGAGAGGGCAGGAAATGCATCCTTAGAAGAACTAGTGATGGGATTACAATGCCTCCAATGGGATAAAGATAGAAAATTTGAGACAAACATCAACACTAAACTTCTTTACGAGACTTCACGGTTTATCTCAAAGATAGTAGGAGTTCAGGTCCAGCCAAACAAGGCAATTGTAGGAGAGAATGCGTTTGGTCATGAGTCAGGAATTCACACACATGGCGTGCTAAGCAATCCGTTAACCTATGAGCCAATTAGTCCTGAATTGGTTGGCAGAACTAGATGGTTCCAGGTAGGAAAACATGCCGGAGCACATGGAGTTTCAGCAATGCTTGAAGAATATGGCATTCAACCATCAAAAGAGCAGGCACATGAAATTTTAGAGAAGATCAAAAAGCTTGGAGACCTAGGAAAACATGTAACAGATGTTGAGCTTTTAGGAATTGCAGGAGAGGTAATGCAGCAACAAGGATTAAAGAGACTGGTCCACCTCGTAGGTTTTTCAGTATCAACAGGAATTGGAAATATGCCATACGCATTTGTAAAATTAAACATCGAAGGAAAAGACTTTATCAGTACAGATTATGGTGTTGGTCCGGTAGATGCATCAATTAATGCAATACAGAAAATTACTGGAGAAATATCCAAAGTCAGAGTAAAAGATTACAAGTTAGATTCAATCTCTGGAGGTTCTGAGGCGCTATGTGAAGTTACAATTAAAGTCGAAGACGCATATGGAAATCAAGCATCTGCAAAATCAGTAGGAGAAGACATTGTAATTACAAGTGTACAAGCTGTAATAGATGGAATAAACAGAATCATGCTCAAAAAAATTCTTAAACAAAAAAACTTGGGACAGTAAATGTACAAAATATCACTCATCACAGGAGACGGAATAGGTCCCGAATTATCAGAGTCAGTAATCCAAGTCTTAAACGCAGTAAATGACAAACTGGGAGTAAAGGTACAAGTTACAAAATTAGAAGCAGGGGATGCAGCACTAAAGAAAACAGGAAAGGCACTTCCAGACGAGACACTAGATGAAATAAAAAAGTCTGACGCATGTCTCAAGGCACCTGTTGGAGAAAGCGCAGCAGATGTGATTGTGGTACTACGAAGGCTATTGGACCTATATGCAAACATTAGACCTGCCAAATCTTATCCAAACATGCCAGCGTTGAAGGAAAATATAGACATGGTAATAGTCAGGGAAAACACCGAGGATCTATACACAGGCATGGAGTTTGACTTGGGAGAGACATCTGTTGCATTACGTACAATCTCAAAGAGTGCTTCAGAGAGAATTGCAAAATATGCATTCATGACCGCAGAGCAGCGAAATGGAAAGAAAAAGGTAACTTGTGTTCACAAATCAAATGTAATGAAAAAGACAGATGGATTGTTTTCAAGATCATGCCAAGAAATAGCAAAGAATTATCCAAAAATTTCATTTGATCAGATGTATGTGGATGCATGTGCCATGAATTTGATTAGACAGCCAGAGTATTTTGATGTCATAGTAACTACCAATTTGTTTGGAGATATTTTATCTGATGAGGCATCACAAGTAGTAGGGGGTTTAGGAATGGCGCCGGCAGCAAACATTGGAGACAAGTTTGCATTATTCGAACCAGTCCATGGTGCAGCATTTGATATTGCAGGAAAACAAGTTGCAAACCCATCTTCGTTTATCTTATCTACAAAAATGATGTTTGAGTGGCTTGGAATGAAAAACAATGACAAGTCTTGTTATGATGTAGCAAAAAAGATAGAAGATGCAGTATATGGAATTGTCAGAGAAGGAATCAAGACAAAAGATATTGGCGGTAACAAGAGCACTAGCGAATTTACACAGAGTGTAATATCACGTATCACTTGAGGTCAGATACAGGTGGCTCTCTTGACCAAAAAAACATCGCAAGACTAATTGGGATCATGATCATTATTGCAACTCCTAGTGAAATCCAGTAGAATGCAGGATCAATTCCTTTGATGAGCGGAATTGGAAATACCGTATACGCCCAGACAAATGCAACAAACCCCAACAGCACTTTATTTTTCTTAAAAATTCGCCATCCAAGTTTTCTTTTTGTAATGTAACAACGCTTGCATCTTGTTCTATCATCATTCATGCATGAAGTGCATCAGTGTTTTTCACAAAAATAGCATGTCCTATCTCCAAAGTCAGAACCGCAAAAATCACATTGCCGCACGATTCATCTGTATGTGATCAAAATTTATCTTTTTATGGAGGTCAACAAACATTGAGCATATTTTGACCTAATTTGTGACTAAATCTAGCATTTCATGCACTGGTTTAATCTATTTACTTGGAAAATTTATCCATCATACCTTTTTTGTGAGCGTGAATTAGGTGAACTTCAAGACCTTCATTAGAGTAAAAAACAGTATTGCATTCCTTACAAGTTGGCATAGGTATAATTAGAATATTTTTGATTTAATCGATTTGGTTGAAATGAAGTTAACTGGAGATTAGAAAAGTTTACTGGCATCAATCTTTTAAACTAACTTCATATCTGATATTTCCTATGGGTGGAAAAAAAGATGATGATGATATTTGGGGACTTCTAGCAGGTCTATTCATAGGTGCAGTAGGAGTAGCAATATTATCGTCATTAGCAAATCCAAAATGTCCTAATTGTAAGAATCCAATTAAGAAAGGAGAACCGTTTTGTCCAGTTTGTGGCACACTGTTGGAGTGGAAATAAACTGGCAGTAGATCCTATATCATTTGTCTCAAAAATACTATCTGAAATAAGTGGAAAAAATTCTCGTAAAGGACTTTCAATTCAAGCAATAGTAGTAGGAATCATTTTGTTAGTTTTACATATTGTTCAGGTAACAGCAGATCCTAATTCATCTATTTCAAAAATTATTGAACCCTATCTTAATGGCATAATATGGTATGCCGTCATAGTTTTGATTGCGATGGCATATCTTGTAATTCAACGACCATTTCTAACACCAGAAGTTAAAACTGCAATGTGCCCTGTGTGTAAAATACCTATGAGTAGTATCAGATTACATTGTGAGAACTGTAAAGGTGATTTCAATATGAAAAAACCTTGAAATTCGCAATGTTAAGTTTCAAAAGTTTAAAAAATACAGGCAAAGGTTACAAGTTATGACTTTTGAATCAGTCAATGAGATTATGATTCTAATGATTTTTTGAGATCGTCAAATTA
>QYPM01000043.1 GCA_007280465.1 Nitrosopumilales archaeon
AATACTAATCAATCACAATAAATTACTCATTTTAAAATAATCAATCGCCCCAATATGCACGCAGACGGACTGGGATGATGAAAGATGATTTTTGGTCCACCCAGCCGTGCTACAGGGCACCCCGGTAATAGAACAAGATGAGGATTAAGGCTAAACGTACCAATGACTCTATGTGGGTCAGAACCGGGGGACATTCTTTTTACCTATATTTTCTAAAAATATCTACAACCAAATGGATTTTTGAGATTTTACCCAAAAAAATTAGAACTTAATTCAGCTAAGGGATATGATTGATCCTTACATGAAAACGACAGATCCATTGATATATTTGCGTTGTATAGGTATTACATGGCAACAGCATATGTGCTAATAAATTGTGAACTTGGCTCTGAAGAATCTATAATTTCCCAACTCAAAGCAATTAACGGAGTCAAGGAAGTTCACGGTACCTTCGGGGCCTACGATATTTTAGCAAAGATAGAATCTCCAACAGTGGAAGCACTAAGAGAGATCATCACCTGGAAGATTCGTAAAATAGAGAAGATTCGTTCAACTCTAACCTTGATGGGCATAGAAGGTCAAAGCTAAAATCTCTGTGAAAAAATTTCCGCTCATATTTTTAAAAACTACCCTAGAGGATTCTCTAATTTTTATGCAAGACCTTTTAATTGTGTTATAATCTTTGCACCGTGTGCTTCTTCACTTTATTTTTCTAGTAAAAGAAGAGGAACTAGAACAAAGACGATGGGAGTTTGAGTATGTACAAAAGATGGCTCAATTCTACAAAACCTGGATAGAAAAGACATTTTCTAAAACAGTTGAGGTCCAATCTGATGAGATGATAGCAAAGTCTGGTGGACGATTCAGAATTGTTGATACTCCTGCATTGTTACTAGACCATGAGAGCAGAGGAACAGATGTCTTTCATTTTTATCTCACTTACTTTAGGCCAATCTGGACTGATTGTACATGTGAAGGATATTTTGCAGATAATTTTGGCATGGTCCAATGGAGCAAGAGTCCACAAAAAGATGATGTCAATTATCTAATGGAAGTTAATTGTCCCAAGGTTTCACATGAGTTGGCTCATGAACTTCTAAGGCAGAAAGGATACAAAAATTACAAAGAGCTGGTACATGACATATGGGACAAGCATCTTTTTGCATCTGTATCATACGAGCATTATGATTCAAATTTTTCCCAAACAGAAAAAGATGCACTCTTTGCAACTATGGATATGTCAAGTATACGAACATAGTTACACGCATTACTAGTTTGTAATGGCGCTAAAAGACTATAAGTGAGTAATTTAGAGTTTTTTTATGCCAGAATTTACTTGTCCTGATTGTGGCAAGAAACTATTTCACGAAAATGAAACCACACTAGCTGTAGAAAAACAAGTACACGGAAAATTTTGTCCTGCCAAGAAAAAGCGCTAGCACTTGGTAACAGAATAAATTCTGTCTTGGAAACTTGCTGTCTTAAAATCAATCTTATTTTGTGGATCTTTCTTGCGGATTGTACTTAGTTTTTCCAAAGTAACTAGTGCATCTCCGTCAAATCCAACTGAAGAACCGAAAACTCCCTCGGCAAGCTGATTTCCATGCTCACCTTTTTTGATATCATCAACCATTTCATAAAACTTGATTGCTTCTCTTTTTGATGCTGGACTACCAGAAGACTTGTTTAAACCCACTGCGATATACATGCCGTTATTTTTAACTGCGATGGGAACCTTATAGATCTTACCTGAATGACCTGGAATTTTTTCGTTCAACAAAATTTCACATTTATGGAACATGCTTGAGATGTATGCAAAAAATCGATAGTTTGCATATGAACCAGACGCATCTTCGTGACAATCAACAAAAACCTTGTGTAAAAGTTCAAGAGCAGAATCATTCATGCTTTGCAGACGTTCTTCAATTCGTCCTTTTCTGACCAGATCAGATTTACAATCAGCGGCAATTTTTTCTAAAATGAAAGGAGGCAGATTATAATTTTTTAGTGTGGAGACAAAAGTTCCGGTCTTTGAAGCTCCAAATGTTGGAAAGTTTCCTCTGCTCAAATCAGTTTACCTCCAATTTTTAATATTTTAAAATTCATTCCCAACTTCCCTAGCGACAATACTGGGAGCCTTTTTCCTTATAACTGTTAGGTCAAAAAGAGATCAGATGGTGGGGCCGACCGGAATTGAACCGGCGACACACGGGTCACTACAGCTCCAAACTGTACATCATCCTAACGTCAGTGAAGCTTGTGAAACCACTGGAGCCCTTAGCGGTGATCAATGTGATCTAAACTGTCGCCATACCAGGCTAGGCTACGACCCCACATAATGACCATAAATGCACTTGAATTTTAATTTACTCAAGTTTCTGAAGATTTATTGATGGTACGATGATACTTTTAGCGTTGGACTGCACAAAATCAAGGAGTGGAAAAATTTAGTCCGTCCAATTATCATTTTATTAGGAGCAATTCCTGTTTTAGCTGCTCTTTTCATTGTAGTTCCAACACTTCTCAGACCCGAAATTCCAAATGTTGCAGTCAATTCTGATGATGTCATATCAATGGAATACAGCAAACAACACCTCAAAAAAATATCATTTGGTCTTACACAGAATATTGGCGCTGAAACAACTGAAGTTTTGACGATATCTAATGATGGCCAAGCTAGCTATAGTTTAACAAAAAACGGCTATTCTGCGCCTGATGTAAAATATCAGTTATCAAAACAAGAGGTTACAAGACTTACTGGGCTTGTAAAAGAGACGGGATTTATGCAAATTCCACAAACATCTTTTTCAGTAAAAAGCGATCTGAACGAATACGAAAAGTATGGATTACAAGTAACACTGGACGGCAAATCAGTCAATGTATCCTGGCCTGACCAGAATTCGACTGATGAATTCATTCCTCCGCTGATAAGCCAAGTTCAAACCAGTCTAGATGGTGTTATAGCAGAAATAATAAAATAAATAGCCAAGGGGGCGATCAAAATTCATGATTCCTCTTTCTGGTGATCTGGGTAATTCTAAAGGAGTAGTTAGGGAAAATGTCGGCTCGTTTAGTACAACACGAGGAACTTCAACTCTAAAACGCGGTTTTGCCCATATGTTAAAAAATGGAGTTGTAATGGATGTTACAACTGTTGAACAAGCCCAGATTGCAGAAGAAGCTGGCGCAGTGGCAGTAATGGTTTTAGATAAACTTCCATCTGATGTTAGAAAAGCTGGCGGTGTTGCAAGAACTGCAAGCATAAGAATTATTCAAGAAATTATGGATTCAGTAACAATTCCAGTTATGGCAAAATGCAGAATAGGTCATGTGTACGAAGCTATGGTTTTACAAGAAACAAATGTTGACATGATAGACGAATCTGAAGTTCTAACACCAGCTGACGAAAATCATCATATATGGAAATGGGATTTTACAACTCCGTTTGTAAATGGTGCAAGAAATCTTGGTGAAGCACTAAGAAGAATAGAAGAGGGCGCAGCAATGATTAGAACTAAAGGAGAGCCAGGCACTGGAAATGTTGCAGAAGCTGTAATTCATATTAAAAATGTCAACACAGAACTGCGACGCATAAAATCAATTTATGATGCAGGAGATGAACAGGATTTAATCAGTGTTGCAAGAGAACTCAAAGTTTCATATTCTATTTTAGAAGAGACTGCAAGTTTGGGCAGATTACCTGTTGTAAATTTTGCAGCTGGTGGAATCTCAACTCCAGCAGATGCAGCATATTTGATGACACTTGGATGTGATGGAGTCTTTGTAGGTTCTGGTATATTCAAGGCAGATGATGCTAAAGAGAGAGCACAAGCTATTGTATTAGCAACAACATTTTGGGAAGATCCAGACAAAGTAAAAGAAGCACAAAAAATGATTGATGAAAGACAATCAATGTTAGGGTTAGATGTAAAGAATCTCGATCTTCGAATGCAAGAACGTGGTAGTACAGCATGAGCGGCATTAGTATCGGTGTATTGGCAGTACAAGGAGATGTTGCAGAAAATATCATGGCAACAAAGATGGCACTAGAAGAACTTGGCCTTGAAGGTATAGTAAATGAAGTCAATACTCCAGAGCAGATCTCAGACCTTGATGGATTGATTATTCCAGGCGGAGAAAGCACAGTAATTGGGACTTTATCAATGGTAAACGGCTCACTAAAAAAAATTAAAGAAAAAATTGCAGGCGGAATGCCTGTCTTTGGAATCTGTGCAGGAATGATATTGCTTTCAAAAAAGGCAAAGGATAGAGTAATTGGAGAGATGGACCAGCCATTGTTAGATTATCTTGATGTAAAAATAGAAAGAAATGCATTTGGAAGACAAAAGGATTCGTTTGAATCTGAGATATCAATTGACAAAATTTGCATCTCAAAATTTCCAGGAGTATTCATTAGAGCACCTTCCATATTGGAAACAGGAAAAAATGTCGAAGTCTTGTCAAAGTTTAACGAAAAGATAATTGCAGTAAAACAAGGAAACGTTGTAGGCACTTCATTTCATCCTGAATTGACAGGAGACCTATCACTGCACAAATACTTTGTAAATCTAATCAAGGCAAAGCATTAGAGATTCTATAAAAGAAAATACCGATTATATTAAATCCAGTACATGTTATACTGGAATGGTATGCAAATAGAAACAACACCTGAGCTAGTCTCAAAGGTTTACACTAAAATTGAAGAAAACATTGCAACATATAGAAAACTTGTCAACAGACCTCTTACTCTAACTGAAAAAATTCTAGTTGGTCATCTTGATGATATACAAAGTGCAAAGGACCTAGAACCAGGTAAGAGCTATTCATTTCTCAGACCTGACAGAGTTGCACTACAAGATGTAACAGGACAGATGGTAATTTTACAATTCATGCAGTCTGGTCTTAAGCGAAGTTCACTTCCAACAACTGTGCACTGTGATCATTTGATCAGAGCCAAAGTTAGCGGAGATGTAGATATCAAAGTTGCACTAGATGAAAACAGTGAAGTCTACAAGTTTCTTGAATCGTCTTGTAGAAAATATGGAATTGGATTTTGGAAACCAGGTGCAGGGATTATTCATCAGGTTGTACTAGAAAATTATGCTTTTCCAGGTGGGTTGATGATTGGAACTGACTCTCATACGCCAAATGCAGGTGGTTTAGGTATGCTTGCTATAGGAGTAGGTGGCCTTGATGCAACTGAGGTAATGGCGGGATTTCCATGGGAACTTCTATATCCAAAAAGAATTGGTATACATCTCAAAGGTGAACTAAACGGATGGGTTGCACCAAAAGATGTCATTCTGTATGTAGCAATGAAGCTTACAGTATCTGGTGGAACAAATGCTGTAGTAGAATATTTTGGACCTGGTACAAGATCAATTAGCTGTACTGGTAAAGCGACAATTACCAACATGGGTGCAGAAATTGGTGCGACATGTTCTGTATTTCCATATGATGATAAAATGGAAGTCTATCTAAAATCAACTAACCGAGGAGAAATTGCAGAACTTGCAAACAAGCACAGAGAAATTCTTGTTGCAGATCCTGAAGTTGAACAAAATCCAGAAAAATATTTTGATAAAGTTATAGAAATTGATCTATCTACATTAGAGCCATATATTGCAGGTCCACATACTCCAGACCTTGCAAGACCAATATCTCAGCTAGCTGATGATGTCAAGAAAAATAATTATCTTGATACCATATCTGTAGCACTAATTGGAAGTTGCACAAATTCTTCTTATGAAGACATGACAAGAGCTGCATCTGTTGCAGAACAGGCAAAGTCTCATGGGATTGGCATAAAAATTCCTCTTCTAGTAACTCCAGGTTCAGAACAAATCCGTGCAACTATAGAGCGTGATGGACAGATGAAGACACTAAATGATATCGGAGCAACTGTTCTTGCAAACGCATGTGGTCCATGCATAGGACAATGGAATAGACCTGAGATGAAACCAGGCGAGCCAAATACTATAATCACTTCATTTAATCGAAATTTTCCAGGACGAAATGACGGCAGAAGAGAGACAATGGCCTTTATGGGAAGCCCTGAACTAATTGTCGCACTTGCACTAGGCGGCAGGCTCTCATTTAATCCACTAAAAGACACTCTCAAAGGACCTGATGGAGTAGAGTTCAAGCTAGAACCCCCGAAAAAGGCACCCGAAGTTCCATCCAAGGGATTTTCAAATATTGGAGATATCTATGTTCCACCGGCTGCAAATCCAGACGAGATTACAGTTGTGATTAATCCTACCAGTGGAAGATTACAAAAACTAGAACCATTTTTGAAGTGGGATGGTAAAGACTTTGTGGAATTGCCACTATTACTAAAAGCTAAAGGCAAGTGTACAACAGATCACATATCTCCAGCAGGTGCGTGGTTATCATTGCGCGGTCATATTGATAAAATAAGTGACAATGTATTCCTTGGAGCAATTAATGCATTTACAAACGATGTTGGTAAAGGCAAGAACGAACTAAATGGAAATACAGAATCATTTCCAGTTATTGCAAGACAGTACAAAGACAAAGGACTGAAATGGATTGTAATTGGTGATAACAATTATGGTGAAGGCAGCAGCAGGGAACATGCTGCCATGTCTCCAAGATATTTTGGATGTGGTGCCGTAGTTGCAAGAAGTTTTGCTAGAATACATGAAACCAATCTAAAAAAACAAGGAGTACTTGCACTTACTTTTGTAAATCCTGAAGATTACGACAAAGTTAAGGAGACTGATAAAATTAGTATCTTGGATTTGTCCCAATTGCAGCCAGGAAAAAATGTTAAATGTATTTTACACCACAAGGACGGAACAAAAGATGAGATTTTACTAAAGCATTCATACAATGATTTCCAAATAAAGTGGTTCAAGGCAGGCTCTGCTTTGAACATTTTACGTGAACGAGAAGCTCACGTCAACTAGAAAAGCAAGAACTAATAGTTTCGGCACCGTTATTTTCTTTCAGTCTTGAGCCATACATTTGATCCAAACGAGCTCTACAACAGAGTAGTCCATTATTACATAGACAAAAAGGGGTACTCTAAAGAGCAGGCAAATGAGATTGCTCGTAAGGTCGTTGAGAGGGAAAAAACTCGTTATACGTGTAAGAATGTCAAGTGTGGCCATGGCATGTATGACCATATCAGGCACAGCGAGACATGTCTTGTACTAGACTGTGATTGTAGACAATTTGTCAACTAGATACATGCAATAAAATTTTTCCAAACTGGTTGCTCTTTTCCATCTTTTGATGTGCATCTTTGGCATCTTTTAGTTCAAAGATACAATCAATTGCAGGTTTTATTTTTTTTAATTTCATAAATTTGTGCAATGATATCAATTGTAACTTTGATCCAAGATATGCACCGATTATCTGAGCTTCCTTACTGTAAAATGCTCTGATGTTTACTGTAGCTTCTACTCCTGTTGTAGTACCACATGCAATCATTCTCCCCTTTACTTTGAGAACTTCAAGGCTTACTGGCCAAGTCTTTGCACCAACATGATCAATTACTGCATCTACTCCAACTTGATTTGTAATCTTTAGAACTTCAGATGTAATATCTTGAGTATTTCTGTCTATTACAAAGTCTGCACCTAGTTTTTTTGCAAATTTTATTTTATTTTTATCTGATGCAATTGTTATTATTTTTAATCCCTTTGCTTTTGCAAGTAATATTGCTGCTGAGCCCACTCCACTATTTGCTCCCCAGATTAGAACTGTATCAC
>QYPM01000045.1 GCA_007280465.1 Nitrosopumilales archaeon
AAAGCGCCAGGTAAGGGATTCGAACCCCTGCGTGCCGAAGCACAACCGCTACCTTGTATTTGATCTCGAGGCGGTCGCCGTTCCACTTGGCTAACCTGGCAGCCTGTCAAGACTCTGGTTTTGGTACATAAATACAATGAGGACAAGTGATCAGATGATCAAATATATAATAAAAGATATAAAGTAGACAATTTATTATATTAATAACAAATGGAGACCATTACCAAGAAGACTGTCTCAGTCGAGTTTGACGGTAAGAGGTATGTTCTTCCTGATGAGGTTACATTAGGCATGTTTTTGGTTCAACTAGGTCTCTCAGAAGATACTCCAGTCAAAATGATAATTACAAAGGAAGGATTCTTACTTGTTCCACAAGTATTGAAAAATTGATAATAGATAGTTTATTATTGATATTTGACTATTTTACAAAGTGAAAATAATTGCCAAAGACTAGAGTTTCAATAACAATTGATGATGATACTGCTAAATCTATTGAACTGTATTACAGGGAAAAGGTAAAAGTTGCAGTAGAAAAAGGTGAGCCAATTCCAAAACTCTCAAACATTTATGAAGAAATCATTGAAAAAGGCTGGGAATCTCGACCCAGTGTAAAAAAGAAATAAGCAGGCAAAAATCTAGTATCTTGTAGGGAAATATTTTGGGTCTAGATCTTAAACAACTATGTGTCAGGGAGAAAACAAATCTTGAATCATTTGCATCCAAAATAGTTGCAATTGATGCCTATAATGCAATATACCAATTTCTTTCAATAATTCGCGGTCCTGATGGCATGCCTTTATCTGATCACAATGGAAAAATTACTAGTCATATCAGTGGACTGTTTTATAGAAATATCAATTTCTTGTCCCTTGGAATAAAGCCTGTTTATGTCTTTGACGGAAAACCTCCATCTTTGAAATCTGCAGAGATTCAAAGAAGAAAACAGGTAAAAAAAGATGCCACAATAAAATATGAGATTGCAATAAGCGAAGGAAATTATGTTGAAGCAAAAAAGTTTGCACAACAGACATCTGTACTACGAGATGACATGGTTGAAGAATCAAAAAAGTTTCTAGACCTTTTTGGTATACCGTGGATACAAGCACCATCAGAAGGAGAATCTACTACCGCACATCTTACAAATACCGGACAAGCGTATGCTTCTGCAAGCCAGGACTTTGACTCTTTATTGTTTGGTGCAAAAAGACTAGTACGAAATTTTACAAATAGTGGGAAGAGAAAACTGCCAAACAGAAATACTACAATTGAGATTGAGCCAGAACTTATTTTGTTAGAAAAAACACTTGCAGAACTTGGGGTAACAAGAGAGCAACTTGTTGATATTGGGATACTGATAGGTACGGACTTTAATCCTGATGGCTTTGAGAGGATTGGTCCCAAGACTGCCTTGAAGATGGTAAAAGAGCATGGAAATCTAGAAAACGTGCCTCAAATCCAGGATAAATTAAATGAGATAGACTATATTCAGATACGCGATATTTTTCTTAAACCCAAAGTGGCTGAAGTATCAGAGATAAAATTTGGAACTGTAGACTATGTAGGAATAACAAACTATCTTACAAAGGAGCGAAGTTTTTCACTTGACCGTGTTGACACATCATTGAATCGATTGAAAAAATCTTATGAAAAGAAGAGTCATAATTTGGACCAGTGGTTTGGCTGATCGATATTTTATATATTCATGAATAATTTCCATCACTAATCTTCCTAAAAGTCCAACTTGCAACTTTGGTAATGGTGTAAATGTCTTGAATCAATGGTTTTATTGATTTTTTGAAAGATTCTTTCGTTTCTCTTCTATTCTCTTTTCAGCCTCTAGCCTCTCAAGTTTGTATGATTTCATATCTACAAATTTGATTATGCCAGATAAATTGGGATGTACTTTGTGTATAGCCTTGAACATTTCCTGTGCTGCTTTTCTATAATCCTGGTGTCCCTGTGGAACAGTTCTTAATTCAATCAAATGCACTGCCTCTCTGAGATTTAATTTCATAAAAAATGGATAATTGTATGCAAAGTTTACAACATACTGCGCTTGCTCTGGCATCTTTGTCTTTAAAAGATCAAAGACATGTTTTGAATTATACATGCAATCATCATAGTCTTTCTTGATTCCCAGTTGTTTTATTTCATCTGGGACAACATATCCATGATTTGTTGTAAGTGATTGTCTTTCAAGTGTAAGTACACGATGTCTGTGAAAGTCTCGAAACATTCCAAAATTCGTAAGAAAATCAAAAGTGTATTCGGTCATTTCAAATGCACGTGGAGGTCGCTGTCTTCTATTTTGTCGAAGACCTGTAAATGTACTAATTATTTTTTTTCTATCTGATTGCTTTATCTTTCTGACTTGGGCAAGTATGTCTCTAAAAGAAACTCCGTTTGACTGTTCATATAATATTGATGAAATTATCTTGTCTTCTGCTTTATTCTGGGATTCATATTCAACCAAGTCTACAAGAAAATTTCTTTTTGTTTTTGATTTTTGATATTTTTTATTTAATGCACTTGATTTTATTTTGATATCTTTTAGATATTTTTGTAAGGACTTACCGTGGTTATCGTCTGCCCTTCTTACAAATGACTTGATTGTCGTGTTTAACTCTCGATGAATCTTTCCTGCTAGTATTCTCTCTTCTTCTAGGTCAGAAGAATATAGTATCGTTAGCAAGTACTCAAATGCTCTACCATTTCCTGTAATTCCTACATTAGTGAGAGTAGATGCAGGGAGTAGTCCCCTGAGAATGTCTAGGGCCTTGGCTCTAATTGTTGCATTGTAGATTCTAGTTGCAGACTTTACCTCATCTTCACTAGATAGCTTGGAGTATACCGCATCTACTCCCTTGGAATTTCTAAACTTTTGATTCTCTATTGGCTCTTGTTCTTGCATATAGTTTATCACTAGCTGGATATTTTTTGAATAAACTTCAAAGTCTAGATTGCATGCCTCTAGATATTTATCAGCATACTTGGAACTCATTATTTCTGACTCTCTGTAAAACTTGAACTCTCCATTTACTTTTTTATCCCATGCAACATATCTTGATGATTTTTCAAGATATGACAATCCTATTCTTCTATCTTCAATTTTTTTTACTGCAATGTTTGACAGACCTTCAACTGCAATCTGGGCTTCGCCAAGTTCTGCAACAGAATCGTCTCCATATTCCAGTAATACTTTATTGTAAAATTCTTCACCTCGATTTTCATTTTGTAAAAATTCGTCAAGAAATATTTTCCTCATGCTTTTATCAGTTCTGCTGTATCTTGACATTAGAGCTCCCCTGTCAACTTGCCTTGGACTGATTATTGCAAATACAGAATCGTCTACATTTGAAAAATGTTTTAGTAAACTTTGCTTTTCAGAATTTGTAAACTCGGACAACAAGATTTGATTTTCAACCCAATTATAAATAACTACTTCTTTCCAATCTGGATCAGGTCAGACGGTCCTGTCTTTGGAGCATTGTGTTTTGATTGCCACCTAAGTAAAACTTCTTTAAATGATTCAGCTTCTTGTGGATCTTCTGTATACATCAGCATTGTAACCCATTTGCCATCTCCGGCAGTACCACCCATGGAATTCATCCAAAAATCTGTTGGCATGTTTTCAAATGCTTTGTGCTTTTCATCTCTGCTCATGTCGACCCATCGTTTAGAGACAAAATGTAGTATCTGATCTAGCTCTTCTTTTGTAATCATTATTGGACCATTACTAATTCTATGATTATAAAATTACGTATTTTTTCATTTTTTTGCAGATCATTAGCTAAAATGATCTTACCAAAACTTGAAAGCTTGTTAACACTTTGCTGATTATATGAAATTTAGAACACCTATCCAATGAGCAAGGAAGAGATCGAATTTATCGGCAAGCAAGTTAAGGACATGTACGGCACCTATATCGGCAAAGTCATAGGTACCATAACTGACATCGATGGAAGTGTACAAACCGTAGGTGTTGATTGTGGTTCTGAAGGACTAAAGCAGATAGCGTTCGAGCAACTAGTCATACAAGGGCAATATGTAATCTTCATCCCTAGGTGGAGATTAGATGCCCAAAGATTATTGCGAGAGAAGGGGCTTACCATGCGCCGTATACGAGCTCTGATGGATATCGTATCTGAAAACGATGACATGAAAGAGGATGCTGAACTGATCCATGAGAAGTATAGGGTAAAACTGTTAACTCTGGATGAGACCGAAAGACAAATCAAAGAAAAGTTGGAGAAAAGACTTGCAGAACTTGAGACTCAGCTAAAGTCAATTCGGATGCTACGATTTGACGCAAAGTTGCAAAACAAGAGCAATGAAATATCTGATGCCAAGTATGACCTAGTCAAGACTCACACGGTCGAAATCATAGAACACATCGAACATGAAAAGGCAGAGATAACAAGTATCCAACGTCGCATCAACGATCTTTCAGTTGAAAGTGGAGAGCGCACCGAGAGTCCAAAACAGGACGTTCATTCAGCCGCCATTTCATATCTTGGAAAGGTAGAAGATCCTCCAACTTCAGTGCCACAAACTCCGATACCTGCTAGTCTAGGAGTTGGTTCCAGTATTCCCACTGCACCGACACCACAGCCAGTAGCAATTGGAGCTGATGGTGATGAAACCCAGCAAGATTCAGATTGGCTTAAGAGAATATCATCTTCTTAAAATAATCTGATGGGACGGAGGATTCGCTCCCAACTCCAAATTGAGCGAACCTTTTTTTTAACATACATACAACTAGACCATATTGGATTCTGCTTTTGAAATAGGTCTTGGGAACTATGATACAAAGACTAGAAGTGATGCATCTCAAGACCGCATAAAATTCTGGGAAGGACAAGCTGCTAAACTTTACTGGTTTGAAAAGTGGCATACTGCTTTAGACTGGAATCCTCCGTTTGCAAGGTGGTTTGTAGGGGGCAAGATTAACGCTTCATACAATACACTGGATGTAATTGTTAAGAAAAATCCCAATAAAAAGGCCATAATATGGGAAGGAGAGGACGGAACAAAAAGAGAACTGACATACCGAGAACTTCTGTCCGAAGTATCAAAACTTGCAAATGCATTAAAATCACTTGGAGTGAAAAAAGGTGACAGAGTTACAGTTTACCTTCCAATGGTACCTGAATTGATTATGTCGTTGCTTGCCTGTGCAAGAATAGGTGCAATTCACACTGTAATATTTTCAGGCTTTAGTGCAAAATCAATAAGAGATAGAGTAGAAGATTCCAAATCCAAAGTCATAATCACTTCAGACGGAGGGGTAAGACGCGGCAATGTTATACCATTAAAAGATATTGTTGATGAAGCAGTATCAGACCTTGACTTTGTTGAACACGTCCTTGTTTTAGAACACACAAAAAATAATATCACATTAACAAAACGAGACAAAAAATGGCATGAATTAGTTTCAAACATGTCATCAACATGTGATGCAGAATCACTTGGCAGTACGCATCCGCTTTACATTTTGTATACTTCGGGAACAACGGGAAAACCAAAAGGAGTCTTGCATGGAACTGGAGGATATCTTACTCATGTTTACAGTACATTCAAGTGGATTTTTGATATTCAAGATACTGATGTTTATTTCTGTACTGCAGATATTGGGTGGGTTACAGGACACAGCTATGTTGTATATGGTCCACTAATGCATGGTGCTACTCAGATTATGTATGAAGGTGCACTAGATTATCCAACACCTGCAAAAATATGGGAGATTATATCGCGATACAAAGTTACAATTTTGTACACCACTCCAACCGCACTTAGGATGTTTATGAAATTTGGAGATGAACTTCCAAACTCAAATGACCTTTCTAGTTTGAGGTTACTTGGAACAGTTGGAGAGCCAATTAATCCCCAAGTTTGGAAATGGTATTTTAAAATAATTGGAAAAGAAAAATGTCCTATCATTGATACATGGTGGCAAACTGAAACAGGAGCTGCGTTAATTTCCCCAGTTCCGGGCCTTGAAACAATTCCGTTAAAACCAGGCTCTGCAACAAGGCCTATTCCAGGAGTGACATTGTCTGTAGTTGATGAACATGGAAAAGAAGTTCAACCTGACTCTAAAGGATATTTGGTAGTTTCAAGTCCTTGGCCTGGTATGCTTCTTACATTGTGGGGCGATGATGAAAAATACAAAACAGTCTACTGGTCAAAGTACAAAAACATGTACTATCCTGGGGATTACGCAATTAAAGACAAGGACGGATACATCTGGATGCTTGGAAGGGCAGATGATGTACTCAAAGTATCTGGCCATAGACTAGGTACTGCTGAATTGGAAAGTGCTTTTGTATCAAACAATGTAGTGGCGGAAGCAGCAGTATGTGGAATTCCTCATGAAGTAAAAGGCGAAGCCATCATATCATTTGTTGTACTAAAAGAAGGAGTTAGACCTACAATGCAACTCAAAGAAGAACTGACAAACCACATTCGAAAAACAATAGGTCCAATTGCAGCCCCTGATGAATTGTACTTTGTAAAGAAACTTCCAAAGACGCGTAGTGGAAAAATCATGAGGCGGCTCTTGAAGGCAATGGCAAAAAATGAACCAATTGGTGATATCAGTACATTGGAGGATGAAGCATCTGTTGATGAAATAAAGGCAGCACTTGATGAACTACAACAGACACTAGACAAGTTCTAAATTATACTGAAATAATTTGCATCTTAGAATTTTCAGTAACATGGAATTTGTCTGTAAATCCAGAAGTTACTTCTAAAACATATTTTGCTTTTTTCCCATCTGCGTTTTGTACTGTACATGATGCAGTCTCTAAAGCAGATTTACATGCTGGAACATTTTTCTCAATATGTATCACATTTCCATTTGCATCAAACCAAATTATATCTAGTGGAAATTGCATGTTTAACATCCAAATTGGGACAATCTGTTCTTGACTAAATACAAAGATCATCCCCTGGTCATCTGGAAGTTCATTTTGAAACATCAATCCTCTTATCTTCTGTGCATCTGTTTCTGCAATTTGCACATCAAGTGCCTTGTCATCTATTTTTATTGTTCCCCTTGGAAAATTGACTTCATCAAGTTTTGATTCTTTGGGAATTGTAATTACACCTACTATGCCAATTATGATTGCTGCAATTGCTATTGGGATTAAAACTTGGGCTCTAGTTGCCACAAAAACCTAGTGTCAATATCTAGTTAAAAACCAATGCAAAAATAATAGAATTTTTCTTGGAACTAGTTTATCTTGTCTCTGATACTGGACATGTCTGTAAAAAAATCCTTGGTTTCCTGACCTATATCTTTGATAGTGGCACCATTGTATACTTTTTCTAAATATTTTCCAGCAATTATTGTTGGAATGGCAAAAGGAGTACTAAACGGATCTGGTGAAAAGAGCATGATGAATCCTATCTTTGTTATCTTTTTTCCTGGCGATGGAGATCTCTGGACTGACCCCATTGCACGGGCTACTCCTCTGTCATCTAATGTTCCAAGTTCAGAGTAAATCTTTGCTCTTCTGTGAAGGGAATCTCTAAATTTCTTTATTTTATCAATACCTGTCTTAACTCCTTCATCCATGGCATCCCTTTTTGAAATGATAGTTAAGATTCCACACAAAAGATCACTCACAACTGGGTTAACATTTCTGATCAACAGATTAGGTTATATGATTTCAAATGTAATTACCAAAAATATGAAAGAAAAGCGAGCTGAACGGCTAGAATCAATAAAAGAGGCTCACAAATCGACAAAAACCGATTATTCTAGAATTGAGGACTATCTTGAGGTGATATCTGAACTTGTGGAACTCAAAGGATATGCAAATACTCTTGATATCTCAAGATATCTTAACGTGAGCGCACCTTCTGTTACAAAGATGGTCCAAAAACTAGGTGACGGTGGATATCTAGAGTATGAAAAATATCGAAGAATAAACTTGACACAAAAAGGTACATCATTAGCAGATACTGTAAGGCAAAAGCACGGTACGCTGCTTGAATTCTTTAGGATGCTTGGGATAAATCATGAAATAGCAAATCAGGATGTCGAAGGAATTGAACACCATCTAAATCCACAGACTATAAAACAACTAAGAAAGTTTGTTACATTTTTAAAATCAAATCCAAAAATTTTAGAAAGTTTTCAATAACTAATCATGAACAGTTACAGTAATATCACTTTTTGACATTACGGCATCAATTAGTCTTTTACCAGCTGTAGATTTTTTTGCAATAATTATCTTGCCGTTCTTTCCAACTCTTGTAGACGAGACGTTTCTATCACTAACATAAATCTCTGCATCCATGCCTGACTTTGATATGTCAACTTCTAAAATAAAATTATTTCCTGATTCTGACATTTCAAACCATTCTCCGCCTCTTGAGGATTGCTCCTTTGGTACTACATCAATATGAACACCAAGTGTCTTCTCAAGATCATTTACTGTAGCTCCACCTCGTCCAATTATTGATGGAATGGATTCCTTGTCTACTCGCACTCGTATGCTGTTATTTGATAAAATCTCTATTTCTGCATCAGAATCAAACCTTCGA
>QYPM01000039.1 GCA_007280465.1 Nitrosopumilales archaeon
TGATGCATCAGGTAACAAGGCAAATGCAACTCAAATAATTGATGTTGTAGATACCACCTCTCCAAAACTAACTATTCCATCTAATGTAACATTTGAAGCTACTTCACTTGCTAACAATCTAGTACCAATTGGTAATGCTACTGCAACTGACATCCAGCCAGTAACAGTTACCAACAATGCATCAAAGACATTTTCGTTAGGCAAGACCATTGTATTATGGACTGCCAAAGATGCATATGGCAACATATCTAATGACACTCAAATAATTGATGTTGTAGATACAATTGCCCCAAAGATTACAGTACCACATAACATTATAGTAAATGCTACCAATTCTGCAGGTACTCCTGTGAATATTGGTGATGCCACATCTATTGATAGCGTAAAAGTATCTTCAATCACCAACAATGCTCCAATATTATTCCCATTTGGAAATACGACTGTAATGTGGACTGCAGAAGATGAGGCAGGCAACAAAGTAAATTCAACACAAATAGTTGAAGTTGTAGATAAATTGCCTCCACAACTTACAATTCCTCAAAATATGATATCTGATGCAACAGCATTTGAGACTCCTCTAAATGTAGGACAGGCTACTGCTACTGGAATAATTGATGCAGAACCAAAGATATCTAATAATTCTACGGGAATATTCCACATAGGTAAAACTATCATACAATGGATTGCAACTGATAAGTTTGGAAATGAAAAGACATTAGATCAAACAGTTACGATGCTTGCATGTGGAAAACCATCTTCATCTTACAACCTGGTAATGGGGACAAATGATACCGAGATGTTAACTGGTTCCATGGTTCCTAATTTGATAATTGGACTTGAGGGTAATGATATAATTCATGAAGGTCCATTAGGTGATTGTGTAATTGCAGGAAACGGTGATAACATCATATATGCTGGAAATGGAACAAACACCATTTACGCAGGAAACGGTAATAATATCATCAAAGGAGGAAGTGGAAATATGAAGGTCATTGTAGGTGATGGTAGCAATATTATTCAAGGTGGAAGTGGACAGAACACCTGCTATCTTGGAAATCCTGGAAAAGACACTGTTGTAAATTGCCAGATAAAACACTAAATTTTTGATAAATCCTTTTTTCCATATAGATTATAATTACAATCGCTTTCTTTCTAGGTAAATGGCAAGTTCCAAGAATCTATTTACACGTGCCAAAAAAATTATCCCCTCTGGTATAAACAGTCCTGTACGATATTATGACCCATACCCTTTCTTTGTAAAAAAAGCCCAAGGCAGCAAAATTTGGGATGTAGATGGGAATAATTACATTGATTATTGTAACGCATATGGAGCATTACTCTTAGGACATAGAAGACAAGAAATCATCTCTGACGTTAAAAAACAACTAGAAAAGGGTACATTGTACTGTGCTCCTACTGAAATCGAAGTAGATCTCTCTGAATTGATATCTAGGAATTTCCAATCTATGGAAAAGGTACGTCTGGTCAATACTGGTAGTGAAGCAACAATGACTGCTATTAGATTAGCAAGGGGTTTTACAAAAAAGAAAAAAATAATAAAATTTGAGGGTTGCTATCACGGTGCATATGATTATGTATTGGTAAAAGCTGGTTCGGGTGCTGCGCATATTGGCATACCGGTTTCAGAGGGAGGGTTAGAAGAAGTTTCAAAAAATACGCTTGTAGTAGAATATAACAATTCTCAAGAACTACGATCCTTACTGGAAAAAGAAAAAGATGTAGCAGCAGTAATTATAGAACCTGTTCTTGCAAACATGGGTCTTGTATTGCCAGAAAAGAATTTTCTAAATGAGGTACGAAAGATTACATCAGAAAATAATATCGTGTTAATCTTTGATGAAGTAGTTACAGGATTTAGAATGTCTACAGGCGGAGCTCAAAAATATTTTTCAATAAAACCTGATATTACTACACTTGGAAAATCACTAGGAAATGGTTTTCCAATTGCTGCAGTGGGAGGAAAAAGTGAGATTATGGATATGTTGTCCCCTGAAGGTAAGGTCTATCAAGCTAGTACCTATGCAGGGAATCCCATATCTGTCTCAGCAGCACTATCTTCTGTCAAAATCATGAATAAACTTCAGCCAAAATTATATCCTAAACTTGAAAAGAACTGTACAAAAATAGTTTCAGCAATACATGATTTAGCATCAGATATGAAAATTCCACATCAAATTAATTCAATTTCATCCATGTTTCAGATATTTTTTACTAATGATCCTGTTGTTGATTATTCTTCTGCAAAAAAATCAGATATGATAAAATTCAAAAAATTGTTTGAAGTCTTACTTAAAAATGGAATTTTCATTGCGCCTTCTCAATTTGAAACAGTATTTCTATCATATGAGCACTCCAAAGATGATATGCGAAAAACAATTTCTGCATATGAAAAAGCACTAAAAGCGGTGAAATGATGAAATATCTTATTGGTACTAGGGGTAGTCTGCTTTCACTTACTCAGACAAACTGGGTAGTATCTGAGATTAAAAATAAATCTTCTCTAACAGAATTTGAGATAATTACAATCAAGACTCAAGGAGATACTGATGCACGTCCACTTTTTACAATAAATCAAAAAGGAATATTTGAAAAGGAAATCGATAGAGCGGTTGCAGAAAAGAAAGTTGACTTTGCAGTACACAGTCTAAAAGATGTTCCTGCTGAATTACCAGAAGATCTGGTATTGGCATGTGTTCCAAAAAGAGAAGAAGCAAATGATGTCTTTATAGCAAACGATGGAAGCATGTTGGAGACAATAAAAAAGGGGGCAGTTATTGGTACTAGTAGCTTGAGAAGAGCAGTTCAGATTACAAGGCTTAGACCCGATGTGATAGTAAAGCCAATTCGTGGAAATATTGAAACAAGAATAAGAAAAGTACATGATGGCGAATTTGATGGTGTGGTATTGGCCCAGGCTGGAATCTCAAGATTAGGACTCGATGTTAAATTTCAAAGACTTTCCTTGGATGCATTTCCACCCTCTCCAGGACAAGGTGCACTTGGTATTGTCTCAAGAAAAGATAATGTACAATTAATTGAATTGTTACAAAAGATTGAAGATCCAGAGACTAGGAACGCAATCGAGGCAGAAAGATCGCTTTCTATGTATGTGGATTCTGGTTGTAGATTTCCAGTTGGAGCATTTGCTCACAAAGAAAATGACCGGCTAAGATTAAAAGTGGTAGTTTATTCTGTAGATGGAAGTAAATCTATAATGGTAGAAAAAGATTCAGAGATAAATCAGGCAAATGATCTTGGTAGACAAGTTGCGGAGGAACTTAAAGAAAAGGGAATTTCAGATATTGCGAAAAATTGGAGAGAAAAAGTAGAGGAATGGAATACTAAATGACAGGCAAAGTTTTCATAGTTGGCGCTGGCCCTGGTGACCCGAAACTTATAACACTGAAAGCTGTTGAAGTTATAAAATCTTCAGATGTAGTTCTGTATGATAGACTGGTAAGTAAAAAAATAGTTGCAATGATTCCAAAAAAAGCTGAAAAAATGTATGTTGGAAGAGACGTTGGTGATGATTACAAACATCAAGATGCAACAAATGATTTGATGGTAAAACTTGCGAAAAAAAACAAAAACGTTGTAAGATTGAAAGGAGGTGATCCATTTATCTTTGGAAGAGGAGGAGAAGAGGCAGAATTTCTAAGAAAACACAAAGTCAAATATGAAATAATTCCTGGTATTACATCTGGTATTGGTTCTGCAGAATATTCTGGAATACCGCTCACACATAGAGATTATGCATCATCTGTAGTGTTTGTTACTGGCCATGAAGATGCCAAGAAAAAAGAAGGAATAGTTGACTGGAAAAAACTTGCAAAAGCAGTTGATACTATAGTTATAATGATGGGTCTCTCAAGACTTGAGATAATATCAAAGAAATTGATTAGTGGAGGATTAGACAAGAATACTCCGGTGGCTGTAATTCAAAATGGAACCACGGATGAACACAGAATGATAAAAGGTACTCTTTCAAATATATCAAAAAAAGTTCACGAGGCAAAAATTAAACCTCCGACTATTATTATAGTAGGTAGGGTAGTAAACCTCTCTGATAAAATAGGGTGGAGATAATGATACAAGGAAAAGTTATTGCTATTACTAGATCAAAAGAGGATTCAGAGGAATTTACTAAACTAATATCTGACGCAAAAGCAAAAGCGATATCGTTACCGACAATAGAATTGGTAAGCAAAGGTGATGGTATGGTTGATGAATTCCTTGATGCTGTCAAGACTGATGATCCCGATTATTCTGTATTTATGAGCTCAAAAGCAGTCAAACTTTTGTTTGACACTGCAAAGAAAATTTCAAAATATGAGAAACTTCAACTTGCTGTTGCAAATACTACCGTAATTGCAGTAGGACCAAAAACAAAATCTGCACTAGAATTAGAAGGAATTAGAATATCACATGTTCCGGACAGGTTTTCATCAGTTGGAGTAGGGGAAGTCTTTACAACTCTTAATGCTGAAGGGAAAAAAGCAATTGTTCCACGAAGTGGTACATCAACACCATTTCTTGCACAACTGCTAGAAAAGATCGGACTTGAGGTAAAAGAAGTGTATCTATACGATGTAAAATCCTCCAGCGCATTATCTTATTGGACAGAATTCAAAGAACTTTTTTCACAAAATAAAGTTGACGGAATTATTTTTACCAGTGCTTCATCCGTTAGAGCATTTTTTGATATAATGCTGGCTGATTATGATGAAAAAACTCTAAAGCAGAACTTGGAAAAAACTACTATTGTTGCGATAGGGCCATTCACTGCTGACGAGCTTAAGAAATTCGAGATAAAACCCATCATCGCAGATGTACATACGGTATCTGGCGCAGTAGAATCAATCAAGAATTACTTTTGTTAGGTGGACAATTTTAATAACGGTCAAATAGCCATAAAATAACAGAAAGCAACTTGAGTATAATCCAGAAAGAGGTACTAACTATTAGGAAACGTTCTCTTTCCATCGTTATTCCTACCTATAATGAATCAAAAAATATTGTAAAAATACTTGATTCATTGCGTTTAGCCCTAACACGAGAAATGAATGCTGAAATAATAGTAGTCGATGATAATTCGCCTGACGGTACAAGTAACACTGTTGAAGAGTATGCAAAAAACTCCAAAAACCCTGATTATTCTATTCAGATAATTCGTCGTGAGGATAAGAGAGGACTAAGCTCTGCTATTGTAACTGGTATAGAACATGCTAAAGGCGATGCAGTAGTTGTTATGGATAGTGATCTGTCTCATCCTCCACAAACTATTCCACAAATGGTAGAAGAATTAAAAAATTCTGATTGCGATATAGTGGTGGCATCAAGATATGTGAAAGGTGGCTCTGTCTCAGGTTGGCCATTTAAAAGAAAATTAATCAGTAAAGGAGCTACCAAAATTGCTCAACATGGACTTGGAATAAAGATCAAAGATCCAATGTCTGGATTTTTTGCATTCAAACGTCATATTGTAAATAATATCAAATTTGATGCCATTGGATACAAAATCCTACTTGAGATCCTTGTAAAAGCACGAGGGGCAAAAGTCAAGGAAATTCCTTATAATTTCATTGACCGTGCAACGGGTTCAAGCAAGATGGATTTTTCAGTATGTGTTGATTATTTACAATCTGTGTGGAGACTATATCGATATGGTAAATCTGTAAAAACGAATGAAAGACGTACATCTGTTCATTTCTTGTCCAAGGCTGGAAGATTTTATACTGTTGGTGCTTCTGGATTACTGGTAAATTATTTTGTATCTTTTATGTTCGGAGCGGTACTTTCCAATCTTTGGTATATCTATGCTACCATGATAGGAATTGTTTTCTCAATGACTTCTAATTTTATTCTCAACAAGATTTGGACATTTGAAGATAGAAACTTTGATCCGAAAAGAACACTTGCACAATATGGATTATTCCTTGGCTTTAGTGGTATTGGTGCAGTCTTTCAACTGTTATTGGTTTATGGTCTAGTTGAATTGCGACACTTGAATTACTCTATTGCATTATTCTTAGCAGTTGCCATTGCATCAGTAGGAAACTTCTTACTAAATAAAAAATGGACTTTCCAAGAAAAAGTTTGGAGTTAGATAAGCAACCATTACGTAAAATGGTCTAAAATGATCGAAAATTAATTTTTTATTTTATCTTTTATCATATTGCATAAACAACTTCTTGTTCTAAATTATTAGAATAAGTTCTCTTAGCTCGTCCTAATCTATTTTTATTTTTCTTGATATTGTTTAGCTTAGCCTACTCCGCTATACGAGTGTGAAGCGTGGTGTAACTTTTTTATAATATAACGGGGTTATGAAACGTATGACTTCTGAGAATCTTAACATGGATTATAGTAAATATGATTTCAAAGACTCTACTGAGATGTATGTATACACCAGTAAAAAGGGTCTATCCAAGGAAGTCGTTGAAGAAATCAGCAGAATGAAAGGCGAACCACAATGGATGCTTGACTTTAGACTTCGTTCATATGACATCTTTATGAAAAAACCCATGCCAAACTGGGGAGGTTCTCTTGGCCAAATTGATTTTAATAATATATACTATTATGCAAAAGCTTCTGAAAAAACAGAAAAGGACTGGGATAATGTTCCAGCTGAAGTAAAGGCAACATTTGATAAATTAGGAATTCCTGAAGCTGAAAAGAAATTCCTAGCAGGTGTAGGTGCTCAATACGAATCCGAAGTTGTTTACCATCATCTCAGAGAAGATCTTGCAAAACAAGGTGTACTATTCCTAGATACCGATACTGCATTAAAAGAGCATCCTGAAGTCTTCAAAAAATATTTTGGTAAAGTAATACCGCCCGAAGATAATAAGTTTGCAGCACTCAACAGTGCAGTGTGGAGTGGAGGATCTTTTATCTATATTCCAAAAGGAGTTAAAGTAGATCTACCATTACAAGCATACTTTAGAATCAATAAAGAAAACATCGGTCAATTTGAAAGAACTCTTATAATTGCAGATGAAGGTGCTGAAGTACATTACATCGAAGGTTGTACCGCCCCTGTATATTCTTCAGAATCTTTACACTCTGCAGTTGTAGAATTGATTGCTATGAAGGGTGCAAAATTAAGATATACTACAATTCAGAATTGGAGTAACGATGTTTACAATCTAGTTACAAAGAGAGCATATGCATACGAAGGCGCACGTGTAGAATGGATTGACGGAAATATTGGAAGTAAATTGACAATGAAATATCCTGGAATCTATCTCCTAGGTCAACGTGCACACGGAGAAACACTTTCTATTGCATTTGCTGGTAAAAATCAACATCAAGACACAGGTGCAAAAATGGTACATCTTGCTCCAAATACAACATCTAGAACAACATCTAAATCAGTAAGCAAAAATAATGGAAGAACTACCTACCGAGGTCTCTTACATGTAGCAAAGGGTGCAACCAACGTCAAGGCCTCAGTTAGATGTGATGCCTTGTTATTAGATGACATATCAAAGACTGACACTTATCCATATATGGAAATCAATCAGGAAGATGCAACAGTAACTCATGAGGCAACTGTTGGTAAGATCGGCGATGAGCAGATTTTCTATCTTATGACAAGAGGATTCACTGAGGAAGAAGCACTTACACTTATTGTAAATGGATTCATTGAACCGTTTACCAAAGAGCTTCCAATGGAATATGCAGTAGAGCTTAACAGACTAATTAAAATGGAAATGGATGGCTCAGTCGGCTAGTGCCGATTGTGTCACTTTGTGATATAAAATGTCATCTTTTGTTCTCTCTAAACTTGGCTCTAATCATATAGAAGAAATTTCTGAAGTAAATAATGATCCTTCATGGTTAAGAGAATATAGAAAGAGTGCTTTTGCAATGTTTCAACAACTTCCACAAGAAGTCTCTCCTCTTTACAACAAGTACAGCGATGCAAACAAGATGGATCCAGAACAGATCACATTTTCTCTAAGTTCTGATAGCACTATTCCAGATTTTGTAAAAGACAGATTATTAGAAATTGGTGAAAACCCAAGTATAGTTCAGATTGGAACAAATATTCATAAAATTACCATTCCATCTGAGTTAAAGGATAAGGGTCTTGTGATTTGTTCAATACAGGATGCGATAAAAAATCACGGTGACAAGATAAAAAAATCATTTGAACAAACTGATTCAAAGAGAGACAAATACATAGCACTAAACAATGCTTTTTTCAATTCTGGAATTTTTATCTACATTCCAAAAAATCTCATTTTAGAAAAAACAATTCATGTTGTATCTTCACTCTCACTAGACCAAACTTCTACAATATCTCGTAATGTTGTAGTGGTAGAGGAAAATAGCAAAGCCTCAATTGTTCAAGAAATTTATGCGCCCCAAGCCTCAAAACAACAAGCATATCTTGAATTACTAGATGTATCAGTAAGTGCTAACAGTCAATTTGACTTGGTTACACTTCAAGCAATGGATGAAACAGCTGTTAATTTCTCTTCAAGAGTAGCAAGAATAGAGCGTGACGGAAGAATGAATTGGTATCTTGGACTGTTTGGCTCACATCTTTCAAGATATAAGGTAGATAATTTTCTTAATGGTCCTGGAGCAACTGCACAAGACACTGAAGTGGTTTTTGGAAACAAGAACCAATCATACGATCTTGCTTCAAATTTAATTCATAATGCACCATCTACAATTGGTAGAGTTTTAGAAAAATCTGTTCTTAAAGATACAGCAAAATCTCTCTTTAAGGGAATGATACGAATTGAGAAAGATGCTCATCATGCCGAATCATATCTCTCAGGGCACTCTATATTATTGGACAAGGGCGCAAAATCAGATTCAATACCAGGGCTTGAAATATTTACAAATGATGTCAAGGCAACACACTCTGCATCAGTAGCTCAGATGGATGAGGAACAGATCTTCTATCTTGCTACAAGATGCTTGAGCAAATCAGATGCTCAGAAAATTATAGTAGAAGGATTTCTTGAACCTCTTTCAAGAAAGATGTCATATCAGGTTCGTGCATGGATAAGTTACCTGATAGATTCCAAGTGGGCAGGGCGCAATTTGACTATCAAGACAGATGAACAACTCAAAGCTATGCTTGAAGTTGAAGAAACAAGATATCGTGAAGCTGATACATTTGAAAGTCATTACAAATACAGGTGAGATTTTGTCTGATTGGGTAAGTGTTTGCAAATTGAACCATCTAAAGAAAGGTGAGATGATTGACTTTGATTACAAAGACAAGAAGATCCTACTTGCAAATCTAGATGGAAAAATTTATGCCTCTGACAGAATATGCACTCATGCAGATGCAGACCTTTCAACTGGCATACTGACAGAAGAGGGTGTAACATGTCCATTACATCTCTCAACTTTTAATCTAAAGACCGGTGTACCAGAGAACCTTCCAGCTGAACTACCGCTAAAAATCTACAATGTTAAAATAGAACAAAACGAGATCTACATCGAGGTTAATTAATTTGCAAACAAGTTTCATAAATGTTGAAAATATTAGAAATGATTTTCCTATTCTAAAAAGAAAGGTACACAAGGATAAACCACTTGTTTATCTTGACAATGCAGCAACTACTCAGAAACCAATCCAAGTAATTGATGCCATCAGCAACTTTTACCTAACTTACAATTCCAATATACACAGGGCAGTTCATGAACTTGCTGAAGAGGCAACACTTGCATATGAGGCAACAAGAGACAAGGTGGCAAAATTCATCAATGCGAAAAATCGTGAAGAAATTGTCTTTGTTAGAGGAACTACTGAGGCAATTAATCTTGTTGCTTATGCATGGGGCAGACAGAATATTAACAAAGATGACATTATCGTAACTACAGAATATGAGCATCACAGTAACATAGTTCCATGGCAACTTTTGGCAAAGGAAAAAGGTGCAAAACTCGAATACATTGGTGTAGATGACAATGGCGAACTGATTCTTGATCATCTAGATAAATATCTCCAGACTGGAAAAGTAAAGATTGTAACATTTAGTCAAATGTCCAATGTTTTAGGAACAATAACAAACTCTGAGGAGATTATCAAGAGATGCAAAAAATATGGTGTACGAGTATTAATTGACGGAGCACAATCTGTTCCACATCTTAAAGTTGACCTGCAAAAACTTGACTGCGACTTTTTTGCTTTTTCTGCACACAAGATGCTTGGTCCCACCGGAGTGGGAATCCTTTGGGCAAGAAAAGAACTACTTCAAGGAATGGTTCCATTCAATGGTGGAGGAGATATGATACGCGAGGTTCATAAATATGAGACAACATGGAATGATCTTCCATACAAGTTTGAAGCAGGAACTCCTAACATTGCAGATGTAATAGGATTTGCTGCTGCAATAGATTATCTTGATAAAATAGGTATGGACAAGGTTCGAGAACATGAAATGGAATTAACAAAATATGCATTGGATAAACTTTCTCAAATGAAAGGAATAATTCTATACGGTCCAAAGGACATAACAAAACGAGGAGGTGTTATTTCTTTTAACTTGGGAGATATACATCCACATGATCTTGCTACTATAGTCGATGAAGATGGAATTGCTATACGCTCTGGTCATCATTGTGCACAGGTCCTGATGGAAAGATTAGATGTATCTGCAACATCCCGCGCAAGCTTTTATATCTATAATACGAAAGAAGAGGTAGATGTTTTTGTTAAATCTCTTAACAGAGCAAAGGAGTTGTTTAGGATATGAGTAGTGCTGATATTTACCGAGAGATAATACTTGATTATTACAGAAACCCGCGAAATTATGGTAAGATACAAGATCCAGATATTTCTCAACGAGATAGTAATCCCCTTTGTGGTGATGAGCTAGAAATGCATCTTAATATCAAAGATGATAAAGTTGCAGATGTAAAATTCACAGGTAAAGGATGCGCCATAAGCCAGGCAAGTGCATCAATGCTTACAGAGCTTATCATGGGCAAAGATTTTGAATATGTGAAAAAACTTACAAAAGACGATATTCTTGATAATTTAGGATTGCATGATCTCGGACCTGCTAGAATAAAATGCGCTTTATTATCATTAAAGGTTCTCAAGTCTGGTCTCTATTCTTATATTATTGACAAGCTAAAAGATACTGCATCAGCAGATCAGATAAAAGACCAAGCCTCGGGTCTTTACTAAATTGACTATACCGAGTGCGGCGCTACCGCTCCAGATTAGAAAAATCATTTTTGAAAAATTCAACGATCCTAATCTGAGATTTACAAACGATGAAATCTTTGAATTACTCAGAAATGGTGGATTAGATCCTTCTCTTACAATTGATGATGTAGAACAACACTTTAACCAATTACGTGAAGGTGGTCTTATAAGGCAGATTGCCCAGAACTTTACTACTAATCATTACAAGCTCTTTGACGTAGTGGAAAAAATAAAATGTAATTCATGTAAGCAAGAAATTTACTTGGGAAAAATGGAACCTCGAGTTTGTCCTAACTCTGATTGTAAGGCAACTATTTAGAACGATATCTAGCAGCTGCTTCTTCTAATGCTTGAATCATTGGTAGTTTTACACCTGTCAAATACAATACCAAAGCTCCGCCTGCAGTACTGATGTGATTTATTTTCTCGGCAAGTCCATATCTCTTCAAGGCTGCGGTTAGGTGGCCTCCACTTACAATTGTAGTTGCAAATGAATTTGCCACTCCTTTGAGCAATGACTCTGTTCCAAACTTGAAATTCTCATTTTCGAAAAATCCTGCAGGGCCGCTCATAAAGACAGTTCCTGCACCTTGGATTGATTTTAGATAATAATCGACTGATTTTGGTCCCAAATCAAATATTTGTTCGCCTTTTACGATTTCACGAACATCCATCTCCACTCTTTTTCCATTTCTATCTACCGCAATATCTACAGGAAATGAAAACACCTCTGGGTATTCACCAATTAATGCATGTGCTTTTGCGACAACCTCCTCTTCTCTTTTAATTCCTAGCGGGAACTTTATTCTTCCCTGAGCTCTTAGGAATACATTGGCAATTACACCTGTGAGAAGAACTTGATCAGCTCTACCGTTTTGAATTAATTCTTTAATTGCCTCTAATCTATCTACCACTTTGGATCCTCCAAGTACAACCACATGCGGCCCCTTGGCAACAGTCATTATCTCATCTAACTTTCTTACTTCTCGTTCTACCAATCTACCTGCACAAGATGGAAGAACATGTGCAAAGCCAATTATTGATGGATGTGATCTGTGTGAACTTGGAAATGAATCTAAGACGCATATGTCAAATAACTTTGATAATCTTTGTACCATTATTGTTTTAGATGCTTCAGAAGCTGCAAACTCATAATTTTCCTCTGCGCACAATCTTAAATTGTCAAGTAATATGATATCCCCGTCTTTCATATTTTTAATCTCTCTTTGTGCTTCAGAACCAATTACATCCTCGATGTATTTTATTTTGCGTCCTAGGATTTGTTCTAGTACCTTTGCATGTTTTTCCATTCCAGTATAATCTTTGTTTCCAACTCTTCCCTGATGTGATCCGATAACTACCTTAGCACCTTCCAGATCTTTAAGAGATTCTGTTGATTCTCTAATTCGACTTGTTTCAATTATGTTCATGGTAACAGGATCAATGGGACAATTCATATCGACTCTAAGAAAAACAGTTTTACCTTTGGTATCAAAATCGTCTATTGTTAGGATCTTCAATGTCGATCCTATCTTGAGATGTGGTTAAAATCTTTTAGCCAGAAAACGATCAAAGGAAACCTCTTCAAAGACGAGTACTTTGATTTTAATATGGTATGATACCCGATCTTAGTACTGATGTTAATACTTGGGAGGAGATTTCTTTGCAGAATTGGATCTTCGATATAAGAAGTAGAACATTTTTCTTGCTATTAGTAGCTTTTTTAATTCTACTTTACCTTGCGGTTGCAAAAATAGTATTGGTATATGACGCTGGCTTTGAAAGTTATATTTCAAAACTTGTAGGTAATAGAACCATAGATCTTACCATGGGTGTATTCACAGAACTTGGGTGGATACTATATCCAATATTTGTAAGCATTATTTTGTTTATAGTCAAGAGAACAAGGCGACTTGGTCTAGTGTTGCTTCTTTCATTATTGGTAGGTAGCATGGCTGTAGCTTACATGAGATGTTATACTGGATATGAAAAACCAACGCTAGAGTACTTGGGGGCTCAATTACCGCTTAAATCGGGGGCAGATGTTGGGGTGCCATGCCAGATTGCTGGTACGTTCCCTGCAGGAGCTACTATGAGAACTACGATATTTGCGTTTATTGTTGGATATGCCCTGTCTAGACGTTTTCCTCGCGGATGCTACCTTTTGTGGATATATCCTGCAGTTGTCTCGATTAGTAGATTATACTTGTTGCAAGAATATCCATCAACTGTAATATCTGGTGTAATCTTTGGTATATTGATTGCCAATATTGTATCCAAGAAATTAAAGATAGAACTTATCTTTGATAAAGAAATTAAAGATGAAACTCATCGTTGATAAATCAAAAACCTAATTCTTGCATGACTTTGGAGCTTATCAAAACCATGGCATAATGATCTTTGTCATGACTGTATATCCAATATCTAACGTCACGTTCTTGTTTTGCTTTTCTTAATCCGAAATTTAATTCATTCATAATTGTAAAACCGATCTTCTTTGCAACTTTTTGTTCTTTTGTCATGATTACTTTGAATGCACCTTTTTGGATTGAAAAACCCATTCTTACCATTTGTGCCGCCACATCTGCAGATTTTCGTTCATCCGCGATCATAAAAGAATGAGCAATTGGTAACTGTGATGGATGAAATTCCATGCTTTCAATACGTATTTGGTAAATAAAATCTACTTGGTGACACTTGTTATGCCTTGATATTTTAGGAAATGGATCAAAAACATGTTAAAATTTTTAACTCGTATGTCAAATACTGATCATAACACAAACTTAATCGATTACAAAAGCTCATTATCGCATGGCATCACTTGAGGCACTCTCAAAGTCTTACAGTCTAAAAAAAGCAGAAGTATCAAAATTACGAAAACAGGTTGAAAATAAACTAAAAGAATCTATTTCTAAAAAAAGAAGATCATCATCAGGGCTAGTTGCTCTTGATAAGAAAAAAGAGGATCTAACTAGGGCAAAAGACCATGTAATTCAACTTCTTAATCAGCATCTTTCACAAAAAGCAAGCATTGAGAGGCTCAAGATTGCGGCTGAGGAGAGACTAAAACATGAGGAAAATACAAAGGATGAGGCAAAACAACAAAGTGAATTTGGTGCTCCTGAAGAAAAGACCAATGCAGTTCAAAGACTAAAGTATGTTGATGAAAAAATAGCAGAATTACATGCAGAATTGAAGGAAAGGGAATCTAATCAGATAAGGCTAGAAAAAGAGATAGAATCTACTGAAAAGCAGAAGGCAAAGATCGAAGAACAGATAAAGAAACAGATTCATGCTAAACCTGGGCTAGTTGAACAACTAAAAGTTGGCACAAAAGAAGAAACCGCCCTGAGACCAAGATTTGAGTCTCTACAAAAGATTGAAAATCAGGTAAGCAATGCATTGTCAATAGTTCAAAAGAAGATGGCAGCAATTGCAGCTCAGAAAAGAAAGAGAATGGCAGCAATTGCAGCTCAGAAAAGAAAGAAAAAAGGAAAAGCAAACAGAAAACCTGCTAAAAGAAAAATGGCAAAAAGCAAAACAAAATCTCGTACAAAAAAAGCACCTAAAAGAAAAGCACCTAAAAGAAAAGCACCTAAAAGAAAAGCACCTAAAAGAAAAGCACCTAAAAGAAAA
>QYPM01000065.1 GCA_007280465.1 Nitrosopumilales archaeon
AGAGTAAATTGCTGTAAGTTTCTTATTAGGCACTTTGAAGATTGCACATACTTGACAAAACTGTTCCTAGCAAGGGGTACAATAATTGCGTCAATTGGTTTGATTGTAGTACTAATTGGGGCTAATCTTTTTGACTGGTCATACCAATCAGTGGAGTCTATTCTTAGAACTAAATCTACCCTGATGGAAAATAAAGAAATTCTACCAAATCAACTTACTAATTTTACAATTCGCTCGGATCAACTCAAGGAACATAATGTCATAATAATACATACGGCCCCCTCTTCTGGCTCTGTGAAACTGGAGGGAATGGAACCCAATGGTATGATATTTGAAAAAGAAAGCAAAGATGGATTTTTGTATCATATTATACAGAGGAATAATCAGGGAGGATTATACGCAATTAAAATTTCTGATACTGGAAGTCAACCTGTCAAAATTAATGTGATTTTGGGTGAAGATCCTTTCTTGAGTAAAAACTGCGACACGTCATATGGAATACAATGCAATGTAGTTCAAATGTCTATGGGTATGGTGGCAACTGGCATAATTGCATTCATTGTTGGAATATTACTTGGAATATCTGACTTTAAAAAAGAAAAAAAGCTTCAGAAAAAATAATCTTTTTGAAATTTATCTTCTAGAATATTTTCCCATCAGTACAGCTTCTGCAACGATGTGTCCTGACATTGCACTTTGTAGTTCTTTTACCCCTGATCCCTGTTTCAGATCTAGTTTTGCATCTAACGCATAAATTTTAAAAAAATATCTGTGAGTTCCAGATGGAGGGCATGGTCCTCCATACTCTACTGTTCCAAAACTAGTGCGTCCTTGGGCAAAATCAAACTTTTCACCCATTGTAAACTGCGTCTTGTTAGGAGGAATATTCCACACAATCCAATGTGTGAAAGTCCCCATCGGGGCATCTGGGTCATCCATGATAATAGATAATGTCTTTGCATCTTTTGGCACATTTGTTATACTGAGAGGGGGTGAGAGATCCTGACCGTCACAGCTAAACTCGGATGGAATAACACCTTCATTCTCAAAGGCCGAACTTGAAACATTCAATATTTGTTCTATGTTTGAACTGATTTTATCTATTGTGCTAACTCTCAACTCTGGTTTAAACTTGGAAATACATTGTGATAATGATCAATAGTCTTATCAAGGAATACAACGATAAATCACCATGTCAAAAGAATCTCCACCTAAAGATTGGGACAAATTGTGGATTGAATATAATAAATCGCTCAAGACATGGATGGATGCATTTGAATCTCTTCAAACTGCAGCAAAAAATGTTCAATCAAAGTACAATGATGTCATGGCAAAAGCAGTAAAAGATTCCAGTGATAAAACATTGAATCAATTTACTGAGAACTGGCAAAAATCCATGAGTGAAGCGGGAATTAAAACATTCAAACAATTTGGTGATAACTGGCAAAAAGTATTCAGTCAATCTGGCATGGAGCAAGTAAAAACCTATGGGGATATGATGAATAAATTTGCCGAAACTTGGCAAAAGATGTGGAACAAGTAAACATCTATTGCCGTTTTTATTTTATACTCAACTAATTTCTATGCTAATTTATTGAATTTCAAAATTGATAATTACAATGGGGTTTTTATTGTGAAAAAGACTCGACTTTGGTATGACTATTGTAAAGGACCTGATAAAAAAACCAATTACGATATCCCAGTCAGAAAGCATATCTGATGCAATAAAAAATCTTTTTAAAAATAATATTAGTAGACTGTTAGTAGAAAATAACGGTAAAATATCTGAGATTATCACTGAAAAAGATATTGTACTGTTTCTCTTACAATCTAATAATGAACAAAATCTGGATCAAATCCATCTCTCTAAAGTCACAAAAAAACTTGTAATAGTAGAAAGTTCCAAGTCTATAAAAGAAAGTACTAATCTGATGCTTGATAAGAAAATAAGCTCTTTAGCAGTTGGCTCAAATGGTAATGTGGATGGCATATTTACAAAGACCGATCTTGCGAGATATTATGCAGAAAATTTTGTTGGCAGGAAGAAAGTTTTGAACTATATGACTACATCCTACACCTGGATGTTCTCCGATGATTAGCTCTATGACATAGTCTCAAAGATGATTGATAAGAAAATTTCACGAATGATTCTAATAGGTCAGACACACATGCCTGACGGAATTCTCTCATTGAGGGACCTTCTCAAATTATCCAGAGATTTGGGTGCTGAAGAGACAGTTGTGGATAACACCGTGCCAGGTATGTCTGTACTTTTCTCAAGGAAGGGATTTCTCTCCAAGACTGGATTTGGCGGGGTAACAAAGGCAGAACAGATAATGAAAAATAAAATAATTTCAATAAACCAAGATGAAGATCTTGCCAAAGCATGTGATGTAATGTTGAAGAACAATATCAATGGTTTAGGAGTATTATCAAATGATGGAAAACTTGCTGGCATTATAAGCAAGACTGATGTTGCACTTGCAATTGCAACAATGAAATAAATCTCATGTATGAAAATCAATCCAAATGATGAATTGCAATTTTAAATGTAAGAGCTGTATTTCTGGAAAACATGAACTATGCGATGACCCTTTACACTGTCATGTGATTTATGGCGGGGTTGAGAATAATTAGCACTATTGATATAATTTACCACTAGTTTATATCTTATGAATGTCAAAATCACATAATGAATAAAAAATATGCAATCATTGTTGCGTTACTTGTTGTTGGATTTATGGTGCACTCTGCAAGTGCCGATGCCATGATTCCATCTTGGATCAAGTCAAATGCAAAATATTGGAAAGAAGGTCAGATAGGAGATGACGAATATGTCAAAGGCATACAATACCTTATTCAGAATGGAGTAGTGCAGATTCCACCTTCCGATAAAACTGTAGAGAAATCAAGCAAGATTCCATCCTGGCTAAAAAATAATGCAGGATACTGGGCAGATGGCTCACTTGGAGATTCTGAATACATATCTGCAATACAATATCTTGTTGGAATGGGTGTGATTGATGTTAGTGCATCTATTACAACTTCTGCAACAAGTTCTACTTCTGCAACAAATGCATCTACTGATGTTGATACAACAAAATGCAATGCAATGACCACTGAAGCTGACAAACAGACTTGTATGGAAGAAATTCAGGCTGAAGCTGATCTTAAAGCAAAAATTGCTCGTGCGACTCCGTTTGTAGTAGGTCCAGTAACTTACTATATTGTAAGTACTGATCTCATAAATACAGGAGATGGTGGTGTTTTCATTAACGTCCACACCGTACTAGAAAACACTGGTAGTCAGTCTTCTAACCCTGACTTGTTCTGTACAGGGCCCTTTGCTTGCAACTATCATCTAACTGATGGCCAAAAGGATTCCCCGCCTTCGATCTTCTCTTTGACATCTGGACACTTGCAGTTAGTGTATCACAAACCAGTTGCAATTGATTGGAACTTCTATAGTAAGCAGAATGTCGGAGGATTCACATACGATCCATCCAAGACTTACTCCTTCAAGGTCTCAGAACCATTTGGTTCTACAACCATCCCACTGAAGCTAATTGCTCAGTGAGACCCCTTTTTCTTATTTTTTAATTTGTCCTAAAATGCCAATTTTGCTCAATATTTTCACCAAAGTCCGATTTTACAATCTCTGAAAAATCAGTTTGCCAATTTTTTCATCAAAAATAGATCATTTCAAGCTCAAAAAATCGGTTTTAAGATAAAATCTCTTGCCAACTTTTTTAGCGATCCTAGCTAACAAATCATTTAAGAGAAAGGTTTTTAATATTCGGAAAATTAGAACACACAAGTTGAATTCAAAAGCAATTTTTGCAGTCTTAGCGATTACCATATTCTCACTGGCGTTATCTTCAGTTTCTGCATATGGCGCAACCGGAGCAGTAACAACTAGAACTAGTGAAGCTACTGTAAATGAGCAAACTGTTGTAACACTATCAGGTGAACAATCATCTGATCCACACAATCAAAACATCTCATACAAGTGGCAGCAAATGTCTGGCGAACCAGTAAGTTTTTCATCTGATTCTGATGTTGATATCACTTTTACAACTCCTGCTGTTGCAGTTGACCAAACAAAAGACCTTGGTTTTGCACTGACAGTAGTTAACCCGCAAGGACTTACCAGCATTACATCATTTACACTTCACGTTGTACATCTTAACCATCCTCCGGTAGTAACAACTGACCATGAGCTAACAGTGATGGAAGGAAATCCAGTTACTTTGATGGCAACTGCTACTGACCCAGATGGCGATACTATGACTTATGCTTGGACTCAGGACTCTGGCTCTACTGCAACATTATCCAATCCTTCTGATTTGACAACAATGTTTACCGCGCCATCTGTAGGTTCTGATAACAATGCCACTTTACAATTTACAATTTCTGCTAATGATGGTCATGGTGGAATAGGTTCTGACTCTGTACTTGTACATGTTATTGCCGCGTCTGCTTACAAAATTGCTACATTAAGTTGTGCACCTATAATTAGATCACATGAGGGTGGCACTGCAAGCCTAGTAGAAGCAGTAGACAATCCATCCAACGCTCCACTTTCATACGAGTGGACTCAAATCTCTGGCATCCCAATTCAGATATCCTCTACAACTGCTTCTTCACCGACAGTAACCCTTCCAACTGGTTCTGGTGGTAGTGTATTTGCATTCCAGTTATCAATTAGTGAAAGTGGCACAGTTGTAGGAAATTGTGAACAGTATGTTTATGCTGCATATCCTGAACCAGGTGCCAGACCACATGCAGATGCAGGTCCATATCAAGTAGTTAATGCAGGTGACCAAGTCACACTTGATGGTACTAAGAGTACTGGTGGATACTTGGCATTCTCTTGGATACAAGTTGCAGGAGAACCAGTACAATTACTATCTGCAAATACTGCAAAGCCAATATTTACAGCACCTGATGTTGCTCTTGGTCAGACCAAGGAACTAGTATTCACAAATACAGTCAAGAATGCATTTGGAAAAGATATGGCATTAGTACACATTACAGTCGTACACCCATCACTCCCACCCAACGCTATAATCACTCTAAAGTAATTTAGTAGGATTTTTTCTACAACTTGATTTCTGTTTTATACTTGATTCTAGTTTGTATTGATAATTATCAGGTAAAATCATACTAAAGCCATTTTAAGTGATGACTATTGCTTATTCTTAAGAATAAATATGATTGATTTGTTTAAAATTAGAAAGTCATGAAAATGAAATTTGAACGATTCTTCATTTTGACAATTATGTTTATGCTGATTGGTACTTGGAGTGTAAACTTTAATGCTGAAGGAAAACTAAATCCGGTGCCAACCAATACTCCTACTGGATTTAGTGCCACTGCCGTTTCGCCTACTCAAATTGATCTCTCTTGGACTGCACCGACACAAAACTATGGTAAGATCATTGTAGGTTACAAAATCGAAGAAAGACTGGGCAATGGCGTATATGCTGCAATGGTAGATAATACAGAAAGTACAATTACGACCTATTCTATGACTGGTCTCAAAACCGGTATGACGTATACCTATAGGGTTTCTGCAATTTATTCAGATGATGCATCCACTGACCCTTCTAATCCTGCCACTGCCACTCCGTTGTCAACCTCTATTCCATCCCCAACTCTGCCGCTTTCGTCTCCTTCAACAAATGTAAAATTTGATTTTGTTCCTTCCGATGGAACTACTCTTATGGGTGTTGTAGTTAGCCCAAGTGACTATCTTGGATTGCAATACAAAAAAGATCCTAGAAGTATAATACTTGATGCAGCCCCCACATCTAAATCGATAAACAATAATTTGGATCGTTTGATAACATATCAAAATAATCATGCAAGCCAAGATTCTATACCTGCACCACTGATTGCAAAATCTGTTTCATCCACACAAATTAACCTCTCATGGCTACCTCCATTGGAGTCTTATGGTCAAACTCTGCAAGGATATAAAATAGAATTGAAAAACGCTCCTGGGGATTATCAAATAATTGATGATAATACTGGAAATGACACCACAAAATATGTTATAACTGGATTGAATCCTGGAGGTACATACACATACCGAGTCTCTGCAGTCTATGTTGGCACTCATAGCAATCCATCCAACGAAGCATCCGCAACAACTCTTGTTCCTCCTGCCCCTGTGGAAAAACCAAGTCAGACAGGCTCCGGTTCATCATCAAACACTTCGCCCTCTTCTACTATGCCTACATATCAAACAAATAATGTGCGACTAGATTTTACTTCTCCTGATGGTACTCTACTATCGGGAGTAATACTGTCACAGAGTGATTATCAACAACTTGTTGTCATCAAGGACCCGCGAACTATTTTATCAAATGTGGGTCAAACATCTGATACTATAAACAACGATCTTGCAGGTCTTATTCAATATCAGAATATTCACGCCATTCCACAATCTGTAAATCCACCTCCGGCTAATTCTAACTCTAGTCCAGCTCCATCTCATGTATCTACACCTTCTACAAATAATTCAGATGATTTTATAAAATTATTTCAAGGTGTTATAATATCAGTAGTTGCAACTGGAGTTGCAGGTATAATCACATGGCTTGTTAGAACCAAGGTTGCAAAAAAGATTGCAAAAGAATATAATTTTACACTAGACAAATTCTCCACGGTAACTGGTACTCAAGTTAGAATTAGAAACAGCGGTGAAACAATTGAAGATTGTGTCATAATTTGTGATAGACATATCTGTATATGGACTGATACTAATATTGACAAACCAAGGCATGTCTATGAAGGGAGTGTCTCGTCTGCAAAAATTCTAACAGACTATGAAAATAAAAATCCGCTTATTACTATCAAAAGTGGAAAGAAAATATTAAAAAAAATAAAACTTGATGATATGGCCCATGGATGAAGGCCAAAAATGAATAAATAAAAAGTTGGGTCTAAGATGCAGAATACTTTTTCAAGTTTCCGTACTTGTTGAACATATTCTGAATATTTCCATCAGCAAGATGGTACTTTATGTTAATGTCTTTATTGACACTTACCAGTTCAGTCATCTGGGTTGAAGCTCCGCTGTAATATGCGTTTAATGCTTCATCTTTAGTACCTCCGTTTTGCAATACTTTATTCATAGCAAGTTTTCCATTTGCTACTTTTGCTTGCATGTATGCAAACTGACTCAAGAACACATTCTGAGCAGAATTGTCAACTTTGCTGACAAAACTTGCATATGCGTTTGTCGGATTACTCATATCATTGAGGTTGTTTGAACTGGCCAAATCAGCCTGCAAGTAATCGTTTGCAATTTTACGTTGTCCATCAATTAGGCTTTTCTGCTGAGCCATCAAGTCTTGTTTTTGCTGAAGTGCAGCATATTTTTGTTTGAAGATTTCTAAGTTGTTTAATATCTTCATCATTCCTGGATCATTCTTTATGGCATCAGTTGCCTTGATCTGAATATTTCCTGAAGTCTGTCCTGTATCAGCATACGCAAATCCCAAGTAGCTTGCACTCAATAGCAGTGAACCTACACTTATTGCAAGAACCAGTTGAATTTTATTTTTTAATCTCTTCTCAGTTCTAGACTGATTTTGTATTTGATTTTCGATCATTCTCTATATTTCACCTCCTAGTTTTCTCCCTACAACATTGTTGTTTCGTCCGAATCTCACGGACTCGTCAGGGGATTTGAAATTGGTCATATCGTTCTTAACATTACCTCCATGATCTGCTTTACAATCTCTGTTAGGTCATCTCGTAAAATTGAGTGGATGACTGCCTTGTACCCACTGCATTTTTCAGAGTGCGCTAACAGGTGTCTTGTACAAAAACTTCGTCCACACTTTGTACATAGTTGAGCGCAGTCGCATGAACACGCACTGCATCTTGTTTTTTCAGTTTTTTCAACTGTTGGTATTGTTGTCATGCCATTACTTGTCTGAGAAATTATAAATCCATTAGAACTTGTTTTGTCGCAAAATTGCGATGTTGTTTCCTGAATGACTTTGGAAAATCACGCCTAATTATTTTACGTTTCAACATTTTTGTGACAAAAATGTAGTAAATGTTTTTAATAATAGATTGAGACCTTTTGGTTATGGTAGGAAGAGGAACTGATAACGTAGAAGGGGCAATCCCTATGAAGAATCTTACAAAAAATGGCATCAGCCCACTAGACGTGCTAATACTACAGGTATTGCAAGGCGGTGCTACTCCTGATACTGCAAACAAGGACCTTGAAAAATATGGCTATGTACTTTCTCGTGATAATGTTAAAGGACGAATTGATGACCTCATAAAAAAGGGAGTAATTCTAGAACACAATAACACTGAAGATAGCAAAAGAGATGATAAAATAAAATGGATCCTCGTAGATCCTAGCAAATTATTTGATAATCAGTGGTATACTTTTATCAAAACACAAAATCCCATTTTTGAAAGACGTGTTATCCCATATTCTGAGATGTATAATAATTTGGCAGAGATAAGCAGAGAGTATGGTCTTGTCACATCCATAGACGTGGTACAAGGAGAAGGTCAAAACTATGATTTTATCTTGAGAATAGTTACAAACGAAATTAGCCATTATGAAAAAATGGTAGAAAAGATAAGATCACTTGGATGGGTTCATTCAGTTGATAGCAAACCAATTCACGTGCTTGAAGGTGTGGGAATTTCTAAAAATAATCTGACCAAAGTTCATATGAATTACTTTTATGAGCCCATAAAACTTCCTGACTTTGAGTCATACCTTAAGACTATACGACAAGTGTATCGCACTTATGACACATACATAAAAGACGAGAGTTCTTCAAAGCAAAAAATCACTAAAAAGAAAAGTACTGAGAATGCATATGACGAAAATTATCCAGATGAAAAATGATTTGTCTCATATTCAAAATAAATCTATAATTGTTAATTGCTCTACTTGTGACCACAAATTAGAATTTGATAAAAAGTTTGTATCTAAAAACAATGAGTCTATACTACATTGCACTAACTGCAATGCTACATATGTTTTCAAAAATGGCTATCTGAACTTACTTCCACCGCACATTCGAGATGAAGTATGCACAAAATCCCCACTTGAAAGAAAAATTAACAAAAAATTATCTGTACAAAAACTCTCAAAAAATGAATATGATATCATTAAAGGTATTATTGCTAGCAAATACATGGCAAAACAATATTTTAGAAATGTGGTTCATCCAACTAATGCTGCATGGTCTGCAAGATCTTATGAAAGATTTGAAGAAATTTTCATAACTAGTTATCTCGATTCTCTTCTTAAAACAAAAAAAGTCACTTTTATTGATGCCGGTTCTGGTCCTGGAAGATATCTGTTATTACTAGGCTCAAAAATTAGCACTAGTTCTTGTAAGGACCTTAAGAAAAATCCTGAAACAGGTAGATTATACCAATATGACCCCGTCTATGAAAAGAACTTGAAACACATAATCGGTATTGACTATTCTGAAGAAATGGTGTCGCATTCTACGAGACTACTAAAAAAATACGGACTGGGAAGATTCCTAAACGAAAGAATATTTCCGATAACTGGAATTGCTCAGAATTTCAATCTTAACACAAAAGCCTTGTCTGGAACACACAAGGTGGTAGTTTGCACTTTCCAGACTCTGGGTAATCAAGAAAATGCAGACTTGCAAGTGGCGATGCTACGATCCATGAAGAAACTGGCCATGCCTCATGGTACCATATTGGTCTCAGTCTTTAACAAGAAACTGTTCAAAGATTTTGGGTTAAAAAAGTTCTATGGTAGAGAGGTCAAAAGAACTGTAGGGGAGATAATCGCATCAAAACAAGATGTCGAAAATGCAATACTTCGAACATCAAAGGGCGTATATTCTAAATGGTTCTCAAAAGATGATCTTGAGAGCCTCTTTAGACGGGCAAAGATTTCAAAATATACTATCATGGATGAAAAGTCTTTGCAACCAATAGGGGGTTATGAGGAATATCTAAAGAGAGAAGAGCAACAAAAAGATGTTTTCCCGCGGGCAATAGTGGGAATGGCTCAAATCTAATCTGTATTTGAGAGTAATTGTTAATCGCTTTTATCTGGGCAAATCCTGAATAATATAATTGTCAGAAGATCTAATAGGTGCAATTCAGCAAATTCTAATTCTTGGAAAAGGTGATCAAGGAAGACTGGAATATCTTCTTGATCTTTTACAAAAAGGAACACCACTTCCAGATTCTGATAAAAACTATTTGCAAGTTCTGATACCTCTCTATTTAGGTCCACAAGATCCAGAGTCTTACAAGAAAAATGTAGAATCCGCAATAACGAAATTACATGATGAGATAAGGGAACTTGATGAAAAAATGACTGGAGTTAAAAGAAAAGGATTTGAAAAATATGTTGGACGAAAGGCAATTTTATTTTTTATTACAGTCTTTGTAGGCTGGAATGCCTTACAATCCTACGTTGTGCCAATTCTATCTGATTTCATTCCAAATAGTGTTTTGCAATATGCGTTTCCACTGAACTTGGCGGCAAACTATCTTAATTATGGTCAAATAACATGGGTCGCATTTTTGATACTTTCTATATCTTGGCCATTTATTGGTCTCATACATATGATAAAATTCATCCGATCTAGAAAAATTCCAAATAATCACTAATGATGAGATTCTATCTATTCTAATACTGCACGATAATAATCCCAGCGTTCTGGATCGAATTGTTTTACAAATTCAATCTGCTCTCTCCTCTTAATTCTACTAGATATTACATCGCGTAACGCAAAACTTGTGAGATATTTGAAACCTTTTGCTTGGGCTTGCATATTGAACAACAGCCTCATCTCTCTTCCACCGCTTTGTCCCCAATATCCCATCCTTATTGCAAGTGGTTCCATGAAAGCGGTATTGTCTAATCCGTAGTTAACATCATTGATTTCAGAACGCAATTTGTATGTCTCAAGAGGTCCTCCCTTTGTGAAACCTATTACAGGACCGTTATCGCTTCCCAATCTCAATGTATTGAGTATGGTATCTTTGGCCATAACTGATTCGATAAATTCATTGTTTTTGAATTGGAGTGGTTTTGGTAATTGATGATAAATTTCAGATAATGTATTTACAAACTCTGGATTCTGACGTCTTGACATGGGCTCTATTACTGCAAAAAATTTTGCGTTGTCATAAACAAGTGAACCTTCGATCTGAATTTCCTGTTCTCGCAATTTCATGAAAGACAAAACATTATCTGTAAAATTTTTCCTCATATCTCTTGGAAGTGCACGTAAAACCCTTTGATACATCTCTGCATCATTATTGAGAAGATCTTCAAAATATGCCACTGATCTTCTAACAATATAGTATGGATGCCACGCCAATGCGTGAGCATTTTTTTGTGCCATCTCTAATGCTTTTGCAAAATCACCTAGAGTGTATCCTGCAATTCTGTCTGTGACTGAAAGAAACCACCCCATCTTCTTGTAATGTTCTTTCTTGTTTTCATCTTCTCTTGTAACTTGTATTTGATTAAGACAATCTTCTATTTTCTTCTCCGTATTCTCTTTGATCTCCCCATTCCAGGGATAGGTGGTTCTGTGAATTAATGCTGCAATCAAATTTTTATCAATATTTGCATCTTTTAGTAATGAATTGAGTTTCTCATCCGTCATGACAAATTTGACGGCGTCTTCCTCGTGTGGCTTGTCTACTTTTTTCTCAGGATCATAATCATGAAAGAGTGCTGCAACAAAAAGGTAAGGAAAGTCTTCTGGCTTTAGGGTACCATGTATGCTTTCCCATTGAGCTGCAAGTAAAGTGACATAGGTCACTTCTAATTCATGAATGATGTTGTGATAGCCATAATAATCGACACCCAAGCCCTTTGACTCGAACAGATCTATTGTGTAATCTAAAATCTTGGAGAAACATTCTCTCTTAAACCCATTAGTAATCATGATTTTTTGAATTTCTTCCCGCAAAGCTACAGGATCTTGACTTTGTAGCAACATGAATGTAATTGAATCTGGTAGTTTTAAGTTCTTGCTCAAATTTACTATAATTATGCCTTTGAGGAGGTTCTCCTTTTTCTGTAAATTAGTACCAAAACCCCAATTGCAATTATGACAATTCCAATTGTACTAACATTGGTGTAATCTGTAACCCAGTTGGCTACGATGATCTTTGGAGAATCTACTAGTACTCCTACTGATTCTTGATTTTCACTTCCTATTACTTGACCTTGCCATCCAGTAAAGACATGTTTCACAAGAATGTCATCTATGGGTACTACTGATACATATGAAATAGTTCCAGAATCATACCACCCTGTTCCAAGAGCTTGTCCAAAATTAGAAATTACTTTGATGTAATACTGCGTAGTATATTCTAGATCAATTTTATGCATACTTGACATGTGAATAGTATGAGACTTGAAAGTTCCTGATTCTTGTCTTGGAATGATATTGATATCTGGACTGTCTAATGACCATCCGTTAAGCTGCCGTCGTGCATCTTCCTGATTTGATTGTAGTACATATGGCGCAATAATTTGTATATCTGAATCTGCATCAAACCAATTATCATTTGTCTGAGAGGAAGGGAAGAAATTTATCTTGTTTGTCCCAGGTGTAATAATTTTGAATTGAGGTTTTGCCAAAAAAACTATCGAGTGATTAGAATCTGTTGGAGTATCTAATGTGAAATTACCATACGATGATCTTTGGATGGGAACAATTGGATTGTTATCGATAGAATATCCTTGTAGGTTGAATCTAGTGAAATTATTGTTTGTCCAAGAATATTCTTGTGAAATTGTATATTTTTGATAACTATTTACAAGAATCGCATGAGTGTTTGACGTATCATTGGCATAGCTAACGGTGATCCTAATCTTTGATTGTTCACCTTGATAATCTACCATTTCAAAACTTTCATGAAATGCTATGACAGATAACATTCCAATGCCAAGCAGCGTCCATAAGAGAATTATTTTATGTCTTAACAAAAGCGACTTACCTGATATTTTGCTAGGATGCCCCTATTTCCAATTTTCTAGTCTGTAGAATGCTTACTAGTAAAAGTCAAATACGACATTAAAAAAAAGAACACATGCATTGGACTTCATATGCACTTATGATTGCTATACTATTCTCAATGGGGGCAGCTCCAGTATTTGCACAAGAGCCACAGCAATTTGCTGTCAAAGATGCACAAAACGGTCAATCATACACTGTAAATTATGGCGTAACCGGCGCAACCGTGGATGATATATCCATTAGTCCACAGGATACGTCTCTTATCGTATCTCTCAAGTCATCTAGCGATGGAAACTTGACCATGACCATGCCACGATCTCTTATTGATGCAAAAGCAAGCACAGGTGATGATCAATTCTTTGTTCTAGTAGATGGGGCAGACACTGATTTTACTGAAAGCAAAAACAATGCTAATAGAACCATCACTGTGTCATTTCCTCTAGATACTAAACAAATAGAGGTTATTGGAACACAAGTAGTTCCAGAATTTGGTGGATTGTCGTTTGTAGTCCTAATGGTTGCAATAATCTCAATAGTGGCAATCTCTTCAAAAACTAGATTAAAGTTTAGTTGGTAAAATTCTCTTCTTTACGATATTACGCTTTTATTTTTATACTTGATTTTACTAGCTAAAGCCTGCGCCAAACTGATCACCATTTTGCAGAGGATCTATGGAGTCTGAACCTTTTAACTTTAGATACAAAAATGCCTCATTTACCAGCTGGATTGCCTGTTCTTCGTTTAAATTAAATTTCTTTTTTGCAAAATCTTGATATTTTTTTAACTTTGTATCATCTTGTTCATCCAATGATATTTTATCTGCGAGTATGATGGCTGATACCTCTTCAATTTCAGAGTCATATTGAGAATCAGTCATTACTCTTTAAAATCATCTCTCACTTTTAAGTGATTGTTGTATTTTTAAAATCAAGATTTTTCTGAAGAGTCATCTTCTTCAAACTCATCATCTAGAAATTCATCTAGTTCATTTTCACCATTTTCTGAAGATTCATCAAGAAATTCTTCACTGTCCTTGGGTTTCTTTTTATCGCTCATTTTTCAGTTCATTATTTGCTAAAACTCTTTACATATAACTTTTGAAGATATGCTGTTACAACTCAACTTGCCAGTAACTAATGCATAAAATGAGATTTTTATTTTCTAATTATGAGATATCAGTTATTTCCAAATTCTACTAAGACTTTCAATGCGTCTTTTTCACCGTTCTGTATGAGCTTCTTTACTGTATCAACTGAGAAATCCGCATCTTCGAATAGATAGTGTGACTCTTCTTTTCTTTCAACTCGTACTATTTCCTTGATGATGGCACCTCGTTCACATGCAAGTTTATGATACTCTGATTCTAATTCAACAAACTTTTTCTTATTTTTTTCATCAAGTGGTGTAGATTCTAAAATATCGTGCATCTTTTTTATCATCTGTAAATATCTTGAGATTACTTTGGACATTCGTACTGATTGGTCTGTCTTGTCTGTATGCATGATGTCTCTTGCTCTATGCCATGATTCTGACATGTTGCGGGGAAGTTCCTCTTGGTTATGAGGAAATAGATTCACTATGATGACTTTTTTATCACAAATTGGAGATGCGTCTATTACTTCTCTTAGTGGGGTATTGCTCAAAAGTGTCCCGTCCCATAAGTATCTGTTACCTACTTTTGTCCAAGAAATACCGTAGAATGGATATCCTGCACTTGCAAGGACATGTTCTGATGTAAAGTTATCATACTTGCTATCAAATGTGGATGGTTTTCCATTTTGAACATCGGTAGATGTTACAATTAACCTGGGCCTTGATTTTTCTTTAAGATTGGAATAATCTACAAATTTTTCCAAGGTCTTCTTCAAAGGTGTAATGTCGTACAGATATGGAGAATTATAAGTAAAATCAAGAGATGGTCTTAACCATAAGGGAAGAAATGCATTTGAATTTCCCCACATTGCAGAGTATATTGATGATGAAATCTCTCTCATCTTCTCTGAAAGAAAGTGAGGTGTTACTGTTTCTGCTAAGGTTAGCCAAAACTCTTCAAGACCTTTGGATGGATCCTCGCTTTTACTTGCAGCAATTATGGCAGAATTTATTCCTCCAATTGAAGTTCCAGCAACTACATCTAATTTTATTTTGAGTTTGTGAATTGCTTTGTATACTCCACACTCATAGGCTCCAAGAGACCCCCCTCCTTGTAAAACTAGTACGTTTTCCTCGCAGTTTTTTACATTTTTTATTGTGGACAATTTGAATCTGTCAATTCTATTCTATCACCAATTATGATGTTTTCTATTATTGTCATTGGATACTTCTGTAGAAATCCGTCAATGATTTTTACATTCTTGTAATTATGTGGTAGTTAGCATCTTTGCTAGTTCAGGCATACTCAAATTTTGAGCCTCCGTTGCCTCAAATCCCAGGTTTGTCTTACCTAATAATGCACGGCCTCCCACAAATACTGGAATTTTGAATCTCTCTTTTATTTTTCCTACCAGTCTTTTTCCTGAGGGTATGTTGTCATCTAGTGTTATTGATACAAGTACGGCATCAGGGGAACTTCCTTTTATGAAACTGATTATTTCCTCTGTAGGTATTGAAGGTGAAATATTAAAAACATTGAAACCTCTTGTGCGAAGATATGATTCTAGCATGTTGCAACCTAGAGTGTGAGATTCTCCAGCTGGTGTACATATGAGAATATTTTGCTTGGTAGAAGATTTTGAAAGTTTTTCATTTAGTATTTTTACAAAACTATGAGCGACATTACTTGCAACATGTTCTGCAGCGACTGCAAGTTGTTTCTTCTCCCACAGGTCTCCTATTTGATACATGACATGTTTTAAAATATTTTCATAAAAGTCTACAATTCCAATTGAATTTACATATGTATCATATGTCTTCAATAATGCATCTAAATCTCCATTTGTAAGATTATCAAAAGTCTCCTTACGTAATTTCTTGAAGAGTTTCTCCTTTTCCTTTATGTTTGTGGGATTATGTGATGTCAAAAAAGCAGTTATCTTTTGATCTTTTCTATATTGTTCTGGTAGATCCTCTAATGTAATGCCGTCAAGTTTTCCAAGATACTTTAAAGTGACTTGTCTCGAAGTCTTTCTCTTAGGATCCCATATGCTTTCCACAAGGTAACCATATTGCGTTCCCTTGACTGTTTTTGATCTGATGTAGACCATTACAACTGATCATGACTAGTGACTAATTAATATAGTGCTAATAAAATAACCTAGTGCTAAACTAATGACTAGGTGAAATTTCTAACCATTCTGACCCTTGTTGATGGTCAGCGAGATAATTTGTTATTGTATTAGAATAGATTTCTATCCATTCTGACTTGCCTTTGAATTGTAGTTCATCTTGTACCTGGATATCCTTCCCTGATATTCTTATGAGAACTTTGTCTTCGTCGTATTCAAAAGGAAATTTTACAACCTTGCCACCGCTTTGATTTTGAATATTCAGTGAATACTCTATTCCGTCTAATTCACAACGTCCTACAAAGTAACTCTCTTGTATTGACAAGTTCAGTATTTTTAGCATCATCTCAGGCAGGTCTTCCTCTGTATTGGTATGATCTAATTTTATGGAATACGTTATGTGATGCAGCAATTGCAATTGATGCAATTGTTACACCTACAAAGTTGCGAATCTCCATGTTTATGTTTGGCTGTACTGCAATCAATGATTTGTGGAATACTAATGAATAATTGTCAAACAGCCAAAATGCAAGTGTAACCCAAGCAAGGAGTCCACCAATCATGTATCCAAGTCTTGTTTTTTTATTTACAAATAGTATTGCCACTATTATTGTCATGAACCAAAAACCTGAAGCAACCAGCCACAACGGTTGGTATACATCTTTACGGTCATCAAGCCAGTAATAGGTAGTACCAACAATTAACATTGCAACTAGTGAAACCATGAGTAGTTTTTGATTAAAGACAAAACTGGTTTTGGCCTCTGTTCGTTCTTCAGATGGTGGATTTTCACTCATCTCCTTTGTTGCAATTTCAATTGACTCTTTTACAGATTTTAGTTTTAATGGAATTATTTTAGTAATAGAATCATTCCTGACAACCGTATCATGAACAAGACTATCAATTAATGGTCTTGCAAGTGATGCCTTAACAGGAGTTATCAGATCAACCCAATATGAGGAAAGTCGGGTAGTTAAGAACGGAATCTCAATTACTATTAAATTCCTATTCAAAAAAGTAGCGTAAACACGCATTAGTCTTTCATATGTTAACTGTTCTGGACCGCCAATGTCAAATATTTTTCCTGATGTTTCAGAATGCTCCATACATCCAACCAAATATTCTATCACGTCATCTACTGCAATAGGCTGAGCAAGTGATTTGATCCATTTTGGGCAGACCATTAGCGGTAGTCGCTCCACCAAATATCTCAGCATAGCGTATGACCCGCCGCCTGCACCAATGATAATTGATGCACGTAATTGAGTCACAGGTATACTTCCAGAGGCCAAAATATCTCCTACATCTTTTCTACTTTGCATGTGCTGAGATAATTCTAGCGCCTCATTAATTAGACCGCCAAGATAGATGATTCTTTTGACTCCTGCACTGGTTGCAGCCTTTAGAAAGTTTTGAGCTTGTAATTTTTCTCGCTGGGCAAAATCTTTCCATAACTTTTTGTCTCCTTCCATAGAATGTAATAGATAATACGCAACCTCAATTCCTTCTAGTGTTCTTGCTAATTGTTCCTCTTTCAAAACATCTGTTTGAACATATCTTACATTTTCAGTATCCGGAATTTTTCTTCTTGACAAAGCAGTAACAGTATAGCCATGATTGGTCAATCTCTTTACTAACCTAGATCCAATAAAACCCGTGGAACCAGTCACCAAAATATTGTATGGTTTTGACTGGATTGCACGTTTTTCTGATGATTGTTCTGAAATCATCTCATATACTCGACATCCTTTTTGATTCCAAGTCTTCTACTCCATATTATAATGCCCATTCCTATAATTATGCCACCTATACCCACTGATACATAGGCATCATTTAACATTGGGTGCAATGAGTGCACTACAAGAAAACCTAATCCAAGCGCCATAGTTATTCCGCCTGATACTACAACTAGTTTATCCAATCAATTCTCCTGCTAAATTATCAAAGTTATTTAGATTCTGGAACGTTTTTGATTTGGTTTGTTTTTTTAGTAATTGACACTTCACGAAGTTGTATTTGTATTTCTAAAATATAAACTAGTGACTAAATTATATTCTAGTGCTAAATTTAGCCACGTACAAAAATAATTTTAGCACTATGAAATAAAGTTACTACTAGTATTAATATTCAAAAAAGATAATACCATCATGGTATACGTATGTAAGGGATATTGTGAAGGTATGGAAGCCCAAACTACTGTCAATAATAAAAGATATGGGGCAGGGCAGAAATTCTGTAGCATTTGTGGACTGTTTTTGTACCTGAATAGCCCTAGATGCCTTTGCTGTGGCTCACTTACACGAACAAGATCAAGAAACAAAGGAGATGGCAAGTAATGCCACATGTTGTATTTGACAAGAAAATTGATCTTGAAGAATTTTCAAAACAATTTCAACCTGTGATGAAAAGAGACTCTGGTATCATTAAACTCATTGATGTCTTCGTGAACAAAAATAATGATAGAGCCCTAATCACAGCATTAACAATTGATGATCTTCATCAGGAATTCATAATTGAACTTGATGCTAAAGTTGGTTCTTCCACTCTGAGATTATTCCCTATGACTGACCCTAAAAAAACAGCTAGTGTAAAGACTGCTTTGGGGTTGGTGGCAAGTTTTGTCCTATACCTGTTCCCCGATGCTAGGATAATACGGACAAACATACAAGAATTCATTGCAAAAAAGATCATAGTGAATTCTATAGTTTTTGGCGAGCAGGAATAGAAAAGTACCTGTATTTAGTAACAGCTGTCTCAGAGAGTAAGTAACGATATTTGTATGTCTACAATTAATTTCTTAGCTGGAATTTTATTAAAAATTACAACGCCACAATGAGGACAAAACACTTCACCACTACTCAGATCGGTGACAAAGTTTGATGCATAGTTACATCGCTTACAAACGTATGACATGTTTACATCAAAAACGTGATCATTTTTTCATATTTAATGGGGGGCAGATTATTTTTCTAGTGGTAAGAAAAAATTACTATCGATGAAATCATCTCATTTCAATATTGTGAATTTGAATTAGTCCTAGTGATAAAATATCATTCTAGTGCTAAATTAAATAATAATGGGATATTGTTTATATGTAAATTCTGAAAAATACTTTCATGAGTTATGAAATATCTCAAAACGATAATGCTGAAAAACTTGTTTGTAACAATATTGCTGATTCGTTAGAGAAACAGAAAATTCCAATCCGACTATCATGTATTAGTCAAAATGGTTACCCCCTCGTAATATCACTTTGGTTTAAAATATCTAACGGAAAAATTCTATGTGCTACCAGACCTACGGCTAAGATCGTAAAATATCTCTCAAATAATAATTTGTGCGGATTTGAGATTGCTTCTGACAAATCTCCATACCGAGGAATACGTGGACAAGGAACATGTCAAATTAAACAAAATGATGGCAAAAAAGTCTTGGAACTTCTTATTTCAAAATACCTTGGAGACAGTGATTCAAAGCTTAAACATTTTCTAATGCAAAAAGCAGATGATGAGGTAGCCCTAGAAATTACGCCCATGCATATTTTCCAGTATGATTATAGCAAAAGAATGGGAGATATAATTCTGTAATGATTATGCTTTCCTCTAATAATGGTATTCCAAAATTTGCAAAATCTAAAATTCTAAAAGATGAAGGCTGTCCTACTTGTGGCTCGATGAATTTTGCCATTTTGGAAATAATGAATTTAAAAGATATCATTAAACAGAAATTTCAATGTCATAACTGTAAAAAATTTTGGTACAATTAATTTACCCCACATATCTTTTATGAAAAAAACATCTCAATCTCTCAAATTAAAAAATGTATTAGTAAGTGACTCAATTCAAAAAAGTTATTCTTATGTTTTAACAGAATTACGGGGAAAAAATTTTGCCCATCTTTTTACTCCCGAACTTACTCCAAAACAGATGCTGGAACTAGGGGTATTTGGAGGCAGCTATCTTAATGATTGTCAAAAAGAATTTCCAAAATCCTGGTTTTCCAAAGCAAAACTTTCTGACCATGGATGTGATGAAAATATGAATTTTTTTGGAGTCGATGCTAGTCAACCCCTTAGTGTATGGCAGCAAAAAGGATGGATTTTTCATGAAGATCCTCGAGGCTGGTTCCAGTGGTATTGCCGATATTACATGGGAAGGAGAATGCCCGATGAAGACAAGAGGCAGATTTCAAGATGGAAAAATATGAGGCGCCACATATCTCAAATTGAAATCCACTGTGTTAATGGAGATTTAGACTGTCGAAAAAAGCAAAGACAGGCTTTACTGCATTGGGCATATGATAGCATCCGAATGTAGAAAGGTTGCATTTGTATGAGGTTTAATTTGAGGGATGAAATAGAATCCGAGAGGATCTAACATTCTCGAATGGATGACAGATTATGTCTGTGATGTGAGAATATTCCATCTGATTTTAAAATTGAGCCATTCTAAATTATGACAAGTTTCCAGAATTTAGAATTAAAACTATGTCCCACGGGCTAATGACCTTGTCCTTTATTCTCAGAAGAGGAGATTTCATAGTCTTCATAATTTTACATGCTTCCACGATTGTAAGGTCGCCAGATACATTAATTGCCTCTTCTAGGCTAAAAATGTCTGAATTCATTCCTAAGAAGTCTTGTCCATCTCTGAGGCAGTTGAACTCTCTGATTAATTTTTGTATGATTATTCTATCATTGATGAAAAAAGAAGTACCTTCTAAGACAAGCTTTCGAGTATTATTGTCAAACATTCGTTGAATGATCTGTCTTACTGTATCATTTTTATGAAATGTAATAATATTTTTTGCGGGAATTGCAGAGATTGGGGTATTGATTTTAAACAACAAGCCAACTTCAAGAATCTTTCTTACTGAGATTATCGAATATCCTTTATACTGATTTGGTATTATTGCAAATGCCCTTCCGATTTCTAACCATTTATCTACCAGTTCTGAAAATTTAGTCTTTGAATTCACGATTACAATATTCTTACTCATTACATCTCCAACCTTTGTCTTGTCCAGAAATCCCAATGTTTGGTTTTTTAGAATTGCTTCTAAAACTTCAATTCCGCCTATTACGCCAACTGGCTGGTCATTACTTGTAGCAACTAGGGTATCAGTTAGTGTTTCAAGGTGGTGAGGAAGAAGAATTGCAGCCTCTGCCAATGTATCCTCAACTCTGATACTTACTACGGGCGTAGAAAATATTGATTCTGGTAAAACTTCCTCTAATGATTTATCTTTCAAAAATAAATTCATAACGTTTGATTTTCCTTCTCTTGTAAAATACTATTCATGTATACATTTCTGAGATTGTCCTTATTTACATTGATTGTGATTCTCACGATTGGTTTTGTTATGTGGAACAATTTGTTATGAAAGAAACTTGATCACCAACTCTGAGAGTTTCTCTGGGTCTTCAACATATGGGGAATGTCCGCATCCTTCCATTGTGATAAATTTACAGTTATTAATAGACGAAACAAATTCTTGTGAATACTCATAGGGTATGAGCTTGTCTTCTTTTCCCCAGATTAACAATGTAGGAACTGTAATTTTTTCTAATTTTTCATAAATATCGGGAGCATTTTTTAGTCCCAGGAGTGTTGACAGAAATGCCATCTTTGCGTTTGGCCTAGACATGTTGGTGATGAATCTCTCAATTGATACCTCTGATACCTGCTTGTCCGGACCTACCATCATCTGATATGCATTCTTCACAGCCTCTTTGGATGGATATAGTGCCGCCATGGTGTACGCATCAAGTGTGGGAGTAGATTTTCTCATTATTCCTGCAGGGGAAATCAAAATAATCTTCTTTATGGTTGGGAGTTGGGTTGCCGCACATTCAATTACTATTTGGCCTCCAAGCGAAGTTCCCATCATGATTGTATTTTTAATTCCTACTGCGTCCATGAAATCAAAAACAAATTTTAAAAAATATTCTGGAGTATAATCTGCGGTAGGTTTGTCACTTTGTCCATATCCTATCATATCTGGAATATATAGATGAAATTTTTTAGCCAAAAATGGTATGATGTTACTCCATCTCTCTGCATACCCGCCTAGCCCATGTAGTAACAGTATGTTCCGATCGGATTTACCATCTTCCAAATATCTTATTTTATTTCTATTTACTGTGACAAACTTTTCATCCATTCCTTTTTTTTGAGTTTTATAAGCAAAATAAGGTTTTGTTGGTACTAGTTATGACTAATTGATAAGAACAATTTACAAAAAAGATCTAGCGATCAGCTTTTCTTAGGTATCAGGGCAGACGTATATTCTAACATCTTGGCATATTCAGACAACATGAGTTTTACATAATTATCATATGTCTTCATTCCAGACATGGTATTTGTAACAAATGTTTTTTGAAAATTGTTTACCATGTCTATATCTAAGATCGTGTACTTTGTTAATACTTTGAGATATTTGTCAAAACCCTCTATGGCCTTGTGATCTACTCCCATCTTGTCAAGCAACTCCTTTTCTGCTATATAGCATGTCCCAAAAAAGTCTCTGGCAATACGCAGGTATTCTTCCTGAATGTTGGCAAAACTTTCAATGTATGTAGGAAGCAGACTCTCAACTTTCATTATTACTTGATTTGTATTATCTCTCATTACATCACATATTGATAATACGGGTGTGTCTTCTCTCTTATTTTCTTGAGATTCTGTCTTACTCATTGTCATACAATTACTTGTCGAACTTATTTTTAACAATTAGCTATTCTTTTTTGAGTGATGACTGAAGCAATCTCTATATGTAGTGAAAACCATAAGATTCTACCTATCATGTCTATTCCACCTGATGTAAAAAAATCACTTGCTGATTACAAGCATACCTCACTATTCTGGACAGATTTGTTATACTTGATGTCTAACAAGCAACAGACTATTACAGCTACTGGTCCATTTCGAAAATTTGCTATTACTGCCAAAAAACTGAGTACTGAAACAATTGAGATGAATGAAGATGTGACTGAATTTAATTCAAGACTTGCCGCTTACTACAAACAGCTTGCCGATACATGGACTGAGGCTCAAAAGGAATACACCCGAAAGGTACCAGAGCTTCCAAGTGATATGGAGAATATGGAGGCATCAAAGCGCATATGGATTGACATGTTTGAAAATTATTTTACAAAACTCTTTGATTCATCAGAATTTGCTGAAAATTTTGGTAAACTTGTAACAAGTGAACTTGAGATTGCAAAACACTGGAATAATATGACTTCGGCATTACTTGAAAGCGCAAACATGCCTACCAAAAAGGACATGGATGAAGTGTACCAAGAATTACACTCTTTGCGAAAAAGAATTGCCAAACTTGAAAAAATAACTAACCCGGAAGTAACATAAATAATGACTAGCGAGATTAGAATAGATCCTAAACTATTGGCAGAATTCATAACCCTGAACAAGAATATTCTAGAGGCGCCAAATCTTGCCCAGTCTCTTGATGAAATAAATCTTGAAGTAACTCCGTACGAGGTAGTACATTCTGAAGATAAAGTTCGCTTACTTCACTTTAGTCCATTAGCTGACAAACAAATGAAGACTCCACTTGTCATAGCTTATGCGCTAGTTAATAGATTTCATATCTTTGATATTCATCCAAAAAAGAGCTGGATAAGAAATCTGCTAACTCAGGGAGTCGATGTTTATCTTATTGACTGGGGCTCACCAACTCAAATTAATCAACATGAAGGATTTGATGACTATGTCAATGGGTATATGGATAATTGCATTGATTTTGTTAGAAAAGAATCCTCATCAGATACAATTTCGCTCCAGGGATATTGTACTGGAGGAACACTTTCCACTGTATATACCGCACTTCATCCTAAAAAAATTAAAAATCTGATTCTTACATCCCCCATAATTGATGGAAGGCGAGACAGTACTGTAGTATCAAATCTTGCAAAACACATGGATGTTGACAAGTTGGTAGATACCGTAGGCAACATGCCTCCTGAGCTTATGTATTATGTATTCTCTATTCTCAAACCTTTTGAGCAGGGTTTTGAAAAATATTTGAATTTCTTTAAAAATATTCATAATAAAGAATATGTAGAGAATTTCATTCGGGTGGAAAAATGGGTTAATGATACGCCTCCTATCCCTGGAGAACTCTACAAGCAGTGGATAAAGGACGTCTATCAAGATAATCTTCTTATCAATAATAACATGTACGTGGGAGGAAAGCAAGTTTCTTTAAAAAATATTTCAGTACCACTTCTTACTCAGGTTGCGGTGGGAGATCACCTTGTATCGCCTGAATGTAGCATGCCTATTCACTATGCGGTATCTAGTGAAGACAAAACTTTGAAAATCTATCCTACTGGGCATGTCGGTATGATAGCCAGTTCATTTTCTCAGAAAAAAGTCCTTCCTGAGTTTGTTCAATGGTTATCTGAAAGATCTGAAAAAAAATAAAAAATTAAAGATTTAATCTAGTTCTTGCTGGGAGTCCATGCTGAGAACCATGATTGTAGTATATTTGCATCCATAGTTGTGAATGCTTTCAAGTTATCATTGAATGTCTTGATGTTTTGTCTTGCTGCTTCCATTGCTGTTATGACTGCCTTGTTTTGTACTGAAGTAGTCTTTACAATTTCCTCTGTTGCATCATTGATTGCTTTTAGGAAACTTGGTGGAAGGTTTGCATTAAGACCGCTCTTTGTTGCTGCCTCGTGCTGGAATTCAATTGCTGATTCTACTGCATTTTTGTATGATGTAGCGAATTCCTGTTGAAGGTTAGACACTGCTTGAATGTATTGCGCAACACTTTTTTCTGCTTCTTCAAAGTAACGATTCACATTCTGCTTGTATACTCCATATGCTTCTTTTGTTGTATCTGCTTTGCTCATTTTTTCACCTCCGGTTGTGATTTATTTTTGTAGATTGGAACTACTATTACCTGGACCAGATCATTTTCTCTGATTCCAATTGCTTCTCTTTCTGCTTCTGGTATGGAAATACGTCCGTTACTTCCAACTGTTGTCTTAAAGGCCCCCCACGATGAAAATTGAGGTAGTCCCTGTGCAAGATTAAACCAATTGAACATTGATTTTGATCCTGACTCGGCAGCAGTCTGCACAAAATCTGCTTGTGCTTTGGTTGTAGTGTCGGCCATTTCTTTTAATGCTTCAAGTGGATTGGATTGATTATTACGGTTCATCATGTCACCAAAGGTTTTCATGAAGTCCATCTGTGCTTTACCGCTTTGTTGAATCCAGTCTCTGAACATCGCTGTTGGGTCTGGTTGGATATAGTTACCATTCATTGGTTATAGAAACCAACCAAAGGTATATAACCGTTTGTTATTATTCTCGTTTTAGATGACAATTACGACAATAAATCCAGCTACAGAAGAGGTAATTGCAGAGTATCAGGTCATAACAGAATCTGAACTTAAAAATAAAGTTGCCAAGTCACGCGAGGCCTTTTCCCAGTGGAAGGTTGATCCAAAGAAAAGATCAATGTTTTTACATATTCTCTCAGCAGAACTTCGAAAAAATAAAGATGCACTTGCAAAAACAGCTACGCAAGAAATGGGCAAGCCGCTAAAAGAATCACTTGCCGAAGTAGAAAAATGTGCGTGGGCAATGGAATTTTATGGTGATAATGGTGAAACGTTTCTAAATACTGAAGTTGTCAATACTGACGCAAGAAAAAGTTTTATCGCTTTTGAACCAATTGGAATAATTGCAAGTATCATGCCATGGAACTTTCCATACTGGCAAGCATTAAGATTTGCAGCCCCATCGCTTATGGCTGGAAATACTATTGTTCTAAAACCTGCAAGTGTTACTATGCAATGTGGTATTGAAATGGAAAACATGTTTAGAAATGCTGGATTTCCAGAAGGAATCTTCCAAACTTTGGTAAGTGATTCTAAGATGGCAGAAAAATTAATTGATTCTGATATTAATGCAGTGACATTTACTGGAAGCAATATTGTTGGCGCAAAAGTTGCACAAAGAGCTTCTGGGCAAATCAAAAAATGTGTTTTGGAATTGGGTGGCAGTGATCCATTTATTGTATGCTCTGATGCCGATGTGGAAAAAGCCTCTACCGGTGCAGTCAAAGGAAGATTCATCAATTGTGGACAAAGCTGTATTGCATCAAAGAGATTTTTTGTAGTTAAAAATCATGCAAAGGAATTTATCGAAAAATTTGTCCAAAAAACAGAAAAACTTGTTGTGGGAGATCCAATGTCCGACGCAACTGACATGGGACCACTTGTTAATGCTGATGGTTTGCACAGAATAGAAGAAATTGTCAAAGATGCAGTAGACAAGGGGGCTCACATTCTCACAGGTGGAAAGAGACTCAAAAGTAAGGGTTACTTTTATGCCCCAACTGTTCTTGACAAGATTACTCCAGACATGCTAGTGGCCCATGAGGAGGCATTTGGTCCTGTAGCACCAGTAACTATAGTAGAAGATGAAAATGAGGCAATTAAACTGGCAAACTCCTCACAATATGGGCTTGGCGCCAGTCTATGGACCCAAAATCTAGAAAAAGCAGAAAAATTATCTAGGCAAATAGAATCAGGCATTGTAACTGTAAATAATGTAGTCATATCTGATCCTAGAATTCCATTTGGTGGCGTAAAACAAAGTGGTTTTGGAAGGGAACTTTCAAGATATGGAATGCTAGAATTTGTTAATGTAAAATCTGTCCGATACTATGATCAACTTGTCATACATCATAGAGTAGAATAAATTTTAATTAAAAAAACAGTCCTATTTTATTAGGACTGCTGTAATAATTCCAGCTCCTATGAATGCACCCAGTCCCAAAAAAAGTAGGTCAAATGCTATCACTTTTTTAAATGGAGCGTGAACCATTGCTGCCCATACGGTGATGGGTTTTGGTTTGTCTGTCATATTGTTAGTTGTACAAACCCACTCATATGGTTTAGTTATCTTGTCTAGTAATTACTAAGCTGATTTGTCAACCAATATCCTTGTAGAACCGTTTGATGTTTTATGACGTGGAATGATACATGTCTTGGCAAATGATTCTGTGATCTATTTTATAACCCCGGTAATTTTCATTAAGTCAGATGAAGTACGTCATACTCGCTGCAATACTTCTTGCAAGTTTTGCAGTTCTGTCATTTTTGGTTTCTAGTAATAATGCAGAAATTACAAAATGGGACACTTCTTCATTTCAGGCAATAAACAATCCTCATGGTAAAACTCTTAATAAAATAATGGTGGACTTGACAAAATATGGCAGAGAGGTAGTCTGGATATCTGTTATTCTATTACTCTCTGTACTGGGTAAAAAGGACGGCAGAAAAGCAGCGGTATTGCTTACGATAACCTTTCTAATTTTAATTCCACTGGGTATCGCACTCAAAAATGAAATAGATAGGGCAAGGCCTTCCAGTGTAAATCTTCTGGCACATGCTGATTCTGATCCATCCTTTCCTTCAGGTCATGCCACGATTGTTTCAGCCGGCGCAGCAATTCTTTTTTTGAGATTTAATAAAGGAAAACAGCTTATATTTTCAATAATTCTTGGCATTGAGGCAATACTGGTCTCCTATTCCAGAATTTATGTCGGAGATCATTATCCTCTAGACGTAGTGGGTGGCATACTTCTTGGGACTGGTATTGCATGTGCTGTAATTGCCTCAAGTAAATATCTGGAACCTGTATTTTCTTATATTGATAACATGAAAAAATGACGTAATGTTTTGACTTGTAAAAGTTCAGATGCGATATAGTATTGAAATGTGTCTTGGTCACTTGCAAAAGAAATACTGGTAAACTTAAGTATTGATGAAATTACTCACAAATAATGATAGATCCTGAGGTACAAAAAAATCGTAGTACCACACATGAAATTAATTCTTTGATTATAAATCGATGGTCCCCAAGATCATTTGTACCTGAAGAAATAGGCGATACGGAACTCTTTTCACTTTTCGAAGCTGCACGATGGGCTCCATCGTCTTCCAATAGTCAGCCATGGAGATTTATCTATGCAAAAAGAAATTCAAAAAACTGGAATGATCTTTTCAATTTGCTTGTTGATTTCAATAAGCAATGGTGTGCTAATGCATCTGTTCTAGTTGTTATAGTTTCTAGAAAAAACTTTGAGCATAATGGTCAGCCATCAATAACGCACCAATTTGATACTGGTTCTGCATGGGAGAATCTTGCAATTCAGGCAGTCTCACAAGGGCTTGTCACTCATGCAATGGCGGGATTTGATTATGAGAAAGCAAGAGAGGATTTGGAAGTACCTGTAGATTTTGAAGTAGTTGCGATGATTGCAATAGGGAAAAAGGGTCTAAAGGAAAAACTATCGCCAGAACTTCAAACTCGTGAAATTCCTAATACTAGAAAACCGTTATCAGAAATAGTGATGGAAGGTAAATTTGGAAACAAAGTAGAACACCATGACTGAAACCGGCATAATATCTCCAGAAGTGGCACAATTGCTTGAAGACAAGAATATGGCGTTTGTTGCTACTTTGATGAAAGACAACTCGCCGCAGATAACTCCGACCTGGATTGATTTGGTTGATGGCATAATCATTGTAAATACAGCTGAGGGGAGGGTCAAACAAAGAAATGTTTCAAGAGATCCTAGGGTTGCAGTCTCTGTTATTGATAACAAAAATCCTTACAATATGGTCACAATACGTGGCAAAGTCATAGAACAGACAACTCAGGATGCTGACAAACACGCAGACAAGATGGCAAAAAAATACTTGGGAGTGGACAAGTATCCGTTTGGAATGCCGGGCGAAAAAAGGATTCTACTAAAGATCTTGCCTCTAAAAATATTCCACATGCCTCCTCACTCTTAGATGTAGCAAGCTCTATACTATGATTATCTAGAATATCTTAAAATACAATTTTTGTGTTTACTATACCCATGGGTGGATTTGAAAAGAACTGTCCTGTTTGCAAGAAGGCATTCACAAGCCTGTTAGAGTATACCACGCACATTGGAGTTGATCATAAGGATATATCGCCTGAACAAATATTGAAAATGAATACAGAACAAAAGTGGACCTTTTCAAACAAGTAAAAATATTATTTTAAAGAATCTTCATCTGATTTTTTCAAAAGACCATCTATTTTTTTATTGAGTTCTTGTAATGTGTCAAATGAATGCTCATGTTTGTCATCAAACTCTTCAAGTTTTTTTAAAATATTGGTATGATTTTCCTCTAAATCTTTTATTCTGCCTAAAATGTGGTCTTGTTTTGCAGTTGTGTATTTTTGCCTATGATAAATCCACCAGCTGACAACTCCTCCAATTATTGCTCCTCCCAAGATTCCTAGGTATGTGGAAGAGGCATTGGTCATATCGATACAGTTCTTGGAAAGTTCAGGTATACATCCCCAAATGTCTAGCAAAACCGGTATCATGTTGATACATTAAAGATAATCCTTGCTTATTTTTAGATTGTCTATGAGTATCAATTAACGAGATTGTAAAATGCTAGTTAAATTTTAATAAAAAATCAAGTTAGAATCAAACCTACTCAAAGTCTATAAACTCAAATTTTGTTATACGAATTAATGATGCGCCAGAAGAAAACCGTACTTGCAACACTTGCTGCGATTCTAATCATTTCAACTGCAGTGTTTGTAAGCTTGGAAATGTCTCAAAAAGAAGCCTATGGACAACAAGTTCCTGTAATACCTGCATCACGAGAGAGAACCGTGTATTCAACAGGCTCAGCAGTTGCATCTATATCACCAGATTTGGTTA
>QYPM01000059.1 GCA_007280465.1 Nitrosopumilales archaeon
AAAAGATAAACAGCTTTTGTTGTATCTACTTGAATCAATAAAGTACATCCAGAACATTGCTTTAATCAATATTACTAAATTCAATCTTGGATTATATACCTCATAATCAAAGCCGAAAGCATTGGTCAATGTTCTAGTTGTAGGCTCTGGTGGACGAGAGCATGCTATGGGCTGGAAGCTTACTCAAAGTACTAAAGTGGATAAAATTTATCATGCCCCTGGAAACGGTGGTACTCTGAACAATGTAGATATTCCTTCTGATGATATTGAAGGTCTTGCCAAATTTGCAAAAGAGAATAACTGTATAACAGTTGTAGGTCCTGAAGTTCCATTGTCAATGGGGATAGTTGACGAGTTTACCAAAAGAGGTCTTTTAATATTTGGTCCTACCAAGGATGCAGCACAGCTAGAATCAAGTAAGATCTGGGCAAAAAATTTTATGAAAAGAAATGATATTCTAACTGCAAGGTTTGAAGTCTTTGATGATCCAAAAAAAGCAATTGAATTTGCCAAGTCCGTGGATTATCAATTGGTTGTTAAAGCAGATGGACTTGCTGCAGGAAAAGGAGTGATTGTCTGCAATGACTCTTTTGAAACAATTGATGCAATTAACAAGATACTAGTTGAGAAAAACTTTGGTAATGCAGGCTCTAGAATTATTCTAGAAGAGCGAATAGATGGAATAGAAGCATCCTTTATTGCAATATCTGATGGAAATGTTGCATACCCAATGGCAACAAGCCAAGATCATAAAAGAATCTATGATGATGACAAGGGACCAAATACTGGTGGAATGGGGACCTATTCACCAACTCCTGTAATTGATGATTCTACTGCAAAAGAGATTCAAAAAAATGTCATTGAAAAGACTATACATTGTATGAAAAAAGAAGGAATTGTATTCAAGGGATTTTTGTATGCTGGGATAATGCTAAAAGATGGCAAGCCGTATGTTTTGGAGTTTAATGCAAGAATGGGTGACCCAGAATGTCAACCAATAATGATGCGCATGGATTCTGACTTGTTTGATTACATCCAAGCAAGCATTGATGGGACTCTGTCCTTATTGCCGCTTATTTCGTGGAAGGAACAAAGCGCAGTATGTGTTGTGTTGGCATCTAAGGGATATCCAGAATCATTTTCTAAAAATGAAGAGATACTGGGCCTTGATATTACAACTCCAAGCTCACAGGTATTTCATTCTGGTACCAGAAAAGAAAATGGTAAGATCTTGACAAGTGGTGGGAGGGTACTTGGAGTAACTGCAACTGGAGATACACTAGAGGATGCGATAAAAAATGTATATGCGCGAGTAGACGCCATAACATGGCCTTCCAAGTATTGTAGACTGGATATTGGCAAAAAAGGACTCTCTTCTTACTTTACATAAATGACCGCGTCTTCTGTTACAACACAGTCCATTTTTACATCGTGGTCATCATAAGGAAATGATCTGAGCACCTGTTTTGCATATGTCATGCCAATCTTTTTTGATTTTTTTCCATGCAGATATCTGTCATAAAACCCAAAGCCGTATCCTAGTCTGTATCCCTCACGTGTAAGTGCAATTGCCGGAACCAGCACAACATCCACGTTTTTAACAGTCTCACATTTTTCCTTTGGTTCCATTACTCCAAAGTTTCCAAGTTCTAGATCTCCTAAACCTGATATTTTCTTAAAAATTAAATCATTTTTGTCTACTCTTGGTAGTGCAAATTCTTTTCCTTGATTGAAAAATTCCTGTAGCAGGTCATGTGTCTGAACTTCACTTCCTATTGAATAATACACGCCAATTGAAGTTGCTTTTCTGTAAAAATCAATTTTTCTTAAATTATCTCGAATTCTGTTACTTGCAATTTTTATAAAATCAAGTGAGAGATCATCTCTTGCATCTAATAGCTGCTTGCGAAGCCTTGCCTTTTCAATTGTGTTGGACAAATTCTTTACTAATTGATGCAGCTGTTACAGTGTTTTTTAAAAGCATCGCTATGGTCATAGGGCCAACTCCTCCTGGAACAGGAGTAACATATGATGCCTTTTTGATGACATTGTTATAATCTACATCCCCCACAAGTTTTCCTTCTAGTCTTGTAGTTCCCACATCTATTACAACGGTGCCTTCTTTTACCATGTCTTCAGTTAGGATGAATTTTTTCCTATCTCCAATTGCGGTAATTATGATGTCTGCTCTTTGGCAATGTTCTTTGAGATTTTTTGTCCTCGAATGGCATGTTGTAACTGTAGCATTTTTTTCAAGCATTAAATTATAAAGTGGTTTTCCAACTAGATTGCTTCTGTTTATGATGACTACATTTTTTCCTTCAAGATCAATTTTGTAATATTCGAATAATTCCATTATTCCTGAAGGTGTACATGGCTTGAGTATTGCTCTTGCAGATGTCAAAAGACCGATGTTGTATGGGGTCAACCCATCCACATCTTTTAGTGGAAAAATTCTTGAAGTTGTTGTAAACTCATCTAACTGGCTAGGTAATGGTAACTGGACTAGTATTCCATGAACCGTATCGTCTTTATTTAATAAATCAATTAATGAGTTCATCTCTTTTTGAGAAAATATGGCAGGAAGTTTGTGGTCTTTAGTTGTTATGCCGACATCGGCACATGCTTTTTGTTTGTTTTTAACATATGTGGCAGATGCAGGATCATCGCCTACGAGGACTGTGGCAAGGCATGGAGTTATTCCGGAATTTTGTAATTCCTTTACTGCTACTCTTACTCTATCCTTGACAGAAGTTGCTACCACAATACCGTCAATTTTCTGTCCTATCAAACAAACTTGGATTCTTTTTTGGATATTTAATCTTTGGAAGCACAGATTGTAGTCTAGAATGAATTTAGTTAAAATCATTAAGATGTAATCTATAAAGAAATCATTGAAAATTGACTTTGATACAAATGAATACATCAAAAAAATAGCAAAAAGTGATACATACTTTCATACGTTTATCAATAAAGAAAATCTTGCAGCTGGAGTTCTCCGACTAGGGCCCGGTGAGGAAGATACTCAAGAGCCACATGAAAGTGATGAGATTTATCATGTTGTTAGAGGAGACGGATTTCTTCTAGTTGATAAAAATGACTATCCTGTTTCAGAAGGCATGTCGTACTATGTTGCAAAAAAGATTCCACACAAATTTCATGGCAATAAAAAAGAACTTGTTGTAATGTATTTTTTTGGCGGACCAGATATTTAGTATAGTACTGTTTTTCTTCCAACTATTTTGATCTTGCCTTTTGCAAATAGCTTGACAGCCTTTGGGTAAATTTTATGTTCTTGTTTTAGAATTCTTTTTGCAAGTGTCTCCTCTGTATCATCATTTTTTACCTCAACAACTGATTGTAAGATGATGGGACCTGTATCCACTCCTTCATCTACGAAATGTACTGTACACCCAGCATATTTTACTCCGTACTCTATTGCTTGTTTCTGTGAGTGTAATCCTGGGAACGATGGTAGTATGGCAGGGTGTATGTTCAAAATTCTTCCCTTGTAATGCTTGATAAATTCTGGACTCATTATTCTCATAAATCCTGCAAGGCATATCAAACCATTTTGGGGGGTGACTTTGTATCTTTCCAGCACTGATACTAGTTTAGAGTCATACTCCCAATTTCCACCCTTTACAGTGCTACTCTCGATAATCTCTGTTTTCACTCCTAATTTTTGGGCAATTCCAAGACCTTTTGCATCGGGTTTATTTGAAATTACCACCGCGGGATTGACTGGAATTTTATTTTTTTTAATTGATTTTAATATATTTTCCATGTTGCTACCTCTACCCGAGATCAAGATGGCAAGATTTAGCATGTTTTTCATTTACTTTGTATGAATAAACACTTTACTAATTTTTATTTAAAAATGCAAATGATCTGTATAGATCCAATTACACCTTATGTTACACTGGATCAATCTTGCAATTTATATCCAATCTGATGATCATTTATTTCAAATTGAAATCCAAAGTAAAAATGACTTCTAACGGAATTGTAGTTCAATATGATAGTAAAACAGTAAATCTTGATCCAAAAAGAGGAACAGAAAATGGTATTAGTTTTATCTCGCATGCACACATGGATCATTTGCATAATCAACGTGGAAAAGGTGTACTTATTGCATCCAAGCAGACAACCGAAATTGCAAAACTAAGGGGATACTCAATTGAAAATTATGTTGAAGAGTATGAAAATTTTTCAATGATTGATGCAGGACACATCTTAGGTGCTAAAGGCCTTCTATTTGATGATGTTTTTTACACTGGGGATATCTCAATTCGTGATAGGGGATTTATGAAAGGTGCGATGGCCCCAAAATGCAAAACTCTGATTACTGAATGTACTTTTGGAATGCCAGAATATGTCTTTCCTACAATTGATGAAACTGTAAAAAAAGTAAATGAGATTATATCCGAACTGTATGGCAAAGGAAAACCTGTCATACTATTGGGCTATGAACTTGGAAAGGCACAAATTCTTTCACACTTGTTTTCTCACTGGCAGCCATACTATCATGATTCTGTTAAAAAAGTAAATGACTTGTACCGACAATTCGGTGTTGATCTTAACGAATCCATGGGTCATACAGAAGCTGAATCACAAGGACTTTTGGAGAAAAAACCTTGGCTTATGATTACACCAAACATGAGTGGACAAAATGCATTTGTCAAACACATGAAGTCAAAGTATGATGCAATAACTATCGGCTTTAGTGGATGGGCACAATCATCGAGATTTTCATTTGCACGAGGTCATGATTATTCAATTCCGCTAAGTGACCATTGCGATTACAATGAGTTGATTGATCTTGTGAAAAGATGCAATCCTGAAAAAATCTATACGGTTCACGGGTTTGTAGACGAGTTTGCGGCAGATTTATCCAAGATGGGTTATGATGCACGGCCTCTTAGAGAAAACTCACTTGATGATTTTGTATAGGGGTGTACCTAAAATCATGACTTGATGATCCACTACTAAAACTTCACAACGTTCCAACTTGGAATTTTAAAACTATTGGATTTGCCCATCTGGCTATATTGTTTGGCGTGTATAATATCCCCGAATCCAAATGAAGAAGATTACTTTCTCTAGAGGAAATAAAATTTTATATCTGTTATCGATTTCTGGTGGCATCATATTGATTTCTTTCATAGGGCATGTAGATTTTTCTTTTGCATCCAATTTGGTTGGAGATGCTCCAAATCTGTCCATATCCTCCATGTCTGATAATTCCATCATTATGACTCCTACAGTGCCAGTTTCAGGCACTGCTACTGATAATTTACAAATTTCATCCATAACCTGGAATGTAGATAACTCAGGCGTACTTCCAATTTCTGGAATTATTCCAGGTAACTCTATTGCTTGGTCATTTGATATTTCTCATTTATCAAATGGAATACATATCTTACAAATCAATGCTACCACCTCTGCAGGTTATGTTACTTCTAAAACAATATCTTTTCCACTCTATACTGATTCTCCTGTACCAACGGCATCATTGCCTAATGGTACCTACAAGGGGTATCAAACTGTAAAACTTGAGACAAGTGATCCAGCTCTGATATTCTATACTCTGGATGGTACAACACCTACTTTGTCTAGTTTGCATGGACAAGATTCTATAACCCTCCCAGAAATTAAATCAAATGCGATTCTCAAGTTCTTTGCAGTGGATGCATATGGTGTACAGTCTGATGTAAGTACACAAGTTTACGTAATTTCTAATCCAATGTCGTCAACACCAGTGGTATCTAGTACAAACAATGTGATACAGAGTACACAAAAAATACAAACTAGCAATATGCTTGAAAATGAAACAATATCGCCAGCGCTAGCCCCACCTACTACAGTGTTGCCTAAATCCCCAAATGTTGTTTCTAGTACTATCTTTGTTCTAACTTCCCAAAATATGACTACGGTACACACCAATTCGACACTATCTATTGCATTACAATCCAACAGTACTGTTTCAAGTACATCTACTGCATCTCAAAATATGACCACTGTGAATACAAATTCAACATTACCTATCATGATGCAATCTAACAGTACGGTTTCAACTACACCTATAATCACTCAAAATATGACTACCGTCGGCACTAATTCTACAATGTCTATCATAAATCACACCAATAGCACTCTGAACTTTGCTGGTAATGGTACAAAATAGCACGTAAAATTCAAGTAAATTTACGAATTGCCCTGTTATATGCAACACCAAATCTATGTGCCTCGTCTCTTGCATGCTGTAAAATTTTGAGTGCTGGATTATTCTTTGGCATTACAAGTGGTTTATTGGCTTTGGAATGATATACCTCTTCATTTTCCTTTGCCAGTGAGACGCATGGAACTTTAACCCCTACAGAATGAAGTGCGTCAAGTGCAGCATTTAGCTGACCACGTCCACCATCAATTAAAACCAAATCTGGCATTTCTGTTTTTTCTTCTTTTAATCTCAGGTAGCGTCTCTTGACTATCTCTTTTATCATTGCAAAATCATCTCTTCCCTTTACTGTTTTTATCTTGAATTTTCGATATCCTGACTTGTGAGGTTTTCCATCTACAAGACATGACATGGAACCCACTGCATAATCTTCGCCATGGTTTGAAATATCAAAACACTCTATTGTTTTAGGAATGTTTTCGAGTCCTAGTTTTTCTTGCAGTTCAATTAATGCAGGATCTGCACCTTTTGATATTGTAAGAGAAATATTTCTCATGATAAGATCCACTATCTCTCGTCTCTTTCCAGACATTGGAACTGTGATATTTACCTTAAAACCTGAAGCACGGGAAAACACTTCTTCTAGTATATCTTTTTTCTCTGGTATCTCGCTTACTATGACATACTTTGGAATTGGATTTGTAGAATAATATTGGGACAAGAAACTTGAAAATGAATTATCTCCAACCAGATCAAAAGAAAACTTGTTTCTGTCTTTTATTACACCATTTGAAAGTCTAAAGCTCATCAAGTATGCAGTCTGATCTTTTATCTTGATTCCAAAATATTCTTCATCTGAGCCAACCCTTGGAGTCTCCATGTTTTGTTTTATCTGCAGACTGGAAAGTCGTTGCAATGTTTCATGGATCTCTTTTGCTCTTTCATATTGACGATTATTTGAAGCCTGTTTCATTTCTTTATCTAATTTATTTACAAAGTCTCCGAGTCTCTGTTTTCCTTTTAGAATCGATTCTAGTTCTGAAATATTTTTTCCATAATTTACTTGAGCTTGCTTGAACTGGCATGGTGCCTCGCAGTTTCCAATGTGATATTCAAGGCATGCCTCTTTTGGCAGTTTTTTGCAAATTCTAATCTTAAACGTCTTGCGCAAAAGGCCAATTGATAGCATCTTTGAGCTTCCACGCGTAAATGGCCCGTAAACCTTTCCTCCTCCAAGAAATTCGCCAGTTCTTGTGCGTCTTGCTACCATGAGGCGGGGATATTGCTCATTTGTTATTCTGAGATATGTGTATCGTTGCTGGTCTTTGAGTTCAATATTGTATGGGGGTCTGTATCGCTTGATCATGTTTGCTTCTAGTAAAAATGCCTCCTCTTCGTTATCTGTCAAGACAAATTCTACATCATGGATTTTTTCAACAAGTTTCTGAGTCTTGTAGTTTTGATTTCTCAAAAAATATGACTTGACTCTATTTTTTAGGTTCTTTGCTTTTCCAATATATAATATCTTGTCATCAGAATCTTTCATAATATAGATTCCAGGATGTGGCGGAATTGTTACCTTTGATATATCAAGAGTCATTTTTTAAGATACGTTTTAGGTATTGACCAGTATAGCTTCTTGGGTTTTGTGCAATTTGCTCTGGAGTGCCTGTTGCAACAATTGTTCCACCACCATCTCCTCCCTCTGGACCCAAATCAATTATCCAGTCTGAATTTTTTATAATATCCATGTTGTGTTCTATTATGATTATGGTATTTCCAAGTTTTACTAGTCTGTTTAACACTTCAAGTAATTTTTGTACATCTGCAAAGTGAAGTCCGGTTGTTGGCTCATCCAAGATGTAGACTGTTCTTCCAGTATCGCGCTTTGATAATTCAGATGAAAGTTTTACACGCTGGGCCTCTCCACCTGACAATGTTGTAGCAGCTTGTCCAAGCTTGATGTATCCAAGACCAACGTCTACTACTGTCTGTAGCTTTCTCTGAATTGAAGGAATATTTGTAAAAAATTCCAAAGCTTCTACCACTGTCATTGCAAGAATGTCTGAAATGTTTTTGTCTTTATAGTGGACTGCAAGTGTTTCAGAATTGTATCGCTTGCCTTTACATTCGTCACATACTACGTATACATCTGATAAGAACTGCATCTCTATCTTTTTGACTCCGTCTCCTTCACATGCAAAACATCTGCCGTCTGCAACGTTGAATGAAAACTGTCCTGGGGTATATCCTCGCTCCTTTGAAAGTTCAGTTCCTGCATATAATTCTCTAATAGGAGTAAACGCGCCAATGTATGTAGCAGGATTTGAGCGTGGAGTTCTTCCTATTGGAGACTGGTCTATTCCTATCACCTTGTCTATCTCAACCATGCCTGAAATGGCCTTGTGTCTGCCTGGCCTGTCTATGGAACCATAAATTTCTGACGCTAGTGCCTTGTACAAAATATCATTTATCAGAGTGGATTTTCCAGAGCCTGATACTCCAGTTACCGTAATCATCATTCCTAGCGGAAACTCGACATCGATATTTTTGAGATTGTTCTCTGCTGCACCTTTTAGGACCAACTTGCCTTTTTGCTCATGTTTTCTTTTGGCAAGTTTTATCGCATCATGATTTTTAAGATATTTTGCTGTAACTGATTTTTCACTTTTTAGAATTTCGTTTATTGTTCCTTCAAAGACTACGTTTCCTCCATTGACTCCAGCACCTGGTCCCAAGTCTATAATCCAGTCAGAGTTGCGCATTACTTCTTCATCATGCTCTACTACAAGTATTGTGTTTCCTAAATCACGAAGCTTTGTTAGTGTCTTGATTAGTTTTGCGTTATCCCTTTGATGCAGTCCAATTGTTGGCTCGTCAAGAACATAGAGTACTCCTGTTAAGTTTGATCCTATTTGTGTTGCAAGTCTTATTCTCTGAGCTTCTCCTCCTGACAGTGTAGAGCTTACTCGATTAAGTGTAAGATAATTTAGTCCTACATTTTTTAGAAATTCAAGTCTTGAGAGAACTTCTTTTAAAATAGATTTCGCAATATATCTTTCAGTCTCACTTAGCTGAAGATTTTTGAAAAACTCGTAACACGAATCAATTGACAAGTCACAAACATCCATTATAGATAATGAATTAATCAATACTGCAAGTGCCTCATCTTTTAGCCTTCTACCCTTACATGTATTGCATGGAGTCTCTCGCATGAATTTGGACAACTCCTCTCTTTTTGATTCTGAATCCGTTTCTGCAAAATTTTTCTGAAGGCTTGGAATTACACCATGAAAATTATTTGTATACTCCCATCTGGAATCAGTTGACTGGGATTCGTATGAAAACTTTACAGCTTCTCCACTTCCATACAAAATAACCTCTAATTGTTTTGGAGTCATTTTGTTAATTGGAGTCATCAAATCAAAGTCGTATTTTTTTCCAACATCTCTTAGGGTTTGTCTTCTAAATGATGAAAATCTGCCTGACCATGGAACTATGGCTCCATCTAGTATTGATTTTGTCTTGTCTGGGATTAGTAAATCAGGCTCAAACTCCAACTTTACTCCTAATCCATGACATGTCTTGCATGCCCCAAATGGAGAGTTGAATGAAAATCCTCTAGGTTCTAGCTCCCCTATTGAGATTCCACAAAATGGACATGCGTTATTTTGAGAGTAGATTTTTTCCTCGGTATCCACAACCATGACATCTCCTTTTCCTGCCTTGAGAGCTGTTTGGATTGATTCGTATAACCTGCTTTTTTCTTCCCAGGATGCCTTGACTCTATCAACTACGATCTCTATGTTGTGCCACTTTTGTTTGTCAAGTGTTGGAAACTCTCCTGTTATTTCTATAATTTCTCCATCTACTCGAATTCTTGAATATCCTTGTTTTTTTACATCTTCAAATAATTTTTCATAAGTTCCTTTTTTCCTTCTAATCAGTGATGCAAGAATTAGGATCTTTCTTCCTTCAGATTCCTTGAGAATTGATTCACAAATTGATTCCACAGACTGGTTTGATATTTTGCGTGCACATCTTGGACAGTGAGGTGTACCAATTCTTGCATATAACAATCTTAGATAATCATAAATTTCTGTTATTGTTCCAACAGTGGACCTTGGATTTTTGCTTGTCGTCTTTTGCTGTATTGATATGGCAGGAGACAGACCTTCAATTGAATCAACATCGGGCTTGTTCATCATCTCAAGGAATTGTCTAGCATATGATGAAAGTGATTCTACATATCTTCGCTGTCCTTCGGCATATATTGTATCAAAAGCAAGTGTTGATTTTCCAGATCCTGATAGTCCTGTAATTACTACTAGTTTATTCTTTGGAATATCCACATTGATATTTTTTAGATTGTGCTCCCTTGCACCACGGATGATTAACTTGTCATTCATTTCTTAATTGTCTTTGAATCTTTGCTAATTTATCTCGATATTCAATTGCATTTTCAAAATCTAATTCTTCTGCAAAACGCTTCATTGCAGTCTCGATTTCTATTGCAAGTGTTTGTAAATCATGCCTTGACATGTGTTTTGTCTCATCTAGAACAATTGTCTGCTGTGGGATTGATTTTATGATTGAAGCTGGCGTGATTCCCATTTTTTGATTGTGTGCTATCTGCTTGTTTCTTCTTCGCTCAGTCTCTGATATTGCATTTTTCATAGATTGAGTAATTCTATTGGCATACATTATGACTGAACCATCAAGATTTCTTGCAGCTCTTCCAAATGTCTGGATTAGACTGGTATCATTTCTCAAAAATCCTTCCTTGTCTGCATCTAGGATGGCAACAAGGGTAACTTCAGGTATATCCAGACCTTCTCTTAGGAGATTTATGCCCACTAGGACATCAAACTCGCCTAGCCTTAACTGCCTGATGATCTCAGTTCTCTGAAGGTTTTCAATCTCTGAATGTAGGTATCTTACCTTTACTTTATTTTTTGACAGATATTCTGCCAAGTCTTCTGCCATTCTTTTTGTTAGAGTTGTAACCAGAACACGCTGGTTTTTGTCAACTCGTTTTTTAATCTCTGAAATCAGATCGTCCATTTGGTTCTCAGTATTTCTTACTTCAACTAGTGGATCCACAAGTCCTGTGGGTCTGATTAATTGCTCTACAATCTGGGTGCTTTTACTTTTTTCATAATCATTAGGTGTTGCAGAAACAAAGATTGTGTTTTTGATATATTTTTCAAACTCTTCAAACTTGAGCGGTCTGTTATCAAAGGCACTTGTTAGTCTAAACCCATAATCAATTAGAGATTTTTTTCTTGTATGATCACCATTGTACATTCCGTGTAATTGTGGCAAAGTAACATGCGACTCGTCAATTACTAGTAAAAAGTCCTCTCCAAAGAAATCTAGTAGACAAAAAGGAGGCTCACCAGGGACTCTTCCATCAAAATGTCTTGAATAATTCTCAATGCCAGAGCAGTATCCCAACTCTTCAATCATTTCCAAGTCATACTTTGTTCTCATCTCCAATCTTTGTCTTTCAAGCTCTGGAAGTTCTGTTAATCTTTGTTTGAGTTCATTTCTAATTGACTGTACTGCAGTCTTTCTTACATCCGCTGCAACTAGATAGTGTTTTGCTGGATAAATCTTGATTCTAGAGACTTGTTTTTTTACTTGAAGTGATACCGGGTCACAAATTGTTATCTTGTCTATTTCATCTCCAAATAATGAAATTCTTACAATTGAGTCAGAGTATGCTGGAATTATATCGATTGTATCTCCCTTAATTCGAAATCTTCCTGCTAAAAGTTCGGTATCATTTCTGTCATATCGTGCATTGACTAATTTTTTTATCAGTGTACCCCTTCCAATATCTATGCCTTTTTCTATGGTAATTGACATCTCTTCCCACTCGCTAGGTGAGCCAAGTGAATAGATGCATGATACCGTGGAAACTATTATTGTGGGCTCTCCTGACAAGAGCATCGCAGTAGCTTCAAGACGTAACTTTTCTATCTTTTCGTTAATCTGGGTGTCTTTTTCGATATATGTGTCAGTTTGTGGAATATAGCTCTCGGGCTGGTAATAGTCATAATATGATACAAAATATCCTACATTATTTTTTGGAAAGAACTGTTTTAGTTCTGCATAAAGCTGAGCTGCCAAAGTTTTGTTGTGTGAAATGACTAGAGTCTTTTTTCCAGTTTGTGCAACTACGTTTGCTACTGTAAATGTCTTACCACTACCTGTTACTCCAAGTAAGGTCTGAACTTGTTTATTTCTTACTCCTTCTACTAATTTTTCTATGGCAACTGGCTGATCCCCGGTTGGGACAAATTCAGATACTAGCTCAAAGATTGGATTTTCTAGCAAACATAACAAATTTGTCTTGTTTCAAATTTAAAGCAATGGTACTTGTGATATGCTTTTACCAACTAGGCTCTTCAGAGACTTCTAGTCCATCCTTTGTTGTTTTAACACCCATTATATTGACTGTATTTTTGGCAGTTGGAGTGTTGCGCTCTAGTATCTTTTTTGCAATAACAAGTCTTGTCTTTCTGTCCATATGTTGACCAATCTTGTACTTACCTCTAATTGTGATTGGTACTACCTTGATTATTGCAACCTCTTCTACTACTGGCATGTGCGGAGTGAGTTTTTCATATCCTCCCTCTGGCTGATATTTTTTCATTAGTTCGTTTAATGCCATTGCCTTTTCTTTTGTATCCAAGACAAGACTTGCGCTTCCCTTGATTACTACACTTATGTATAGAGTGTCTGCCTGCGATGCATCAGTTGGAGATGAAAAATACGATGGCAAAAACTCAAGACTTTGATCTACCTCAAAGCCAACTTTTGGATTTTTTGTTATATTTTCTAGTTTTTCACCTCTTGGATGAGAGTGCATGTATATTGCATCATTTGCATAGACAAAGTTCATTGGTATGATCTGAGGAAATCCATCCTTGTCTATACTTGACACTCTGCCCGTCTCTTGTTGGTTCAAAAATTCAATTATCTTTTCTTTTGATTTGATCTCTAGTCTTCCTAGTAACTGCACAAAAATTGTTACCAGTTATGATATTTGGGTATATAGTTTTTTAATAGATAAATGCAAGTATGTTTAAGAAAAGACATGCAAAAGGATTATGTTTCCTCTAATGTTGTAATTTCTATGATTGTAGGAGCAGTACTTGGATTTGCAAGTTACGTGTATAATCTCTTTGGGTATACAATTCCGTCGTTTTTTTCAGTCTATCTAAAAGAAATCGGAGCTGCCATAATCATGATGGCAGTATTTGTGTTTGCAATCGCATGGCTAATGAAAGCAAAACCTCACAGACGACCACAAAGTTACTTGGTCAAAGTCTTTGATGTCTGTGGAGTAGAGACTCGGCTTGATGGTATAAGGACTGAATTTAAGACACATGATGTTGCCTGGAGCTTTATGAAAGAGTACAAGAAGGCATATCCTTTCTTTAACTTTGCATTGGTATCTGATCTTCCAAACTCTGAAAAGATGACTATATTTCGATATCTCTAGGCAGAAATTTTCTTTATTTTATAAAATTAGTTACTATTTTCTTGGGTTGTTCTGATCTTTAAAGTACTTGAGTACTGTAGCACCAAACTTGTCTATTGATGCAAAGTATCCTGAACCCCAGAATCTTACAATAAAGTGATTGACACCTGCTTTCATAAATCTCTCAAATACTGGGATGATGTCATCAGGTGTTCCCATTCCTATTGATGATCGTGCAACGCTGTCTGGAATTGTCTGTGATGCTTCTCTCATCTTTACAATCCAATCTTGGTTTGACATGGAATATTCTGTAAAGTATGCCTTGAAATCAAAACCTGCAATATCTTCTATGCCGTGAACCTTAAGAACTTCGGGTTTGAATAAACTGACCTTTACTGCGTTTTTCATTTTTGCCCATGCAGTTTCTGCATCATCTGAAAAGTATACATCGATGTCTACTGCATAGTTAAAGTTCTCATCTGTTCTCCCATTTTCTTTCATGGACTTCTTGATAACTCCTACGTGGTCTTCATACAACTCTGGAGTGTAACCAATTGGAATCCACCCATCCCCATATTTGCCACAAAGTGCAAGTGTTCTTGGTGCACCTGCTGCCATGTAAATTGGTGGTGCTGGTTGGCGAATACTTTTTGCTTGTAAACACGCGTCTTCTAATTGGTAAAATTCGCCCTTGAAGTTTACTCTGTGATCTGGTGATGATTGGTAAAGTAATTTTATAACTTGTAGTTGCTCTTCAAATCTTCCAACTGGTTTGTCCCACTGGATCTTGAATTCTTTGAGATTTTGTGCCTCTCCTGCTCCAATACCTAAAGTTCCTCTTCCATGTGATATTCTGTCCAGTGTAATTGATGCTAGTGCAATGTTTGATGGATGTCGTCTGACTGCATCTGTGACACATGTACCTAATTCTACATTGTTTGTAACTGCAGCAATTGCAGAAAGCATGACCCATGGATCGTTAACTACTGCCTTATCCCACTGGGGAACATTACTATGGTCCATGTACCAAATAGAATCATATCCTGTCTTATCAGCTAAAACACAAGCAGTAATGATCTGGTCTTCATTTAGCCCCAGTCGAGCGACGTTAAGTCCTTGCTGAATTCCAAATTTTAGCATTCTATCCGAAATCCTCACATTAGTCAATTCTTTGATATATTTAAGTTTAGACTGAAATGGTAATAAAAGAAAATTTAGAAAATAGACTCAGAGTCTACCGTCTACAATGTCCTTTAGGAGTTGTACAACGTCTTGTTTTGTCACTGGAATTGGGTTTGGATCCAAGTGGCCCTTGTCAGTCATGACAACATCCGCTGCCTCTTCATATGGCGTCTTCAGTGGCAGTTTGTCAAACTTTAGTTTCTCAATAACTTCTTTGAATTTATCATAGAAGATGGACTTATTGAATCGATGTGCTACTGTTGTACATGATGATAGTGAATACCCATGTGGCACACCTTCGTTTGAAAAGACATACGATAGAGCATGTCCTAAAGTAGTTGATGCATTTCCAAATCCTATTCCAGATAGCATGGAGCCAAATGGATAGTTTTCAGGCTTGTTGTTAATTATTGCGTCATACAGTACATCAAATGCTGACTTGCACAGCATTTTTGTAAATTCATTTCCGCGTTTACTGTCATATCCTTCTGTGGCTTGTGCACATGCATCACAGACAGAGTTTTTAACAATTGCCTCTGGAGTTCCATCCATAAAGTATGCATCAATTACTGCCATGTCTGCCAAGAATCTCTCATCTTGTAATAGTTTTTTCTTTCCTTCAAATTTTAATACACAATAAGTTGTCATCTCTGCACCTGTTCCAAATGTTGTTGGAATGAGTATCTTTGGAATCTTCATCTCCATCCCAGCATATTTTGCGACATCAAGTGAACTTCCTCCGCCAAGGCCTATGATTGCAGCTGGATTCTTTGGTTTGAATTCTGCCATGACTTTGTTTACTGTTTCAATTGATGGCTCTGGCTCTACTTTATCATATAACATGTAATCTTGAATCTTCATTCTGCCAAGCCACTTTGCTGATACTTCAGGAGGTGCTGTAGTTACAACAAGGGCATTCTTTGGATATTGAGTTTCGGATAATGCGTCTTTTCCAAAATTAATTGTCTTTGGCATTCTAACGGTATTCATAAAAAAATTATACCTGTAACAATTATTATACTATTGCCTTTTTTGTAACAAAATTTGGATTTACTATACCTGAATTATTCCAATTGTAATCAGATATTGAATGCCCTTGACAAACGTGGCATCGTCAATATCTCCAGTTGACCAATATCCTGCATTATTTTTGACCCATGCTGGAATTGTAACTCCTGGCTTTGCCTGACCGCTCTGTGTTGGAGGGATTGTAATGATTCCGTGTTTTATCATATACTGTATACCTTGGGCAAATGTGGAATCATCAATTGCTCCATCATGCCAGTATTTGGCGTTGTTTTTAACCCATTTTGGAATCTGAATTGTACTAGTAGGGTTTGAACTGGAACCAACATTTAGATCAAAAGTTACAGTCTCTGGAGGAATTGGCTGGAATACCAGTCCTTCAATATCCACTATAACTTGATACGTTCCAGCAGTTTGAAATTGGAATGGAATGCTTACTGCACCTTCAGCAGTATGTGTAATTGGAATTCCAAATACTTGATTTCCTCCCTGGATTACTGCAATTTTGTAATCTACATGGGGCTGTAATGCATTAGTCTGCTTGTTTATGAAATTGAGTTTTATCTGTGTCGGGTCTCCTGGATTTGGTGTGGCAGGATCTGTTGTAAAACCTACATTGATAGTTCCAGCACTAGTTGGTTTTACTACTATGTCCGCATAAGCTGGAATTACTAGTATTGCAAAAACTACTAAAATTGCAAAGTATTTTGTTTTCATGTTCAAATATGATTCAATTATACCATATATAAAAAAAGTGTAGCAAAGGTAAGGAGTCTTTAAATTACTTTTTCTGTATTCTGATAAAAAGACTCAAAATTAAGCACCTCTTCTTAACTATGTGATGACAATAAATGATAATTAAAAATTTTAAATCACTTTCTACAACTATTGCAAAAAAACATTCTTTGTCTATAATGGAGACAGGTCTTGAAGCTGCATTACCTGGCGTACAACTTGAGAAGATAGTTTTTCATGATCAATTGATTGTATCTGGAAAAAAGTATGACCTTAAAAAATATGATAATGTGTATGTTGTTGCAATAGGTAAAGCCGCCTATTCTATGGCAAAATCTGTAAATTCACTTACTAGCATAACGCAAGGAATGATAGTTGTTCCAAAGAAAACAAAGACTGCATTTGCTGGAAACTTTAAAGTCCTACAATCTGGTCATCCACTACCCAACAAAAATAGTGTGATTGCTGCCAAAAAGATAATTGAATTTCTTAAAGATGTAAAACCTCGAGATTTTGTTATTTTTCTAATATCTGGCGGTACGTCCTCTCTAGTTGCACTACCTGATGGGATAACGCTCAAGGAAAAACAGATTGTAACTGATCTGATGCAAAAATGTGGTGCGACTATACGTGAAATAAACTGTATTCGAAAACATATCTCAAAGATCAAGGGTGGTAAATTGATTGAATATCTGAAATCTGATGGCATCTCTCTTGTAATGTCTGATGTGGTAGGTGATGATCTCAGTAGCATTGCTTCGGGGATTACATATTGTGATAGAACTAGTTTTTCAGACGCTAAAAAAATTCTAATAAAGTACCACTTGGAAAAATCTGTTCCAAAACGCATACTTGCACATATCGATCTTGGTGTACGCGGTAAAATTTCAGAGACCCCCAAGAGAGAAAAAATAAAAAATCACATAATTTCAACCAACAAAATTTGCCTTGATGCAATGAACGCTCGTGCAAAAGAACTTGGATATTCCACCAAAGTTCTTAGCGGCATGTCTGGAAATGTAAAAAATCTTGGTTCACAAATTGCAAAAACACTATCTAATAAAAAAATAAACTGTGTTATCTTTGGAGGCGAACCTACAGTTGTTGTAACCGGAAAAGGAAAGGGTGGAAGAAACCAAGAATTGGTGCTGTATATTACAATTGATCTTGCAATCGATCTTACAAAACATGGTACCAAAGCAATTGTCGCATCAGTTGGAACTGATGGAGTAGATGGTAAAACTGATTGTGCAGGTGCTATATGGAAATCGGATCAAAAAATTGATAAGATAATTCCATATCTTAATGAAAACAACTCGTACAATTTTTTTAAAAAATATGGTGGACTGATATTTACAGGTCCAACAGGCACAAACTTGATGGATGTTGGTCTAGTTGTTAGACAATAGTAATTTGGTTGCGTTGTTTTCAGCAGGATCTATTATCTGATATTTTACATCCAGATCTCTTTGTTGAATTATCTGATCAATAAACTTCGTTCTTTTTTCAATCAATACATCATTAGTTGATTTGTTTTTTACTAGACGATCAAACATTGTTTTTAGATCCAACATGACTTTGACAGTGTCACCATTTTTTATTATGAATCTTCCAATCCCCCAAAAAATTCCTACATGTAACGCAATATACTTTGATTGTTCAATTGTTACTATGTCGTAAAAATATTCTGCATGTATTCGGCTCTCTTCAGATCTTGATTGAGAATTTTCAATTATCCACGAGATCTTTTTTTGATCACCATAAAAATAGTAGGTATGTTCCATGTCAACATATTTACCAAATATGTCAATATATTTTCTGTATATTACTGAATAAGAAAAATAAAAACTTGTTATCGTGTTAGAAGCAAATTCCTTCTTTACGAATATGGTCGATGAGCTTGTAGATTTTTCTGAATATGATCCAGAGCTTGCTGAAGGATTAAAGTGGATTGATGGTGAAGCACAAAAGCGAGGCATAACATTTTACGAGATGGTGTTCCACGTACTACACAGACATGATATAGATTCTAAAGCAAAAGACTGGCTTACAAATAGAAACTAGTTTTTTATATTTGATCTTGTAGTGTGATAAAAAGTTCTGACGATAAAATTATGCGTCAGTAGATGCTAGGCGTTTTTCAATTGAAACGTATTCGCATCCTGAAGGCCCGCAATATTTTCCAACATATACTGCCTTTGGTCTGTACAACATTGGTTTTGGAGCGGCTTCTGCAAACTTTTCTTCTATTATATGCGCAGTCCATCCTGAGACTCGGGATATTGCAAAGATTGGAGTGTTAAGGTCCATTGGAATGCCAAGCATGTAATACACTGATGCGCTATACAGATCAACATTTGGAAATATATCGGAGCTTTTGATCTTCTTCATCTCTTCTTCTGTTATCTCTTCAACTTTCTTTGTTATGCTATACCATGGCTGCCCTGTTTTTTCAGCTAGTTTTCTTGATAATTCACGTAATACTTCGGCTCTTGGATCAAATGTCTTGTATACTGCATGGCCCATTCCCATTATCTTTTGGTTATTTGCAAGTTTGCCTTTGATCCACTGCTCAACTTTGTCTTCTGCGGTAATTTCTAACAACATCTTCATTACCTGAAAGTTTGCCCCTCCATGAAGCTCACCACTGAGTGCTCCAACTGCGGCACTGACCGCGGCATACATGTTTGCACGTGTTGATGCTACTTCTCTTGCTGCAAATGTTGATGCGTTAAAACTGTGCTCTGCATGTAAAATGAGACAGATGTCAAAAATTCTTGCGGCCTCTGTATCTGGCTCTTTTCCTGTTAGCATGTGCAAGAAATTTGCAGCATGATTTAGCTTTTTTGATGGCTGGATTATCTCTTTGTCATTTCTTATCCTGTCCCAACATGCTATGATTATTGGAATCTTGGAGATTAGATTAATTGCTCTCTTGTAATTTACATCTCTATCATCAGCCTTTTCGTGGTCATATGCCGCCATCAGAGATACTGTAGATTGTAAAACATCCATGGGGTTTGCATTCTTTGGTATGTTCCGTAAAGTCTTTTCCAAATTATCTGGAATTTCACGTGTTGCAACAAGCATCTCTGAGAATGAAGCGAGCGTCTCCTGTGTCGGTAAATCTTCGTTAAGTAAAAGACATGATGTCTCCTCAAATGTTGATTTTTTTACAAGGTCTAAAACATCATAGCCTCTATAGATTAGCTTGCCGTTTATGCCGTCTATTGCAGAAATTTTTGTATCGGCCACCTCGATATTCCGAAGTCCAATATTCTTTGTTTGCACGGGTAACATTGGTAAAAATGTGTATTAAATTATTACTAATTTTGGGAGTAAAAAATTAAGCACTAGGTCTAATATTGTAACTTTGGTAATTATAGCAAAATTTGTCATAAATTGGTAGAAATGAGCCAATGGGATGACGAATTTATCCGTCTAGTGGACAATTTTGTAGTGGAAACCAAAGACCCGAGAGTCTTGGAAGAGATTGCCTCACTTGACAGAGAATCTCAACTTCTTGGAATTTCATTTTATGACATGTATTGTGTTGTATTGCAAGATGTCAAAGGTCATCAGACACTAGTTGCAGAATTTAAGACATACATGAGCTTAAAGAAAACAAAGCCTGTTTTTTAGTTTAAATGGGGGTGTCCTATCCCGTCAATAATCCATGGCAAGAACAAGAACTGTTTGTGTTTCTCATAAAGAAGATGCTGATGGAATAGGCGCTGCATCATTAATTCGTAAAGCATTTGGTGGAGAGACAAAGCTTGTTGATTATCCTGGATTGATGAATGAACTTGAATCTCTAAAAAATGACGAAAAATTAAAGAACTTGTATATCTGTGACCTTGGATTGAGCAAATCAAATCAGGATCAATTCATAGACTTGCTCAAGGCATTACGAAAGAAAAAGGTAGCAATTACATACATTGATCATCATGACATCGAAGAGCCAATCAAAAAGAAGATCAAGGCAATGAAAGTAAAACTAATTCATACTGTTAACGAATGTACCACAGTTCAAGTGTATAATGCATTCAAATCAAAACTAGATGACTATGGTTCATTCTTGGCAGCATGTGCCGCAGTTACGGACTATATGGAAGACAGACCTATTGGTTCTGCACAACTACAACGATTTGACAGACAGTTTGTATTACTAGAGGCAACCACTCTTACATTTACAATTACCAGTCACCAAAAAGATCCTGAATATTTGTTATATCTTGTTGATGAGCTAAGCGGTTCAAAATACCCACATGCGATTCCCAATGTATTTGAGTTTGTAAGTGTACAAGCTGAAAGAATATCTGGAGTTATACAAAAAGTCAAGGACAACATGAAGAAGATGAAAAATTTGTCCTACATGGAAGTCAAAGACTCTGGTGCAAGTATGGCCGTAAACTTTGTTTTAGGATTGTCAGGAAAAGAAGTTGGAGTGGCCTACAAATTAAGGGAAGAACCTGGAATATACGCAGTCTCTGTTAGGGGCTCACGAACATGCAAGATACATCTTGGAAGAATTGTAAATCAATTGGCAACAGAACTTGGCGGTTCTGGTGGTGGACACGATAAAGCATGCGGTGCAGTAATTCCAAAAGAAAAGATTGGTCTATTTCTCAAAAAGTTTAATGCCAAACTCAAATAATTTCTGCGATTAAATCTATTTCAACTGCAGAATTTAGCGGCAAACTTGCAACTCCAACTGCAATTCTTGTATGTTTTCCTTTTTCACCAAAGATTTCAAAAAGAAGATCAGATGCAGCATTGATTATCTTTGGATGCTCGTAAAATTCTTGAGAGCTATTTACAAATCCTGAAACTCGTACTATTCTTGAAATTTTATCCAGTGTTCCAAGTTCCGACTTTAATTGGGCCAAGACATTGATTATGCATATCTTTGCAGCTTTCTGAGCATCTTCAATTGATATGCTTGTAGGGACTTGGCCCTTGAACTGTACTTGCTCATCTCTCATAGGAATTTGCCCTGAAACAAATACTAGGTTGCCTGTTTTAACAACTGGAATGTAAGAGCCTGCAGGTTTTGGAGGAATTGGAAGTGTAATGTTTAATGCAGCAAGTTTTTCTTCAATCATGACATATTTGTATCATGCCTTGATTTTAATATGTTCATATATTGTATAAAGTAAAATCAATTCCATGGACAAGACCAAATCCCATGGCGCTGAACTTAAAAAAGAACTTGACGTGCTAATTTCTAAGATAGATGCACTAGAGGCAGCAATGACTGATGGAGAGAAAAAATCACTAATGGGGATACTAAAGGTGCTTGCAGAAAATCAAAAACATTTTGCTGATGAATTTGAGCATCTCAAAAAAGCTCTAGATTTGATTACAATCCACATCTTCAAAATGGATCAGGCCAAGTAGGCAGCGGTTTACCTTAATTGGTATGCTATGTGGTGACAATAAAAGATTAAATTCCACCACCCATTGTTGGGAAACAATTGTCTACTCCTAACGAGCCATCAGATGAGTCCAAACCTGTTGTAAAAGACAAGAATCCTCACAATTACCGAAAGGTTGGCTATTCCATGATTGTAATATCGGTATCTCTAGTTCTCATAGGACTACTTGTATGGGCGATTGGTGACGATTGGCATTTTTCGACTGATATTATGGCAAATCAAGAAATTGATGCCATGACTCCAAAGCATGGATACAATCTTGTTTTCTATGATACTGCACAACCTGTTGGTGCAAAATTAAAGCTGTTAGGTGCCGCATCTACCATTGACGATGCACAACAAAAACAGATTCAATATGCACAACAAAACTCAAATCCACTTGGTAAGGTACTGATCTTTAATGAAACACTTGCAGCGAACAAACAGCTAGTCTATGACACAATTGCCACAATAACTCAATATCAAGCAGATCTAGCTAACGCACAAGCTGCTAAAGCACAAGCAGCTGCATCTCAGCCTGTGACGGCCCCTGTACCTCAAACAACATCTACGACTCAAATCAAAAACTCTACATCATCTGGTGCTATGCCAGTTGTATCTGCTAATACTACAAAGACTATGATAACTAATCCACCTTCAGCTGCACTTCAAATGAATGCAACAGTTGTTACTCATATTTTAAACGGTACAATGTCTGGTAAACCAACTGGAGCGGCAACAGATGATCTAGGAATTGGCGAAAATGTTACTATAACTCATTCCTCCAATACTGCCAATTCTAATCATACCAAGACAAAGTCTCTTTCAGAAGCAGTTGGCGTCAATAGTGGATAAACAACTTAGATTAACTCGTCATCAATTGCTTCGATGGGTTCTACAAATTGTTTACAAAAGCAAGTTTTAACAAGACACTTTCCAAATTTTACAAGTGACGTACTTTCTTGAGATGGAATATGTGCATCACTTATGTGATGACATCTCTTGCAATTCATAACTCAAACCTTTTCTTGTTTTATTTAATTTAATCTGGTGTCAAGTTGCACTTATGGCTGGATAATTCCAGAAGTGATTAGATACTGTACTCCTTTGACAAATGTAGCATCATCAATATCTCCAGTTGCCCAATATCCTGCATTATTTTTAACCCATACTGGAATTGTAACGCTTGGATTTGGCTGACCACTCTGTGTTGGAGGAATAGTGACTATTCCTTGTTTTATCATATACTGTATACCTTGGGCAAATGTGGGATCATCAATTGCCCCATCATGCCAATATTTGGCGTTGTTTTTAACCCAACTTGGTATTGAGATGACAGTGTTTGTCAAGGCGGTTTGAATCCCAGAAGAATCTGAATTTATTATATTGGTATCAATCAATTTGTCTGTAAAATCTAAAACTCTGGGTATATCGCCAACTGTAATGATATCTGAAGTATGTCTTTCAAGCAAAATTCCAGTCTGAATATCGTATTCTATTTTGGATGTGCTGTTTTGACTAGAATGTAATGCGACAAGTGCCGTTCTCTTGAATCCATTAAAGTCTACAACTGCTTGGATGAGCGATGCATCTGTTGTGTTATAAGTAATTGGGGATGCAAGTACTGTAAAAAATGGATTTACAACACTTGAATCTTGTTCACTTTGTGCATATCCAGTCTTTAGACTAAGAATCATGGTATAATTTTTAATTTCACTGCCATTGGCTTGATTTTGTTCAATTACTCGAATATGATTCGAGTCTGACATGTCTCCAAAACTGAAGGTATCAGAACTGTTGACTCTTCCCAGTGTGGCAGAATATTTTAGAATATCCCCTGGATGTACACATACGGTATTTGGTTGACATGCACTTGGTTGTTGTGAAAATGCATGTTCTGTATGTAATGTAACAAAAAATATTGCCACTGCTACTATGAAAAAATCTATTCTAACTTTCATTACTTGATCTTGGAATTATAAAATAATGTCATTATACTTTCTGTCAAAGAGATCAATACAAATACTGTAATTTTCTTGTATGATGCATGCAACCAAACCACCTGATAAAAGAAACCAGCCCGTATCTTTTACAACATGCCCATAATCCGGTACAGTGGTATGGGTGGGGTGAGGAGGCATTAAACAAGGCAAAACAAGAAAACAAGCCAATTTTTCTCAGTGTTGGATATAGTGCATGCCATTGGTGCCATGTAATGGCTCATGAATCGTTTGAAAATGAGGATATTGCCCAAGTAATGAACGAGTTTTTTGTCAATATTAAAGTAGATAGAGAAGAAAGGCCAGACATTGATGACATTTATCAAAAAGTCTGTCAGCTAAATACTGGCAGTGGTGGATGGCCTCTTAGCGTGTTTTTGACACCTGACCAAAGACCATTTTATGTTGGAACATATTTTCCACCTCTTGACAATTATGGAAGGCCTGGATTTGGAAGTGTAGTGAGGCAACTTGCTCAAGCCTGGAAAGAAAAACCGGATGATATACAACAAGCAGCAGAAAATTTTGTAAATGGTTTACAAAAAACTGAATCTATTTTGCATGAATCAAAATTGGAAAAATCAATTTTAGATGAAGCCGCAGTGAATTTGTTATCTATTGTAGATATGACAAATGGTGGATTTGGACAAGCCCCTAAATTTCCAAATGCGTCAAATCTTTCTTTTCTGTTGCGATATTCTAAATTATCTGGAATTGCCAAGTTCCAAGAATTTGTCTTCAAGACATTAACCAAGATGGCAAATGGTGGAATGTATGACCAACTTGGTGGTGGTTTTCATAGATATTCAACTGATGCAAGATGGCTTGTTCCACACTTTGAAAAGATGCTATATGATAATGCGTTGCTTCCTCCAGTTTATGCAGAAGCTTACCAGATTTCAAAAGACTCACGATATCTTGAGGTCATTGAAGATACACTACGGTTTGTCATGCGAGAGATGACATCTCCTGATGGAGGATTTTATTCTGCATATGATGCAGATTCTGAGGGAGAAGAAGGAAAATTCTATGTCTGGAAGAAAAAAGAAATACAAGAAATTTTAGGAAAAGACTCTGATGTATTTTGTTTGTACTATGACGTAACAGATGGGGGAAACTTTGAGGGGCATACCATATTGTACAATAGTATGAATTTGTCCTCTATTGCATTTCATTTTGGAAAGACAGAGTCTGAGGTAATTCAAATATTAAAACAAGGTAGGGAGAAACTCTTTGCAGTAAGAGCAAAGCGAGTTGCACCTGGAAGAGATGATAAAATCATGACTAGTTGGAACTCTCTCATGATCTCAGCATTTGTCAAAGGGTATGGAGTAACTGACGAGTCTGATTTTATAAAATCTGCAGAGCGTTGTATAAATTTCATTGAAGATAAACTGACAAAAGATGGGCAACTACTTCATACGCACAAGGATGGTCAGTCAAAGCTTATGGCATACTTGGACGATTATGCCTATTTTGCAAGTGCATTGCTTGATTTCTTTGAGACTAGGCCATCAAAAAAATATCTTGACCTTGCCATATATTATGCAAATTACTTGTTGGAGCATTTCTGGGACGAGACCGCCAAGAACTTTTTCTTTACTGCAGACAATCACGAAAAATTAATCATACGAACAAAAAACATCTATGATCTATCACTGCCTTCTGGAAATTCTGTAGCAGCTGCAGTGATGCAAAGACTCTATCATATTACTGGAAACAAAAAATATCGTGATGTTTCAATCAAAGTGATGGAGTCACTTGCCATGATGGCTGCAGAAAATCCATTTGGTTTTGGACAATTACTAAATGCGATGTATTTGTATTTAATAAAGCCGCTAGAGATTACTGTAATAAATTCATCAAATTTAGAAATCAAAAATTACCTGACAAAAAAATTCATTCCAGGAGCAATTCTGATTTTGATTTCAAAAAAAGAAGAGATTGAAAGTCTAAAGCACTTACAATTTTTTGCAGGAAAAGAATTTGATGGCAACAAAACCAAGGTCTATGTTTGCAAAGACTTTACTTGTTCACTGCCTCTAGAGACTGTATCCGATATAGAAAAACTAGTCTAGATCTTTTTTATGTTGATTTCTAGTCTTTGACCAACAGCTGGACTTCCCATTCTTTCATATCGTCTTTTTGGCATTGTAATTGTAATGGATGTCTGCGCATAGCTTTTGATTGCAATAGTGGGTTGAGACTGAAGTATTGCCTCGATAAATGGAGCAATCTGGTCTCTAAGTTCTGGGTCTAGCTTTTGATTTATGGCATCAAGCATGAGCTGTTTTTGTGAGACAGGCTCCGTCTGCACATCTTCTACTAGGGATAATTGTACAGTCTGACCGTTGTCTACTAGCTGCTGAATTTGATAGTGGATTAATTCTGACATGCTGTGTAGTTGAAAATGTTGCAATTTATCTCTTCACAAATCATCTGAGTTTGATAATTCCATTGTTTGTCAAGTATTGGATTCCATGAACAAAGTCATTGTCTGATATTGTGCCATCTGCCCACCACCCTGCATTGTTCTTGACCCATTTTGGAA
>QYPM01000034.1 GCA_007280465.1 Nitrosopumilales archaeon
AAATCATTCATAAGAAGATCCAATTAAATAAATAATGAACAAGTACAGATCGAATACTTGAACGTAAGACTTTATGAAATATTCACGTCTGTTGAAGGAGAAGGAATCTTGTATGGTACCAAGACTCTTTTTGTAAGATTAGCAGGTTGTCCTTTCAAGTGTTTTTATTGTGATACCAAAGGGGCACTTCCAATGAATTCAGGAAAAGAATATTCAATTAATAAAGCAAAAGAGATAATCAAGAAAAATCTTAAGAAAAATACATACAAAGTCAATTTTACAGGTGGAGATCCACTTGCTCAATCTAAAGCTGTTGCAGAACTAGCAAAGTTTGTTCAAGGAAAAAAAATTCCTACATATCTAGAATCATCTTGTTATGATTCTTCAAAATTTACAGAAGTTCTTCCTTATATTGATTTTATAAAAATTGAATTTAAAACTCCAGAATCAGGTTTTGTTGACACAAAACATTATTCTAAACTTTTAGAAAACGAACTTGAATGCCTTAGAATTGCTAAAAAATCAAAGAAAATTACATACGTCAAAGTAGTAATAAGTTCAAAGACTCAGCTGGATTCATTTAAGAAACTTCTTAGACAAATATTTAAAATTACATCCAAAGCAGAACTTGCAGGATTTATAATACAGCCTACGTATGGTATTTCCGAGCCTAGTTTGGAACAACTATTCAGCTTTTATGATGCAGTTTATACTTATTATGATCAAGTTAGAATAGTACCACAACTACACAAATTCATAGGTGCACCATGATGAATAAAGATAGAGTAAGACGATTAATCCGAGAAATAATTGCAGAGATAGGAGAGGATCCAACAAGAGAGGGTCTAGTTGATACACCAAACAGAATAGCCGATATGTATGAAGAGATCTTCAAGGGGTATGAAGGAGAGTCAGAACTATCAGTAAAGTTTTCTGAGGATTCTGATATTGTAATTGCAAAAGACATTCAATTTTATTCAATGTGTGAGCACCATATGTTACCATTCTACGGAAAAGTAAGTGTAGCATATGCACCAGATGGTAAAGTATTTGGGATATCAAAATTGGTGCGTCTTGTAGAAAAATACGCTGCTAGATTGCAAATACAAGAACGAATTACAAAAAATATTGCTGATGAACTATACTCTGAAGGAGTCAAAGGTGTAATTGTAATTGCAGAGGGTGAACATCTTTGTATGAAGATGCGAGGAGTAAGAAATGATGCTATAGTGACAACAATAGCTTCAAGAGGAATTTATGATAAAAAAGAAGCTAGGTCAGACGTTCTTAATTTGATATACAGTGGAAAATCCAAGCCAAACATTATCTGATCTAAAAAATTAAATAACAACATCCAATGCTATATCGCTGTGGGAGTACACAACAACATCCATGTTCCAAGAGACTCTTGGCCTCTCTATATGTGGTATGTCATAGAATTTTTCATTGCACTTGGCGCTGGATTAGGAATTTCACTAGTATCAATGGATTATTTCAAGAAGATGGGTTTTAGCGATGCCATGACAACATGGTTATTTTGGGGAATTGATGGTGCAGTGTTACTAGTCTACTATCTGATTATAAGACCACTCATAATGAAAAGACCGGTTCTATCAAAAATCTAAAATCTTGTTGAATATTTGGTTTTATCCAAAATCTTAGATTGACGAAACGCTAATTTTCTATTATTGCAAGACTCACATTTTCCACAATGGATCTTGGTGTTTCCATAACAACTCCAACTTTTAAAAATATGTTCGCCCAAATCGGCATATCCATTCTTTAGAAGATCACTTTTTGAAAGATTTTCCATAAATGGACTCCAGATTCTAATCTTCTTTCTAAGACCAAGTTTTATTCCATCAATCTCTCCTTCATTCAAGGCCTTTGATAGAGATCTTGCAAATGCAGGTCTACAATCTGGATATGGCATGTCCCCTAAATGAGCACCATAAGCAACAAGTTCAGCCTTTTTTGAAAATGCCCAAGCCGAAGCTATACTAAGAAAAATAGCATTTCTTATTGGAGCAACTATTGAATAATTAAATTTTGAGGGAATTTCTATTTTAGAATTGGTTAGGGCATTTGTCTTTTCATACAAATCTTTCATAAACCCAATATCTACTACTTTGTGCTCTTTGAATTTTAATAATTTTGAAAATTGTTGTGCAACTTTAACTTCTTTACTTGCTTTCTGACCATACGAGAAAGTTATTCCAAAAAGATCATATTGTTTTGTAAGATATGTGGCAGTACATACCGAATCCAAACCTCCGCTAAACACTATAACAGCTTTCAATTCGAAAACATTCCAATTTGACCAAATAAAATGTTTGACTAGGCAACAGAGAGTAATACTGCTCCCGATAAAATCATGACTGAGCCCATGATGACTCTGAGTATGTTTTTCCTATGTGCTATTTCTTTAAAATACAAAACTCCCCAAGATACAGCAAAAAGTGTAGCTGTTTGAGAAATAGGATATGCTACTGTAATCCCTATTGAGGCAATGGCTATCAAGACTGATAAACTTCCTAAATTAAACAAACTTCCAGAAACTGCGCCAGCAATAATCTCCTTTTTGATCCATCTTCGTGCTAGAAATAGTAGAGGTATTCCAATTGCAAAAATGGATAAGCTAGATGAAAAGAATCCTGATTGAAGTGTATGTGTTGCTTGCATTGGTATGACATACGATCCTCCCACAATACCTGAAGCTGCTGCAATAAAGTATCCTTTTCGTTGAACAACTGAGGCTTTTGCAGCACTTGCAACTAATGGTAAACCTGCTAAGAGCAAACCAATTGCACCAATTGCTAATATCATGTAATTGAATTTCTCACCAAAGAACAAAATTCCCCAGAGAAATGAAACTAGAATACTAAAACCTGCAAGAAATGGTGAAGTTCTCGATAGTCCTATCAATCTAACAGAATAAAGTGCAAGAATATTACTTGTAGTCCATATTGCTCCACTGAGAAGCCCGCTAGGTAAAATATCAAATCCCCAAAAAAATGCAATTGGTATTGCAAAAAGAATAACTCCTATTCCAGTAGAACCTTGTAGCTGCCAAATACTTGCAACATTAACTTTCTTGACTGGGACAAAAAAAGTTCCCCAACAAATAGCCGAACCAATAGCTGAAGTCAATCCGGATGCATTCAAAGCTGGTTTGTCTGTAAGAATAGCAGTATAACTCGGTTTCTATTCTAAAATCATGCTCTAAAGTTTAATTTCTGCTAAAATATTTTTCTTGTATGAAATATCTAAAGGTTGAACGAGAAGAAGATATTGTCCAAATTACAATTAGCCGACAAGACAAACTAAATGCTTTGAGTTTAGATGTAATGGATGAATTTATTTCGCTATTAGATGTTCTAGAAAAAGATTCTTCACGAGTAATTATTATCACAGGTGAGGGTCCTAAAGCATTCTCAGCTGGTGCAGACATTGAATATATGAGTAATATCGGACCAACTGATGCAGAAAAATATGCACTAAGAGGACATGAAGTTCTAAATAAAATTGAAAAATTAGAAAAACCTATAATTGCTGCAGTCAATGGATACGCATTGGGTGGAGGATGTGAACTTGCACTCTCATGTGATATCAGATTTGCTTCACCTAATGCGCAACTTGGTCAGCCAGAAGTTACACTAGGAATTTGTCCAGGATGGGGAGGTACACAAAGATTATTACGAATTATTGGTCCTGCAAGAGCTAAAGATCTTATATTTTCTGGCAGAAAAATCACAGCAGAAGAAGCCCTTTCAATGGGACTGATAAATAAAATAATTCCCTCTGAGAATTTACTTTCTGAAACTAGAGCATATGCTAAAGTATTATCAAAAAATAGTAGTTTTGCAATAGGAATTTCTAAGATGCTTGTAAACAAAGGAACAGATGCTAATCTTGATACTGGATTAAAACTTGAAATCTATTCATGGGCAGTATGCTTTTCAACAAAAGATCGTGAAGAACGAATGCGTAAATTCACTGAAAAGAAATAACTATAATACAAAAGCGCCTTTACTTGGTCTACAAATTACTATTGTGCATTTTGTGTTAGCTGACGCAAATCCTTTTTCCATTGCTTTACAAATTTTATTATGATCTGCAGATTTTGATGTAAATGCAATTATTGACGGACCAGCGCCACTTATGGTAACACCTAATGCTCCTGCCCTTAGAGCATTTATCTTTACTTTATCAAAACCTGGAATCAAATGCTTCCTTGCAGGTTCAACAATTATATCTTTTATTGAATTGCCAATTAGTTCCACATCTTTTTTCATAAACCCAGCAGTTATCGCAGATGCATTGGAGAGATTCTTCACATAATCAGATAATTTTACTTTTTGAGGCAATACTCCTCTAGATACCTCTGTCTTTTTCTTTGGAACGATAATCTTTGGTATTGCTATACATAACACCAAGTCCTTTGGAGGATCAATTCTTATCACATCGAGCGGGTCTGTTCTTACTATTACAAATCCACCAAGAACTGATGCGCTAACATTATCATAATGAATAGATCCCGCACTCGCTTTCTCCCCAATTCCGGCAAATTTTACCAAAGTATTTTGATCAAGACCAAGACCAAATAGTGCATCAAAGGCAATTGCTGCAGCCGCTGCTGATGCTGCACTACTACCCATTCCAAATCCAGCCGGTACTCCTTTCTTAATTTTAATTCGAAGTCCAGATTTTATCTTGAATTTTTTTGACATTTCTTTTATTACTAGTCCTGCAGAATTTTTCTCTGGTTCAAGAGGAACTGAACCTGAACTCTCAATGATGATTTTATTTCCTTCCTTTGTTAACTGGATCTCATCATAATATGCGTCAAGTGCCAAACCAAATACATCAAAACCAGGACCTAAGTTTGCAGTAGAACACGGAGCTCTTACAGTTACGCTTTGCATTAATCTTCTACCTCTTCGCCTAAATTGAGTACACGACTTAGAGCAGCTTGGAGATTAACCATTCCTTCTCCGGTAGCACTAGAAATTGGAATTATTCCTTGAGCAAATCCTCCTAAATTCAGACTTCTAAGAATATTAGTTGCAAGAGCATAATTTTCACCATCTGCATCTTTAGCAAGAGCATCTTCAAGGCTTGCCATGTTTGTTGACCATTTTAGTATGTCTTTAATCTTATCTTCAATAAGATCAGTTTTTGTTAGAACATTTATCTGTGATAAACCTAGTCTCAATTTTACTGAAGTAGCAAGTAATGCAATTGAGACAAAATTAGTAGGTGATGTAATCAACGATCCATCGTGAAGAAATATTGATGCTTTTTCTTCTACATTCAAGTTTTGTATAATGAAAGGTCCACTTGTTCTATATGCAAACAACTCGATTTGACCAGGTGTATCAACTATAAGATAATCCGGATTCACATTATCTATTTCATTTTGTAAATCATCTATTTTTGACGCAATAAGATCATTTGCCATAATCATGGATCCATTAGGTCCAAGATCATATTGTTTCATAATTGCTACGATATCAATATAGTCTCTAACATCAACGTCGCATGTATATGGCAAATTCTCTACACCTGGATCTAAGTTTAGCATTCCAACAAAAGCGCCATTTCTAGAATAATAGTCAAGAATTTTGGAAGCTAATAATGACTTTCCCGCTCCTGCAGTTCCAATTATAAAAATTGCCTTCATTTTTCTGATAATTTATTTTATGTTGAGCTTATATTTCCATCCATGAGTAAGGCAGGCAATGAATTGGAAACTCCTTGCTATTCCTGTTAGTGTAATTCCATTTCTTATCATTGCTGCTACATTTAATGTAAGTTTAGAGAATATTCTTGCAATAGGCATCATACCTTTTGTAGGTGCCTCAATAGCTATGGCAGGTAAGCTATTCACTCAAGGACTAAAGTTCAATTATCTTGTAAAGAAGTTCTTGGGTCCTGTAGACGTAAACTGGCGAACAATTTCTGTAAGAGTGGGTAGTGAATTTGTAACATCTACCACTCCATCTTTTGTGGGGGGTGAATTAGTCCGAATAATGTGGTTAGGTAAAAAGGGAGTTCCGATTGGAAAAGCTTCCTGGGTAACAATAATTGAGATTGTAACTGAAGTACTAGTCTCAGGAGTATTTGCAATTGCTGCTGCAGTAATTGCATTTGTAAATGGTGCTTATGCTATAGGAATAACAATACTTGCAATCAGTATTCCTATAACGGGACTCTGGTCTACATTGTTCTTTTTGTCATCTAAAAGAACATTCCAAGTACCTGGTTGGGC
>QYPM01000012.1 GCA_007280465.1 Nitrosopumilales archaeon
TAATGGATAATATTCCTATTATCCCTAGTGTCAGGATATTTCTTGACCAACTCATGGAAATTAAGAAAAATCAATTTCATAAATAGTCTTCCGTGAAACTAGAGATATTTTACTTACTAAAGTACGCCTAATTTTCTAACAGAATATAAAGGGTAAATCTGTAGTGCCGAGTATGCCTAGTAGCCAAGATCAAGTCTGGATAAAAATGTGGAAAGAAAATTCACCAGAACTTAGAGCAAAGGCTGTAGGATGGAGAAAACAAAATGCTCTAGTACGTATTGATAGGCCAAGCAGGATCCAGAGGGCTAGAAGACTAGGATACAAAGCAAAGCAAGGTATTGTTGTAGTCAGAATGCGTGTGGGTAAAGGTAACATGCGCAAGAAAAGACCAGTTGCAGGAAGAAGACCAAAACACCTTGGTGTGCTTAGAATAAAACCTGCACTTAGCATGCAACGAGTTGCAGAGCGCAGAGTATTGGAGCGATTTCCTAACATGAATCTACTTGGTTCATACTATCTTCATCAAGACGGTTTGTATCTCTGGTACGAAATAATACTTGCAGATGTATCGCATCCTAGAATTATAAAAGACAAAGAGATTCGCGGTAAACTAGCTATTTTGAAAAATTGAGAACTCAAATTTTCTTGCCATGTATATTGTTATTGGGTTTGTTGTCGGTGCCAGCTTTTGCAACAACAATTCCTGCTCCTAAAGGTCTTGATCATCCTGGAATAAAATGGGACTGGCAAATTACAGCAGGGAATTATAATTTTGATGTATCTACAGTATCAAACTATGACATGAAAAATGTCACTTTCAACAAAATCAACAAGGAATTGATTTTTACTGGTAATAGTACTCATTATGGAAATATCGCAGAAATTGACATACCTCATAATTTGATAGGGGGAAATCTGACCATATCTCAAGATGGCAAGCCAATTTCTGCGATTGTAATTCCGGGTACGGATAGCTCCACTGTAATGCTCAAATTTAACCAGACTGGTTTGACCACAACAAGTATTCTGGGAACCACATATCTTCCAGAATTCTCAAGTGTTGCTCCACTTGTAATGGTATTATCAATTATAATAGTTATATTTACAACCAGACTGAAAAAATTCTAGAATCCATTGTTATAGTCTTCCCACATGTTTGCTCTTGTGGTAAGTTTATTCATTTGATAAAATATTCCTCCTACAATGCCTGCCTGATAGAATGCATATAGGTAAACTTGTGAATGTGATGGATCTGTATGACTAAAAGTTAATGCAAGCATCGAAAAGAAGATGTATGTTCCAACAAATGTGAATACTTTACTAAATATTCCTTCCATCCCAACTATTCTTTTTGTTGCTGCTGCCATTATCGTTATGCTTGATACAATTAAAAATGTCAATCCTCCATTTGCTTGAATGAATTCTGTTGCCCATGGAATCAAACCGTCACTAAAAATTGATTTGTGTGGCGGATGTGCGCCCCCATGAAGTGCAAAAGAGACCGAAGTAAATATTGCACCCATCATAAATAAAAACAAGAATCCTTTGAAGAAGGCTCGTTTTAGAGGACTTCGGGATTCGGAAGGTTGCATTACCCTATCAGTCATTTTAAGGCCGTACAGAAATCCTATTCCAAAAGTTGGTGCAAACATTAAATCAATAATTAATGGAGTCTGTTTTGTCATTTTGTCAATATCTGGACCAAATATTAGATAGACTACAAGCGCCAATACTGCTGCACCTAAAAATATTCCAATGTCTAGAGAACTTCTACTCTTTCTGATTTCTAATAGGTCTCCTCCCCACTCGTCCAATGTGACTTTGTTTAATAAAAAATGGATTAAAGAAGGAAATCCAAAGGATTTTGCCTATTTTATCAACTCATTTTGCCTTTAATCTGGGATTGATGTATCCTCTCATATGAGGATGGGAGTTGCAATGATGGGAATTGGGGTTGTTGTTATGATTCTGGGAATAATCTTCTATTTACAGGGACATTCTATAGTGGGTCCTACTTCCTCGTTTATGTATTCAAATCCGAAATGGATTGTAAACGGACAATGGATTGCCGTCAGCGGATTATTGATCTTAGCAGCAGGTCTTGGAATCAGCTCACGACGCCCAAGGTCATAGTTGATCTAACCTTGGATAGTTGACGAATCCTCTTTGTAATCAGATTATCCATCTGGGATTCTGTGTCGGCCTCAGCTTCAACTACGATGTCGTAATCTCCGTATACTACTCTTGCATCCTTTACTTTGTCTATTTTCTTCAATTTTTCAACAATTTCGTTTTCGGCACCAAGCTCGCAACCGATCAAAACATAGGATTTTTCCATGTTATATCAAATTAAAACAAGCTTAAATCCTTATTCTATGGATTTAGTCACACTCATTCCTAATCCGTGATGCTATCCATTGTAATTTTTCTTATCTAAACTCTCGGACGGTGAGCATGGAATTAAATGGTGGCTCTTGGAAATATCATCATGGGATTATTTGGAAGATCAAAACAAAATGATGCCATAATTGAACAAATAAGGATATTACTTGATAATTTTCAATTTGCCGATCTTCAAGCTTTTTGTGTTGATATCCTTGGAGAAAGTCCGGCAATTGATAAAGAACATCTATCACGAATCGAAGTACTTGATTTCATCTGGGCCCAGTATCATAAGGGAAAAGTACAGTTTTCACAGCTAAAGGAATTTGCACTAAAACATAATCTTGTAGCAGAAAACTTTTTTGAATAAAATATTAGAAACCGACAGCAACTGGATCTGATGGCTTCATTATCTCTCGTAAAAGGATTGTTGCATATGACCCTCTTGAAAGTGTAAAATCTACATATGGTTCCTTTATTGCAAAATCATTACATTGCATTATGACTTGTCTAAACCCTCCTTCGTCACTTGCTTCTTGCATCTCCTTTACAAAAAAGTCCTTTGGAGTTATTTGCTGCTCTAAAAGTATTTGAGATATGAAATTGTCAAATCTGTTCTTCTTTGAATATGAATATCCTACCAGCGGTATTGTTAGTCTTTGGTGAGGATCATTTTTATATCTCCCAAGATTGTCGTCCTTATCAAAACAAACATCACCTAGTTGTGGTTGTAGTAGATTTTCACCAAACTCGTATGCCATTGACACTGTTTGATTAAATACAAATGATTGAAATGCCTCCACAAAAAATCTTCGTAATTGTATTGGTATTGCACGTAATGCTCTAAGTGCATCTCCATGATTTATCATCTCATCTAAAACAATTCTTTCAATATCCATCTGTGGCGGAACTTCGTTAAAGTTCTTGGAATAATTTGTTTTATCCTTGAGCATTTCTCGTACTTTATTGTTGTGTGGTAGATCATACTCTGAGGTATATGACAACAAAGTCTCTACGGCATGATCAAAATTTTTCTGCAAGATGGCCTTCCCTATCAGATGTGATACCGGCCTTCTACTTCCAAATCTCTGATATCCAAAAAAGTTGAGAATTTTGTCTTGTTCGTTGAACTGGGTGATCTTTGTAAAGTCCGCGTCCTCTATCTTTATTTTAAAATGATTGCCAATCATGTCTTTTTTTGTTAGAGGTTTTTGTAGTAAGCCAATCTTCTCAAGCGTATACCTGTTTGTAACTAGGGTATTAGTAGATCTTCCAGTTGTCATATCACAAACATACTGTTCTGTTGTGGCATTTGCGTCCTTGAGGCCCAATGCCTTTAATCTTAATCCATATTTTGTGAAAATATCTGATAATGCATGGTTTGTATCAATCCCTTGTTTTTTTAGCTTGTATACGGCATAACTTCCTGAAGAAGAAATCTTGTCAAGTGATTTTTCTCGTAATATTTCTGAGACAAAGAATTGTTCTGGGGAAGATTTTATTCTGCCTCCAATACCTTCTGTTTTTGTACAATAGATGGAAATACCAATCAGTTTGTCTAGATTAGGTACCACTTCTTACTCTAGTGTTACGTCGACGTATTTTGATATTGTAATATCTTGATATCTTGCACCTACCAAGATTTTGTAAGTTCCTGTAACTGCAAAATTATCAGCAGAGATTGTTACCTTTGCTGTAGTTGACTTGTCCACCATAACTTGGGGCTCTTGTGATATGATTGAGATATTTTGTGCCCCTGCTGTGTTTGATGTAATGATTGATACTGATGATGTTAATTCCTCTAGTGGATTGATATTCAATGAAATAGTTGCATTATGTCCACGCTGTATTGTAATTGAAGTATCAGGCGAATTTACTTCAATTGGTAATGCTATACTTGAATCCAAAACTCCTATGTTGTTTTCAACCCATTCTGTAAACCAAACCTTGTTGTGAGCTACTGCAAAGTCCAGCACTTGAGCTACTCCGCAGTCTTGCAAGGTTCCACAATCGGACCAATTGGGATTCTTGGAAGGTACTAGATATTCTACGAGTGACTGAGTTGATGGATCATATACTCCTAAACTATTTGCAACTTGTTCATTAAACCATAATCTTCCTTTATCATCAAAGTGATTCCAGTAAGGTCTTGATATTGGTGTCTTGATGAGTCCCGATGCATTACCGTAAGAAGATGTTGGTGGTGGGGAAGTTAGATGCTTTGTAAATTGTTTACTTGTAGGATCAAAATCGAAAAAGAAACTACTTGCAGTATCCATTATCCATAACTTGCCTTCTGAATCAATTGTTATTCCATTTGGTGCTTGAATTTCTTGAGGTAAAGAATATTGAGTGGAATTGCCAGTTTTTTGGTCATATTTTACAAGATCTCCTCCTTGTTGGTATATCCAAATTGTATACCATACATTACCATTAGAGTCGGTTATCATTGTACTTGTAAAGTTATAATTTCCTGGTGATGGGATACTTGTTACGCCAAGATCCGGACCACTATAATCTGTAGTAAAGACACCAATTTTTTTCCCGGTAAAGTCATTGACATAGACATTCTTGCCATCTATGAGAAGCATTTGTGGGAAAGAACCCTCTGTACCAGCACTCTTTGGGAATGTAAATCTTGTATAACTTTTGTCTATTGGATTGAATTTCCAGACTAAATTGTGCTGAGAATCTGTAAACCAAATATTTCCATCTTGTGCAGTGCCAAGCCCCCACATCATGGATTTTTCTCCTTTCTGCCACTGTGCATTGGTAAATTCCTGGAATGTCTTTGAAGAAAGTTCAAACTTGCCCAAGTTGCCAGTGTTTGATTCTGTAAACCACACGTTACCGACAGGATCTGTAGTAATTCCTAATGGTTGGGTACAAGCAGTTGGTATTTTAAATTCTGTTATGTATTTATTGGATTTAGCAGTAGCATTAGTTTCACAAAAAGTTGGTCTTTTGTTATCTGGATAATTGTCAGCAGGTGTTCCAGTGATTGTTAGACCCGTGCTCTTGTTTGCCTGAGTTGCAACTCTTCCACCTCCAAGAAATGCTGCACTAACTGTAGAAATTATAAATATTGCCATGAATACTATTGCAAGAAGCTTTTTGGTATTCTTCTTCACAAAATCTTGGCAGTTTTTACCTTGTTATATCTTATACGCAGAAGGTTGATGATGAGTATGAAGGGTTTGCTATTTTCTCTTGATTGATAATGTCTTTTGGACCTCGTTTAAACTACTTAGGAACTTTTGTTTGGCCTCATATTCATCCTTTACTTTTATGACAATTTCCGATGCCGAAAACATTACATCTTTTACAAGTATTGGGGGGGAGAGGCCTAATAGCTCACTTAGTATTGCAAGTATGCTGTTGAAAGTGGCATTATTTTTGTAATGAAAAACTGTATTACCATCTGCAATCTTTGGGTTTGGCTCTAAAGGAATTACTAACTCATGGGAAGTAAATTCAGTTATGAATGTGGAAATGTCTTCTTTTATTTTTGTACTCAAATCTTCTTTTTGAGATGTGAGTTTCTCTTTTGCCTTTTCCAAATCTGCGGTTGCATCGTAATAATCTTGACCTATCATCTTTGCAAATGTTGACTCTGTAGGGCTTTTGAGTGGGATTTCATGGATTCTAAAATTTACTGTTGCAAGCTCATCTTCGACATCCTTTAGATGTGTTCTATTTTCTCTGATACGGGTTGCTACCTGCTCTAAGAAGGTGAAATCTGACATTTCTAGCTAAACTCATGGACTACGTCCATAAGGCTTGCCTTGAATTCTTCAGTAGACAATCCCCACTTTCCATATTCCTCTTTGAAAGCATCCCATGAAGCTTCTGCCTCACTTGCAATCTCTAAAATCTTGGTTCCGATTGCTTTTGTGTTGACAAGTATTGTAACATTTGCCTGTTCAGTTTCTAATATTGGAATCTTGATGAATATCATTCTGGCTTCCTCGATGTGGAATCTGTCTTTTATTATGTTCTTTAGAACATCTCTTTCCTTTGCTTCAAAATCTCCTTTTACTTTAACAAGTACACAACAAGAGTCTTTAGGTCCTCCCCTGTCTCTTATGTCGTTTTCATCAATATCAAACAATACTGCATCCTCTTTCTTATTGATGTGTTCTACAATTCCTTCCATTGTGTTATGTTTAGTACCAGTCAGATCAGCTCCCCATTGCCTTTCTTCTGGAATTACTGGGATTACCCATGTGACTGCAAATCTTGGTCTCTTTGTTGCAAGCCATGTTCTATAGTTTGACATATCCCATTCTGTTTCTCTTGCAAAGGATGCAACAAACATGGACATTGCATTTGCTGCAATCAAGTTCATTCCCCTGTAATCCTTCCAACCTACCTCGTGTTCCTTTGGAAGATCATCTATAATTGATGACATTTTTTCTAGTCTTTTCTCATGTCTCTGTGCTAGTTCTCTTAGTTTTTTATTTGAAAATAGAATCGAACAGTCACTGTACTTTATCTGGTGTTCTAGATTCATTACAATGTTGATGGCAGATGCTTCTAAAATTACTGGATCCCATCCAAACTCTGGTAATAATCCAAACGATGCAATTGTTGCATGATCTTTTGTATCTTTTTTAATATACTGCATAAAGGCACTGGCAAATGATGCACCAGTACCACCGCCCATTGCAAATGGAATGACAAAGCCTCTTACTGGTTCTGGAGAAAGGCTAGCAAGTTGCTTCTGCATATCATATTTTGTACTTACTTCTTTGATGAATCTTGTACGTCCCTCTGCCCAATTTCTTGCAGCGCCCCCTGCTCCTGATATTACATGCTTGTCTCTTAGTGCAAAAAGATCTGGATATGATTGTAATATCAAATTGGCTGCTCTTGGGTCTAGATCAATTAATAGTGCTCTTGGAATTAATGGAATCTCGCTTCCACCATATGCATTTGGAAATCGAAGAATAGTACTTCCATATCTCTTGAGTATACGGGATTCATCTTTTTCACCCTTTAAGGTTGGTTTTAGAGGATCTGCCCCAACGTCAATTAGTAATCTTCGATATGTTTCTGCACCAAGGCCAATTCCACAATGGCCAAAACATGTCATGATAACCGGCGCTGGTGGTAATGGGGCAAATTTTGACAAATCTAATCACTATCTGAAACTGGAACTTGTCTCTTTAACCATATAGTGCAAGATTGTAAAGTCCATACTTGATAGTTATAGACATGATATTGATTTTGTTCCAATTTCAATCCTGGAATACGTTCAGATCTTTTTGAATTTAAGATTTAAGAAGGATTTCTTCTTTTTATTCGTCTTCAGTAAGTGCTTTCTTGAGTTCTCTGAACTGCTCAACTGTTATCTGACCTTCTGCAAGTCTGACCCGAAGTAGTTCTAATGACTCATCTTTTTTACTTGGATTGACATTAGTGGGCTTCTCTCCTTCTACACTTGAAGATTCAGTTAATGTTTGAATATATCTATAGTCTGACATGACAATAGGCTCTCCTTTTTTTATAACCTCGATTATTTCTCGTAATCTCTTTGAATTTCCCTTGCCCGATGCCAGTAAACCCTTGATGGTTTTTAGTATATCTTCAGACATTTTATTTCACGATAGTCTTGAACTTGGGATCCCCTTTTAGTTTATCGAATGAAGAATCTTTGACAGCCCACTTCTTTATGGTTTTACCGTAATGAGAGATTGCCTGTGCGAGAAGAATTAGCGCATCACTATCTTCACCGAGTTGAGCCTTACTTCTTGCTTTTGCATAAATTATGGTACCATTTTTTGGAAATTCCTTTAGTATTTTATCGAAGATAAGTATTGCATCTTGATGTCTTCCAAGCTCAGCTAAATCAGTTGCCTTATAAAATAATGCCTCATAAAATACCTCATTATAAAACAGTACTTCATTATCTTTTAATTCTCTTTCTATAAATTTATCAAGAAAAGATATTGCATCCTCATATTTTTTTTGTTTACCTAGCACCATTCCCTTATAGTATACAGCTTGTATGTTTTCTGGCTCTTTATTTAATACCTTATTCAAGCAGTCAAGCGCATCATCATATTTTTCAAGTCTACTTATTGCAATTCCTTTATTATATAATGCTGGAATATAGTTAGAATCACTTGCTAGTGCTCTGTCATAATATGTAACTGCTTTTTCAAATTGTTGTAATTCTGCATATTGATTTCCCAAATTATTTAGTGCCTCAACATGATCATATTTGTATTCTATTATTTTCTCAAAGCAAGATGTTGCATCCTTGTTTTTCTTAATCTCTAACAAAGATATTCCTTTGTTGTATAGTGCTTCAATGTTTTCTGGTTCGAGCTTTAAGGCCTTGTCAAAAAATGATATTGCATCCTTATGCTTTCCAATCTTGGCATAACTAATGCCTTCTAGAACCATTTTTTGGGCAGATGTTTTGTCTAAACTCATTTTACTATATTTGAAAGACTCTTGATGTGATGTTTAATGTTTTATTTTACTATAAAAGTAGGGAATTAGATAAATCCAAGATCTTTATCTATCAAGCAAGATGAAAATAAACTCAAAAGATTTTCGTGTCAAGCCCGGGAAAAAGATCAAACTTAAAAAATACCCCACAAATGTTTCCCCCGCATACAAGTCAAAAGAGCAGTATCATCAAATCCTTACAGAACATATCCATGAGATGAGTTCTCTACAAAGTCTTCTATATGCGTCTAATCGGTATTCTCTTTTGATAATCTTTCAAGGGATGGATGCCTCGGGAAAAGATGGTGCCATCAAGCATGTAATGTCTGGTGTCAATCCGCAAGGATGTCAAGTGTTTAGTTTTAAACATCCCAGTGTTGAAGAACTTGAACATGATTTTCTCTGGCGCACAACTCGCTGCCTGCCAGAACGTGGACGAATTGGTATCTTCAATCGTTCCTATTATGAGGAAGTACTAATTGTTCGGGTACACCCTGAGATACTGTCAAGTCAAAGACTTCCTGATGGGACAGTTGATAATGAAACCATTTGGCAAAATAGATATAATTCTATTATTGATTTAGAAAAACATCTCTATCGAAATGGAACTAGAATCATTAAATTTTTCCTTCATATTTCAAGGGATGAGCAACAAAAGCGTTTTCTCCAACGTATTGATGCACCGGAAAAGAACTGGAAATTTAGCCTTGCCGATATTGAAGAGAGAAAATTCTGGCATGATTATATGAATGCGTATGAGGATTGTCTTAGTGCAACAAGTACTTCTAATGCTCCTTGGTATGTTATTCCTGCCGATGACAAAGAGAATTCAAGGTTGATAATTTCACAGATTATCCTTGCCGCGCTTAATGATCTCAATATGGCTTATCCTAAAACTGGTGCAAAACGTCGACAAGAATTACAATCACTCAAAAAATTGTTGACAAAGAAATAATTCTGATAATTATCCCCTTAAATTATTTACAATTATTATTTTTGAAAATTATGTGGAATAGTTTCCCGATCTACAAATTCATTATCTAATTTCTGGTCTCTCATACTGTTTCAGGAAATGCCTTTTTGATATATCTTGAAAGGACTGGATATTGGATTATCAAAGAAGATAGAACTACTCCAAATGTGATGGTCTTTAGTATTTCTTTGAATTCACTCTCAGGAAGAGTTGCAACAAGTGCAACAGAAAGTGCTCCTCTCATTCCCCCTATCATGACTACATGCCTCCATGTTCCTATTGTTTTTTCTTTAGTAAATCGATTAGTTGCTGCAAGTATTGGATATGTAGATGCTGCTCTAGCTGCCAATACTATGATCACTGCAAGTGCAATTAGAGGTAAATTTTGTCCTATTCTGACAATATCCATACTCAATCCTAGATACAAAAATGCAACAGAGTTTGCAAAGAATGCAATCATCTCCCAAAAGTTAGATGTGTACGCTCTTACTTTTTCACTTATGATGTGGGGCTTTCTCATAATCACTCCAAACCATAACCCTGCAGCAGCTGCTGCAACAAGGCCTGAGAGACCAAGTGAATTTGCAATTACGACAGAACCAAAAAGTACTGCTACTGAGAGTGCAGTTTCAGAAAATGGCTCTTCTAACAATCGGTGTAAAAATTGTGAACCTGCAGCAAGTCCAACTCCAATTGCAATTCCACCGAAGAAAACGATAGCAAATTGTCCAATTGTTTCTAAAATGTTGACATTAATTGCAGCTGAAGTACTTGGTGAAAGTAATGATCCTTGAGCTACTGATATAGCTATGATTGAAGAAAATATGATTGCGCCGGTTGCATCATTAAAACTAGCTTCTGATTGCATCAGTGTAGCAAGTTGACTTGGAACTTTTACTCTCTTGAAAACTTCAATTACAATTGCTGCATCAGTTGGAGCAATTAATGCAGCAAAAGCAAATGCAACAATTGTTGGTAGTCCTGCAAGATATGATAGTAATAGTCCACCAACTATAGTTGCAACTCCAACTCCAACTGTAGATAACAATAATGATGATATTCTGACTGTCTTGAAGTGTTCACGATCTATTCTCATCATCGCTTCAAAAATTAGAGGAGGGATGACAAAGTACAATATCCATTTTGGATCTACCTTGAATCCTGAAATGTTTGGAATGCCATGACCTGTAAAATCTAGAACTGAAATTGAAATTCCAATGACCACAAGAATCATTGTGTATGGAATCTTTATTTTTGTTGCAATCAAGGTAGCAAGAAAGATTGTTACTAGAAAGACTGGAATTAAATACTCATTTGATAAAATGTGACCTAGACTTGATTCGGACATCTTTAGACTCTAGTATCTAAATTATAAAAATCGTTCCTAGATTATGATGATTTTTTGATTATTTTCTTCGATTTAGCTGTTGATCGTCATTCATTCTTAGGATTTTAAATCCATGAAAATTCCCCAAAAACCTGCAATGAGAAACAATATTGTTATGATTCCTACTCTCCGACGTGAGAGATTTTTCATTAGAGATTTTGATTTTATGATACAAACATTCAGAGTGTCTTACTGACATTCTGAAAATCAAAGAAATAATTAGTTATCTAAAATTCTTTTCTTACACTTTGGATAAACTTTGCATGGATTCTTATTCTCTCTAAGGTTTGAGCAAGTTTCATCTCAGTACCAGGAACATGATGTTTTGTGAAGAATTTCTTGATCTTTTTTTCTTTTTCCAAGTCTGCTTCGATTGAAACACTGCCAATTATTCTATTAAGAAGTGGATTTCCAACTCCAAATCTTGACACAATTCCCTTCCAATTTTGCTTTATCCATGGCCAGACAAGTTCTTTTCCTTGTGGATTTGTTACCATCCTTGCAATAGGCTGAAATAGATTTTGTGTTCTGACCTCTTTTGAGAGTGTAAATGAAAGTGTTTTTGATAGTAACTTTTTATCTTGAAAGTTTGCAAGCGAACTTAATAATCTGACCATTTCCTCCTGTGTTGGTGCTTTACGATACAAATCAAGTATTTTTTGATATGTAACAGCGTCACCACTCCATGCTATTGTGGAATAGATTGGACCGCGTAAATCTGGATTCAACTGTCCGGTTTTTAATAGATTGGAAAATCTTGATTTTGCTTCTGAAATTATTTTTTCATCTTCTAGTCTTCCAAGTGAACTAATTATTTGTCCACGAAGAAGTGCCGTTGTTGGTTTTTCTCCTCTAACTGTGTCCCATCCAAGCCTTGAAAATACCTTGTTAAAGAAATCTCGATTAAATTCTTTAATCTCTTGCCAAACTTCTTCTTTTGATAATATGGTATAGAAAAAGTTCAAACTGCCTATGATATCTGATAAAACAACATAATCATCTTCATCCTCATAATGTCTTACAAAGTCCAAATAATTCTTGAATGATATTTGGTTTGAAACACACAATGCAAATAGATCATGGTGAATGCTCCATCGATCGACATTTGATATTGCCTTTTCTTCAACTCTCTTTCCAAGTGATTCTAGAGCAGTTTCATCATATTTTACTCGATAAAACCCCTTTTGACCATCGTTTACCTTGAACCAATCTGCCTTGTAGGGGATTGTCACAGGTCCTTTCATTAGTTTGCTAACTACCTTATCACCAGTTCTAACAGAGAGTGGGATTATCCAATTCCCTTGTTTTGTCTTCTCGTTACCTTCTAAGAGAAATCTTCTCTGGGATAATCTTAATTTTGAATCTTTTACCTGTGCCTCAATTACTGGATATCCTATCTGTCTTACCCATGTGTTCATCATCTGTCTTACTGGTTGTCTTGATATTGAGCCCAATGAGTTCCAAAGATCTTCTGTTGTGGCGTTAGCATATTCATGTTTTTTGAGGTAACCATGCAATCCTTTTTGGAAATTATCCTCACCGATAAAATTTTCAAGCATCATTAATACACAACCACCCTTGTTGTAACTAATTTCATCAAATATCTGTCGAACATCTGCAGGACTTTTTACTGGGACATCAATTGGATGTGATGATTTTAAAGAATCAAGACTTAGTCCACCTGTCATTTCTGAAATGAGAAACTGATCCCAAAAGTCCCACTCTGGATATAATGCATCAACGGCCTTTGTTGCCATGAATGTAGCAAAACTCTCATTGAGCCATAGATCATTCCACCATTTCATTGTGACCAAATTGCCAAACCACTGATGTGCTATCTCATGTGCGATGACTTCTGCGATGTGTTGTTTTGTTTCAGTCGATGATGTCTTTGGATCATACAATAGTATTGTCTCTCTAAATGTAATTGCTCCCCAATTTTCCATTGCCCCTGATGCAAAGTCAGGTATTGCAATCATGTCAAGCTTGGGTAATGGATATTTAATTTTGAAATATTTCTCAAAATATGAAAGGAATTGTTTTGTAAATTCTAATGATAGTTTTCCTTGATGCTTCTTTCCATATGTTGTGATTACTCGTATCAATGTCTTACCAGACTTGCTTGAAATGTATTCGAATTCTCCTACTGCTAGATAGAGGAGATATGTAGACATTATTGGAGTGGTATCAAATCTGTATAGTGTCTTTAGCCCTGTCTTTTTCTTTGATATTACTGGCATGTTTGAAATTGCGGTATGGTTATTGTCAACTAGAAGAGAAACATCAAATGTTGCCTTGGCCTCTGGTTCATCCCAACAAGGAAATGCTCTTCGTGCGTCGGCTGCCTCAAATTGAGTAGTTGCAAGATGTTTTTCTTTTCCTTTATACTTGTACTTACTTCTATAGAATCCTACTAGCTTGTCATTTAGTTGTCCTATGAAATCTATTGAGATAATTGCGGTACCTGATATTTTTTGAGGTAATGTGATGGTTAATTGCTCTGTTTTTACATCAAGCTGCGTCTTTGACTTTATTTCTTTTCCATTCCAAGATATTTGACACTTTTTTATTTCAAGTTCTGCAGCATGTAAAACTATTTTATTTACTAATCTTGGTACTCGAATTGATATTTTTTCTGTTCCTCTGAACGTGAATTTCTTAAAGTCTGGCTCAAATTCTATATCATAGTGTATGGGGAAGATATCCTTCACAAGATTTTGGTTCTAATATACACGTAATATACTTTCTAATGTAGAACAGTAACTAACCAATGGATGAAATGAACACCAAAAAATACTATTGCAACTGATTTTACTGTTTTACCTGTTGTCATTGCGATAGTATACTTTACAATACTGTATCTTTTTGTTCCAGCTATGATTGATACAACGTCACCAATTATGGGAATCCATGGAGAGACGAAAATTATTGTAGACCAACCATACTTTGTCATTATGTTGATACTTTTTTGCTCATATTTTTTTTCTGGAGTTTTTCGAAGTCTACGTAATAATCTTCCATTATATCCAAGATAATATGCGATATAGCCACCCACTATGGAACTAAATGTCAATACCAAAAATATCTCCAGTGGTTTTGTTCCTCCTAGTAGCAAAGCAGAGACAGTTAACTCTGTAGGGATTGGAATAAAACTTGAAAACATTCCATTAAAAAATAACCCCAAGAGTCCATATTTTATAAATATGGTATCATGTAGTACAGAATTTATAAACTCGTTAAGCATTATCTAAAATCTCTTCTAGCTTGTTTTAAATGAATTGCCATATTTTACATCATGATCATATATTGCATTTCCAATTTTCTTGAGCAGTTTAGCTTTTGATTTTTGTGCTTTTTTATCATGACTATAGTCTTTTTTCTCTATCAAATCATGCAGTCTTTCCAGTTCTTCTCTTGATAGTGCATTGACTCCCTTTGTAAATACAATATCTAAAAGTTGGAGTCTTTCAAGATCGTCACTATTGTTTTCCACGATATTTGTCACTCTATCTTTAATATTTGTCTTACATGAAAATAGATTGTGCTTTACAAGGTATCTGTATCATTTCACAAGAATCATATCAAAATCATAGGCGATCATATTGAAGTTGGTATTATGGCAAAACCTGTAAAAGGAGAAGCTAATCTTGAAATAATAACAAAAATTGCAAAACATTTCGATATACCAAAATCTAATGTGCGAATTGCAGCTGGCGAAAAATCTAGAGACAAGATAGTAGAAGTAACACAACAATCTACCAAACCCTAAAAAATAAGAGTGGTTCAATGCCCCTTGTGAACAAATCTATCACCGTGTTACTTTTTAGCATGATGTTGTTTTCTATTATTCCAGCTGGATATTCTCAAATCAAATCTGGTGCTACGCTTGAAAATGGTATGTGGAACACAAAGGTTGGAAAACAAGTACAGATAACAACTGATGTTACTAACGGCCAAGATAGAGCTCAACCCTTTGCGTATATAGTTCAAATACAAAATCAAGATGGTATTGTGTATTCTTTATCTTGGATTACGGGAACACTTGATGCAGGACAATCACTTAGTCCATCTCAGTCATGGATGCCTACTACTCCTGGTACTTATACTGCACAGATCTTTGTATGGGCAAGTGTGGATAATCCTGATGCACTGTCCCCTCCACTTGCAATGAAGATCATAGTATCGTAAATTAGCATCAGTTATAATTTGGAAATTTTGAATCATATGTGTGGACAGATCTAGGAAGATCTCAACTTATCTTATAATTACAGTGGCATTTGGTTTTAGCATATACTTTTTTGTCTCACCATTTCTTGGTTCCCAAGCTCAAAGTCTGATACCTGGTTTAAATCAAAGTCCTGATGCTGTTCCAACGCTAACCAATGACGTAGATACATGTGTAACAAATCCAACTTCTGATTGTGACCAAGAAATGTTACAAATAATAAAATTCTGTAAAGACAATAAAGATCAACATATTCCAGTCTGTTCTGATGCTCGGGTAGCACAATATGTTGACCAGCACGGTCTTCAACGTCCTGCTATTAATACAGGGAGATAATTTTTTTTTATTTCTGAGCTTCTTGCATGAATCTTTCCATATTTTGCTTTACGAGAGGAATTATTTTCTTTGTAATTATTTGATGGAAATCATCTGCATCAGGTTCAAATGACAATAACAGTACGTGTGCAAGTCTTCTATTTTCATCTGCTATTGGTATGGTGGCTCTTATGATGTTTGTATAATGTGAACTTGCATAGGATATTTTTCCAAGGAGATATTCCCATCTTAGTCTAGTATATTGCCTTGTGGCTGCAGTTATTGCATACTGCGCTCTCTCTTCTGGTTTCATGATGGGGGTCAGACCAGCCCTTTCAGATGTTCCTTCAAGAGTTCCATCTCCATCTGCAATTCCTGCGAATCTTATCTTTTGGTCTAGTGCGACTACACTTTTACAGAAATCGTCAAAAAATGCCATTCACTAGAGGGATATCAGTTATGCTATATTTGCTTTCTGGGGAATTTCAGTTTATACCGTATCTTGTTTTATGGTTGACGGTCTTGCTTTTTGAAAGATGAAATTACAAAGTAGCATAAATCCAATCCATAACCCAAGCATTAGAACTGGTGTATAATGGCCTATACATTGGTAACAGACAAATTTGTTTACAAGAAATACTATTACTCCACCACCTAGAGCGCCTATTGCATAATCTAGCAACCTCCACCAGAAATATTTCATAGTCTTTTTCTTGATCTATCTGAAATATAAGATTGATTTTATCCGCTAGGAAAAGTGTTTTTTGATATTTTCTACTTCTATCTTTATCCACTCACAAAAGATCTTCCAAATGGTATCAGATGTGGAAGTATATTGAAAGAAAGTGAACATCACTGCAGTAGAATCATCCGGAAGAGGAATTATTCTCAGATATGCAGGCGTCATATTATTTTCTGTAGGTCCAGCATAGATATCAATCAGGCCTGCTTTTTCGTTTGTATCTAGTCGTATGAAAACTTCGCCAATTGGTGTTATTGCTTTGTATTTGCCATCTGCTAAAATTATTTTTTTGACAAACTTTGTACTCCATTTTGGAAGGTTTTCAATATTTGATAAAAACACAAATACTGTATCTTTTGGTACAGTCACCACACAAGTCTCTGTAACAGAGTTCAATGTTTTTTGTCACGATGTCGATTACTTAAATGGTGTTCTACGAATAACAAAAGAACAAACTCATAAATTAATCAGTTGTTTAATTGCAATATTATGTCATTAAAACCAAAGAGTATTGAAGAGTCAAAAGCAGAAATGACTGTGAGAATGTTTCCTTCGGATGCAAATCCTGCAGGTAATGTCTTTGGTGGAGAAATTCTAAAACAAATTGATTTGATAGCTGGACTTGTAGCTCAAAGACACTCTAAGAAAAATGCAGTGACTGCATCAATTGACAGAGTAAACTTTCTCAAACCTGTTATGGTTGGAAACGCACTAATACTTAATGCCAGACTGAACTATGTATCTCATTCATCAATGGAGATTGAAGTCAAAGTTGAAGCAGAAAACTTGATGACTGGAAATAGAATTCTCACAAATACCGCTTTTGTTACTTCTGTTGCATTAGATGACTTTGGAAAACCAACTACAGTTCCTCCGCTCTTGCTTGTCACTGAAGATGAAAAAAAGAGATTTGTAGAAGGTGAACAGAGAATGCTTCAGAGAAAAAGAGAAAGAAAGAAAGAGTGATGAAGTTTTTCTAGTTATTTAGATTATAATGACTAATTCGTTTTGAAATAAAATGAATATTTCTAGCGTTTCTCATGTTCTTCTATTGTGTACAATGCTGCACTTTTAGCCGCCATCTCTGCAATTTTCTTACTCTGCGAACTTCCTATTATTATCACATCATTTTCTTCAGGTTTCATTTTTTCTATGATTAATGAATGTATTTTCTGGTCATTTCTCATCAAGTCCTCCCCAGTACCTGGTAGTAGAAGCCTTTCATTTCTAAATACCAGTGTAGTTGCTCCTACAGCTCCTGCTTTTATTGAGGCGTCTCGCTGCTCAATTCCACTTCGTATGTTGTAGGCCATGTCTTTTAACAATACGGCATGATTGAATTTTCCTAAAGCAACAGAACACTTGGGAATGTCCATCTCTTTTGGAATTAAAATATGTAATTTTGTATAGATGGATTTTCCTTTGTTTGAAAGCCACATACCGGCATTGGAGTTTTCCACCAATCCTGACATCTTCATGTGCTTGACAATTGTCTTAACCGACCCTTCTCCGAGGCCAAGCTCCTGCATCATTAGCGATCTTCCTATTTTTTTATTTTCATCCATCATCTGCATTGTTTTAAATACATGAACTAGTTCAAAACTAAGCATTCTGCTTGGGGCATGTCTTTCTGCTACTTTGGAAATTAACCGTATTGCATGATTCAATTCCTTTTCTGATCCGATGTATCATTGATTAAATTTAAACCAATTTTGCTATGTTGGATAAACCATCCGACTGCTTAAATAATCGATGAATTTCTAAAATGTAGAAATGGTACAAACATCTCAAATAACAAAAATACAGACAGTGCCAATAATTGCAGTAGTGGCGTTGCTTGCATTATTTGGAATGGGTTACTTTATGGTTGGATTTGACCAAGGACAGCTGTTTAGTGTGGTACAAGGACATGCCGCATATGCACAGATGAATGGTGTAGGTTATCTACACGAGATGACTCATGATATGAGACACGCATCTGGTTTTCCATGCCACTAGTGCCCTAAAATGAAAACCCTTACTTTTCTTATCATAGTTATAGTATCTGGGTTTTTGGCAGGACTGGTTCACAGCTTTTTGAATATTGCACTTGTAGAACCATATCTTGATAATGCAATAGGAATTGAAAACCAACGTTTGTTTGCACAAGGACAAGCACAAGACAACCCTCAATTTTGGAAACAATTCTCTGATTATAGAATATGGCAAAAACAAGGATCTATAGTGGCAGGTGTCATATTGGGTACTGCTACTGGTGCACTCTTTGGATTGGTTTTTGCATATTCTAGAAATGCACTCCCAGGTCAAAATGATGTCCAAAAAGCGTTAGTACTTGCAGGTATACTGTGGGCTGTTTTGTACTTTATTCCATTTTTGAAATATCCTGCAAATCCTCCTACGGTAGGAGAACCTGACACTATAACTTTCAGGGCCATAACTTATGTTGCATTTGTTGCACTGTCTAGTTTGGGGGCATTTGGTTTCTCAAGAATTTACAAAAGACTAGAAAATAAAAAATTTCTAGCATTTCTTGGCTATGCCATATTTATGAGCATAGTGTTCTTTGTAATGCCTCAAAACCCAGATCCGATAAAAGTTCCATTGGAACTGGTGAATGGTTTTAGGATGATTTCTGCTGTAACTGTGACAATATCCTGGATAACAAATGCACTAATTCTTGGCTGGTTATGGAAAAAGTTTCAACCAGATTCCGTTGTAACAAGAACCTAATCATATGATTATTACTAATACCTCATATGATTTTTCAGATTAGATGCTTCTGAGTAGTTTATTCAAAATGAAAACACATGAACATATGAAGTACTTTCACGTATACATAATATTCAACTTGAAGGGGGACTCAGATCTTTAATCGTGGTCTGAACGACCTCTTTTAATTTACAGAACATTATATTGATGTGATTCTAAAAAACTGGAATTATTCTTCAGACTCGTTAAATTTCTCATCTTGCTCATCCCATTGCTAATTCTATCATGTTGTTCATAATCTATCTGAAACTATATTATTGAATGAATTTTGATTATAACCCAAGGCAGTCAAATGTACCTGGAGGTGGATTTTTTATCATATTCTGGAATTCCTGTGCAGGATATTTCTTTTCTACTGTATATGGGATGAATCCAAAGATTGGGGCATCTACTGAAGTTATTATTGTAGCTTTGGTAGGATCAAATGTAGCATTCCCTTTTCCAATCTTAGTTACGGCATCTTTGTTTATTGCAAATATGCCATCTAATGTAGCTGCTGATTTTGGTGATAATGTAATTCCAGAAATCGTGGCCTTTTCTATCTCATCAGAATTATAGAATGCGATTATTTCATACTTGGTAAATGTGGCTGGAAAATATGCTGGATTACACGCATCTGATTTTATAGCAAGCTGGGTTTCTGAAATTATTGTCTGCTGACCATGATGTGGACGAAATTGTAAATTGTTAACAGCGTATACGTCTAGTCCAATATATGCAACAAGTATAATCGCAACTACTATTCCAACTGACGCATATTTTCTAATAGGTGCTCTCTTTACGGCTTCTCTCTCAGATACTTCTGGATTAGGAATTTCTGAATTTGATTCAGGGATGATATTATCAAAAGTATTATCTGGTTTTATTGCATCGCTATTCGTGTTATCAGAATTTGAAACTGGATTAGGTGGGGATTGACTCTGTACAAGACTCTCGACATATTTATGATCATCCGAAGAAATAGATTCACCATTTTTAATTGCAATCAGGATATCTTGTAGTCTTCCAACGTCTCCTCGTTCAGATTTTATCATCTCTTCGACTGAACGGATTAAGTCTTCTGACATTCCTTGAGAAGGATTTGTTCATAATTTAAAGCAAGTGTGAACTAAAAATATTAGTAAATGGTGAATCCAGTCATGATAAAAATTTACTTTTTTATTCTATAATCTTGGAATGAGAAATTAGCTCTAGCTACTGCAAAATAACCCTAGTAATGTTTGCAAATTCCTAATTAATCAAATTCGACCTAATGTACCCAATTGCAAGATGAGATGTTTGATAAATGCAAATTAAATGTCTGTACTAGGGGACCTCTTGTAACGGACAATGATGCGGGTGAAATTCTCTGTTCAAGCTGCGGTCAAGTTCTGATAGAAAAAATAGATAGTGTTGGACCTGAGTCACGCTCATTTGATCTTGAACAATTTAACGATAAAAGTAGAACCGGAGCTAAATCAAGTCTTGCTATACACGACATGGGTCTTGCAACTACGATAGGAAGTCTAGACAAGGATGCCTCTGGTAATTCTCTATCTGGATATATGAAAAATACCTTTAACAGACTTCGAATCTGGGATAGTCGAAGCAAATCAAAAGGAAACGATTCCAATCTAAGACAAGCGTTTGTGTTACTTGATACAATGAAATCACAACTTTCGCTTCCAGATAATGTAATTGAAGAGACTGCATATATTTACAGAAAGGCAGCTGCCCTAAAACTAACTCGAGGGAGGGGAATTTCTTCAATACTTTATGCTGCATTATATGCCGCATGTAGAAAGACAGCTACTCCTAGGACTTTACGAGATATTGCAAAAGCTGGAAATATCAGAAAAGGTGATCTTGCCACCGCATACAGGACGATGGTACAAAGTCTAGATCTAAAATTAGAGCCATATGATCCTGTAGAATTTGTAACTAAGATCTGTAGTATGATTGATGTTAGCGAGACTACGAGAAGGAATGCTTTGAACCTATTGTTAAAGGCCGAAGATGTTGGTTTTTCGATAGGAAAAAATCCCATGTCTTTAGTTGCTGCGGCAGTTTACCTAGCAACATGTACAACTGGTGAAAAAAAAACACAAGTAGCTATTGCCAAGGTCTGTGGCGTGAGTAATGTTTCTGTAAGAAACATAACTAAATTATTCAAAGTAAAATTGGGTCTTTTGATTGAAGAATAGTCTGTTTTTATTCTAATATCTTATTTTTATTTCCTGAGCAATTTCTAGAAATTTTTGCATCTCATGATAGAATTGAATTCCTTTCTCTGTAATGACAAAAGAACGACTTTTCTTATCTATTTTAGATTCCATCAGCCCAAAATCTATCAACTTTTGACATTTTTCCATTGCGGTATAGTGTGACAGGTTTGCCCTTCTTGCAATTGAAGATATTATTGCACCCTGCATACCACAATCCATTGTTACCTGTAATACCTCTGAGATTATTCCTAACTCGGATCGGTATTGTTGTTTCATACTAACTGCCATTTTGTTTTTCTCCTCTCACTGTTTTCATATTTAGTATGTAGAACAAGGTCTATATATTCATTAGCTTCCTAATAATTAGGAAACGAATGAAAAAGTTTGATTATGAAAATAGTATAGGCTTTCTAGTTTATTCTGCATCCAAAATATTTCAAAAGGCATTTGATCTCGAATTACGTAACAAAATTGGGATTACAATAACCCAGTCAAAAGTCATATTTGCACTGTACCTACATTCTGGTCTTACTCAGAGAGAACTTGCCGATAAAATAGGAGTTGAAAGTCCCACACTTGTCCCAGTTATTGACAAAATGGAAGAGGAAGGTTATGTACAAAGAAAATTTGATCCTCAAGATAGGAGAATAAAAAGAGTCTATACTACATCAAAAACCGATTTACTATGGGATTCTATAATGGAATGTGCAATACAGATTAGAAAAGTTTCAACAAAAGAGGTTTCAGACCAAGAAATGAAATCTACACTTGAAGTTGTAAAAAAGATAACTAAAAACCTGACCACATATCTTGGAGATCCTGAAGAAGTCGATCTTCAAAAGACTAAGTAAATTTTTCATAATTACGCAGTATTGTTTTAATCCTGCAATGCATATTGATAAAAAGATCTCAATTCTTGAAAGGCTCTTATTTGTGAACCCATGAGTAATAATATGAAATATAAGATTCTTGAAATTATTCACTGGGCTGTTGTAATATTTCTAATTTCATCGGCTTTGATTTTTGTACTAGAAGTGTCTCCTCTATTGAATCCCGATGACATTATAATAAAAGATAATCATATACTGTTTTGTAATAATGGGGAATGCGTAAAACTTGGAGAGAAGATCTATTGGACATTCGTTGAAATCTTCATAGTGGAGATAGTAGTTGGGGCATTGGCACTTGTTGCAATTAGAGAGGAAATTTCTATTGAAAAAAGGGCCAAAGATCACAAACTATGATCAACCCCTATTTACTGGATAATCTATCCATAATACGATGACAATAATCAAATCAATTGGGCGAGTTTTTGTATTAATTGTTAGTGGAATTGCCATAGTAGTAGTTGGAGGATTTATGATGGGTGCAGTAGCCAAATTATACCTTCCAGGACGTAAAAAAGATAGACAGGAACCACCTGAAAAATTTTATGAACGTAAAAAAACAGATTAATATAAAACTAATAAGTTTTTAAATATTGAACGTGTCACAAACCAATTCAATAAATTCACAAATTTCCAAGTTGCAGTCTATAAAATATTTCACCCCTACAAGATCTATTTCAGAAGCTAACTCCACCTTATCAAAGGTAGAAGAGATTATTGAAAAATATGCTAAGGTATTAATGACTTGGAAGAAAGAAAACGATACAATTCAGCATGCATCAGACTCACTTTGGGATCTGGCAAGAGTTGAGGCAATGAAATCTAACTGTACTAACACTTGGGATTCTGCATGGAATTATGCATGGAAGGAAGCAAGTCAATCTGCCAGAACTAATTATGGTTGGTATGGTAGCGAATTTCTCTCTGGTGAGACTGTAAGAGATGTGGCAAGGGATGCGGCAAAATACGCATCAAGATATGTAGCATTTGAATCAGTCAAGGAAAAACTCGGTGGAACTAATCCATTTGAATATATTATTGAATTGTACTCAATGGGGATTCGACCTACATACTTTAGAAAAATAGATGAACAAGAAAAATTTGTTGTAGACTTTCCACTAAAAGTAGATGGTAAAAATGTAATTGGATGCTATTTGCATGGTGATAAGGAGATTTCATTTACACACCAATGGATTGATTATTGTACAAATCTTAAGCCGACAAATAATCCTGAATCCAAAAGATCTTTTGTATAAAAGATTCGCATCTCTTAAGTATCATTTGTTTTATAAAATAATCATGTGTGAAATGATTGACGAAATCGAAATTGAACATCTCAGAACGGTACTAGCCAGAGCAAGAAAAGAGATGCAAGAACCAGTAAAAGAAGAGCCACTGACTGCGATTGCCTAATAATTCCACTCGTTAGAAATGCCATTCCAGAGGGAACGATAAGGCTTGACATCTTCAGAAATCTCTTCTCTAACTCTATGTTCTATTGAAAAATACATGTTTTCAAGTGCATCCACCCCACTATCAGCAAATAACTCTTGGCCTATCTCCTTGATTCTATTTTCTTTGTTGGAATAATCTGAAGCATTAGAGTTTTGAATGCAATATGTTATGAGATCGTATAATTCCTCTTCAAGATATGCATCCAACTCGATCTCGAAATTACATTTATGGTATAAAAGTTCTCAATTATTTTGCATAATTGAGATTTTTACACTTTTTGTTCCTTATCAGATCGAGGATGTACATATCATGTGTACCAAAGATTCCAAAGGTATAACAAGACATACCTTCCATGTATACACATAGCCCAAAATTCTATTCAATTAAAAATATTGGAAGCGTATACTCGCGATGTAGGTAGAGGTGTAACACGTATTGATTATGAATCAATGGATGCTCTAGGTGCATCAACTGGTGATATTTTAGAAATTACTGGAAAACGAAGATCTGTTGCAAGATGTCTTCCATTGTATCCTTCTGATGAGGGAAAAGGAATTATCAGGGTTGATGGTCTTGGCAGAAACAATACGGGTATTGGAATTGGAGACACTGTAACTGTACGAAAAATAAAGACTGTTCCTGCTGAAAAAGTCATAGTTGCACCGCTTGATTCTATACCTCCAATTGATGAAAGATATCTTACTGATTCTCTAGAAAACATTCCACTTGTAAAAGGTGATAATATAATGGTGCCATACTTTGGTGGTAGACTGACATTTCAGGTAATTGGAATTACTCCTGCCACTGATGCAGTACTTGTAACACCAAAGACAGAATTTCACATTGCCGAAAAAGGGGAGAGTCTACGTGGAGTACCGCAAGTGTCTTACGAAGATATTGGAGGAATGTCTGACGAAATAAGAAAAGTAAGGGAGATGATTGAACTTCCAATGCGACATCCGGAAATATTTGAAAAACTAGGAGTTGAAGCTCCAAAAGGTGTCTTACTATATGGAGTACCGGGAACTGGCAAGACCCTGTTAGCAAAAGCAGTTGCAAATGAGACTAATGCGCATTTTATCAGCATATCAGGTCCTGAGATAATGAGCAAGTTTTATGGTGAAAGTGAGGCAAGACTTCGTGAGATATTCAAGGAGGCAAAAGAAAAAGCACCATCAATTGTTTTCATAGATGAAATTGATTCTATTGCACCAAAAAGAGAAGAGGTAACAGGAGAAGTTGAGCGAAGAGTTGTATCACAAATGTTGTCTCTCATGGATGGTCTTGAAGGAAGAGGTAAAGTAATTGTTATTGCTGCAACAAATAGACCAAATGCACTAGACCCAGCTCTGAGAAGACCTGGAAGATTTGATAGAGAAATTGAGATCAAAGTGCCGGATAAAAAAGGAAGACTAGAGATTTTGTTGATTCATACACGAAATATGCCGCTAACTGAAGATGTAAACTTGGAAAAAATTTCGGGCTCAAGTCATGGATATGTTGGAGCTGATTTAGAATATTTGTGCAAAGAAGCTGCAATGAAATGCCTGCGACGATTGTTACCAGAAATTAATTTATCTGATGATAAAATTCCTCCAGAAACCCTAGATAAATTAATTGTAAATGCTGACGATTATCAGCTTGCATTCAGGGATGTAACTCCTGCAGGAATGCGTGAGGTCTATATCGAAACTCCCGATGTACAGTGGAGCCAAATTGGTGGTCTTGAGAATGTAAAACGAGAACTTCAAGAAGCCGTAGAATGGCCAATGAAATATCCTAATCTTTACTCTCAGCTTGGTTATAGAATGCCACGCGGTATTTTACTACATGGACCAAGTGGAACTGGAAAGACCTTGTTAGCAAAAGCAGTAGCAACAGAAAGTGAGGCAAATTTCATCTCAGTAAAAGGTCCAGAATTACTATCAAAATGGATAGGTGAATCAGAGCGTGGAATTCGAGAAATATTTAGAAGAGCTAGACAGTCTTCACCATGTATAATATTCTTTGATGAGGTTGATTCTATTGCACCGATTAGAGGAATGGGCGAGAGTGCAACAACAGAAAAAGTTGTCAGCCAATTACTAACCGAAATGGATGGAATCACTTCTTTGAATGGTGTAGTGGTAATAGCTGCAACAAATAGAGCTGACATGATTGATCCCGCACTAATCAGACCAGGTAGATTTGACAAAATAATTGTAGTTCCAATTCCAGACAAGGAAGGCAGACTCAAAATATTGGAGATTAGTTCACGTGATATTCCAATTGAAAAAGAGATGGGAACCCCAACTGGATTAAACCCGGATTATGTTGATTTGGCAAAGATTGCAGAGATGACTGATGGTATGAGCGGAGCAGATGTTGCAGCAATTGCAAATACCGCTGCTTCTATTGTGTTACATAACTTTGTTGAAAAATATCCTGATCCAAAAGAGGCCGAAAAACAAGTTGAACAGGCAAAGGTAAAGATGAAAGACTTTGAGGAAGCCGTAAAGAAGGTTAAGATTCAAAAAGATCTTAAAGTCGGGCAAAAGGTAGCTATATCTCACTTTAGATAATTTTTTTTAAGAATTATAATTTCTCAACGTTTGTTGTACCTAAAGATGTCACCTTGCAATTTATGGTTCCATCATTATTTCTCACATTGTTCTTAGAATGTACTGGATATAGATTTGTTATATCCTCTGAACCCAAATCTCGATTTATTTTGTCTATATGCCATCCAAATGGAGAGTTGGCGTTTTCATATTCTGTTCTCTCAATCCATGCACCACAATTGTCTTTTCTGAAATTATTTGGAATGTTATATTCATCAATCTGACCTTTTTGCCATACCTTTAGGATCACATCTTCCGCATAGGTCATCTTGTTAATTTTATGGATTGCTGACAAAAATTTTAGAATAATCTTTCAAGCCAATTCGGACCTTGTTTTTTTATCTGGAACTTGAATGTCCAAGAGTTCTCGTAATCCCTTGTACCTGTTTCGTATAGTTACTTCTGTTACGCCTGCTGCAATTGCAATTACCTTTTGAGTTGTACTGTCTCCATGTATTGCACATGACAAATACAATGCAGCTGCTGCAAGTCCCATCGGGTCTTTTCCTGCTGAGATCTCTTTTTCATTTGCTTGTTCTAAAATCTTGAGTGCCTCTCGTTTTACTTTCTCGCTAAGACCTGATTCACTTGCAATTCTTGACATGCATTTTATTGGATCCAGTACTGGCATGGTCATGTCAAGCTCTTGTAATAATAATCTGTAACATCTTGAAACGTCTTTCTTTTTTACATTGATTCTTCTTGCAACCTCGTTTAATGTTCTAGGTGTACCAGTTTCTCTACATGATAAGTATAATGCTGCTGCAATTAATCCTGGAATTGATCTACCTTTTGCTAATCCTTTCTCTAATGCCTTTCTGTAAATGTATGCAGTCTTTTCAACTACTGCATCTGATAAAGCAAGTTTATCCTTTAGTCTGCTAAGCTCACTGAATGCCTGTCTACAATTTCTTTCAGTTGCTTCATGTACTTGGCTTCTACTGTCCCATGTTCTAAGACGGGTGATTGTATTTTTCATTGATGCTGATAACGGCTTTCCAGTTGAATCCTTGTTTGCTTGTCCAATTACTGTTGCAAGTCCCATATCGTGCATTGCAAGAGATGTTGGAACCCCAGTTCTGGCTCTGTCTTCAAACTGTTCTTTTGAAAATGATTGTCGCTCTGGACCCAAGTCGTTTACAATCTCGTTTACTACAAATCCACATCCGCCGCAAAATCGTTCACCCGTAGTACCGTCTGTTAACATCTTGGCCTTGCCACATCTGCCACACCGTGCGTCCATTTCAGCGCCTTGTACTACCATAAATAACACACCTGTCAAGCTGCTATCCAATAATAACCCAACTATTTTCCCATAATTCTTTGAAATCTTACTATTTGTCTTGAAAGTTTGAATTACAACTAGGCATAAAGAAATTCTGATGGGACTAGCCATGTCTCTTGGTAGTCTAAATTCTTGTCTACTAGGAGTATCCCAAGTCTGTATTTTTTTGCCATATCTATGATAAAATCTGAAAGCATGCTTTTTTCTAAAATTGAAGGTAATTCCAAAATGTCTGTAGCCAAGAGCACTCGAGTACTTGGCATCTCTTTTTTTACACTAAAAATATCTTTTTGAATTTCTAGTATTGATTGTCTAGTAATTTCAGGTTGAATGAGAACAACTATTGCTCTTTTTTCTTTTCTTGCCACTAGATCAAACCTATACTGAGGATCAAAATCCAAGTAGGACGTATCATATTTTACATGCCATTGCATGTCCCTCAAATAATCTGCTACTACGTCCTGTATCATGCCAAGTTCAAGTAAATCTCTGGTTAGTTCAACTCTTTTGTGTGCTCTTAGTAATGATTTAAAATATTTGTCAATTACTTGTTTGGAATACTTTGACATTTTTTCCTTCATGAAAATTGAATTGAGAAGAGTCTTGTTCTCTGAATATTTACTAAATGGATCTGGTTCTCTATCTTCCAACAATATCTCGCAGAGTATCTAGTAAATAATCGCTCGCAGACAGATCTACTTCTGTTTTAGATAAAAAGATGGAATAAGGCAAGTCTGAGAGATAAGGTATTAATCATAAAAGATCATATGATTAGTGTGGATTTTATACAAAAGAGTGAACCTACAGTTTCAAAACCTCTTTTAATTGCAGCAATGCAAGACATGGGCGATGTCGGAAGTATTGTAATTGATTTTATCAACTCAAATCTAAATACATCAATATTTCGTGAAGTTCAACCATCGTATCCCGCATATGTGATTGACCATGGGGGATACATTGACGTTCCAGAAGACAAATGGGACTATAGATCTGCAAAAGATATTATTGTATTTGGGGGAGGTTCCGGCCAACCGTCATCTACTGAAGAGCTTAACGTATTATGTCACGATGTGATAAATGTAGCAAAAAAATATTCTACAAGATTTATCTACACATTTGGTGGTTTTCATACTCAGAAACCAATCGATGGCGAACCTAAAACATTTATCACTACTACATCTAAAGATCTTACAGACCAGGTACGAAAACTTGGAATTCTAACTACACCTGAGGCTTCTATTATTACGGGATTTAATGGATTGATACTTGGATTTGCAAAGATGAATGGAATACAAGGAATTGGTTTGTATGCAGAATTAAATGAACCCAAGATTCCACAGTATCGTTCTGCAAAGAGTATACTCAAGACACTTGAAAAACTAACATATAGAAAGTTTGGTGATACATCTGATCTAGATTCTATGGCTAAAGATGTAGAGTCACGTAGTCGTGGAAAACGCTTTGATCCTGATCAAAGCTACTCTGCCTGATTTAATAAAATAAAAGAAATTTTTCCAATTGACTGTATTTTAAAGATGAATTGGTCTGAATCTTGTAACTGTCACTATTGTCATAATGGCTATTGCTAATACTATAGCAGCTATTGGTCCAAATTCTGGCACTACAGTAGTTCCAACAATAGATATTTTCTCTGTAAGTGGATTGATTGGTATTGATATTGCTGTATCTCCAGATTCATCTGTTGTGGTGTAATTCGTAATTATCTGACCATCTTCAAAAACTCCAATAAATGGACCGCTAATTAGTCCAGTCGGTAGTTTTAGAATCAAGGTGCTATTCGTATCAGTCTTTCCTACCAATACGAAATCTATAGACTTGTCTTTTGTGCTAACTGATGAACTTACTATGTTCTTTACTGATGAGTATTGTACATCGTATGTTGTCATTCCATCACCTACCTCTTTTCCAACGCCTGAAATGGTCTTGTAATCCTCAGCAAAGGAGGAACCTACCATTGGAGCAAGTAAAATTACAATTGCAGCAACGATTGCTATCTTGAGCATGTATGGAATTTCTTTATTTGATTAGTTAATGAGCTTGGCTAATTATTTTAACGAAACTGCGAATCTCTTTGAAGCTTCTAGCAGGCTCTTTATGTCAGACTCTGAATGTACATAGGATATTGCCCCCAATTTTCCTGGTAGGAAGAATATCTTCTCTTTTGCAATCAATTCGAAATGATATTTTTTTAGGATCTCTGTATTACATTTTGATGCTTCCACTGCATTTGTAACCTGTGTTACACCATTTGCCAAAAAATGTGGCATAAACAATGATCCCATTCCTGTAATCACTGCTTTATCATGGAATATATCTGATAATCCTTTTCTTGTCTCTTCCCCTAATCTTCCAATTTTTTTATAAACTGGAGCAGAGTTTTTTCTTAAAAATTTTAACATTGCTTTTCCCGACGTCATGGTCATTGGATTGGCAGAAAATGTTCCTCCGCCAATATATGATCTATCTATTCTTTTATTTGAGTTGGTATCGGTAATTTTCATCACTTCTTCTTTTCCACAAATCACTCCAATTGGAAATCCCCCCCCGACAATTTTTCCTAATGTTACAATATCTGGATCAAGATCCATTGTTTTGTAAAGACATCCAAATCTGAATCTAAATCCTGTAACAATCTCATCTAAAATAAAAAGTGAATTATTACTATGGACAAATTCTTGAATTCCTTTTAGGTATTCTTTTGTTGCTGGAATGCAACCTGCGCCACCAAGTAATGGTTCTATTATTACGCCAGCAAGATTACTTTTTACAGATTCTAAAATTGAAATTGATTTTTCTAAATTGTTATACGGAATGGAAACTATGTTATCCTCATCTGTTAGTCCTGCACTCTCTGACTGATCAAATGGATAGTTAACTGATTTTAGTAAATCAGTCGTATATCCATGCCACCCACCCTCAATTTTTGCAATTATTTTTTTTCCAGTTTTTGCTCTTGCAATTCTTGTTGCATACATTGTAGCTTCAGTTCCAGTAGAAACATAACGAATCTTTTCAGCAACTGGAACTGCTTCTTGTATTAATTCAGAAAACTCTATCGTGTTTTCGTTTACGGTTCCATGCATCCAGCAATGCCGAATTTGTTTTTTGACCTTGTCTGCAACCTCTGGTGCTGCATGGCCCAAAATTAGGCTCCAATGCCCCATCCAATAATCTGTATATTTGTTATCATCAACATCTATCAGATACTTGCCTTTTGCAGACTTTGTAACAAACGGATATGGCTCAAAAAATCTTATGTTGTGACTAACACCGCTGATATGGAGTTCTTTTGATCTCTCAAATATCTTGGCAGATTTCTTGGTATTTTTTTTGTATGTATCTAAAGTGGAAGACAATTGGATTGTATTGCCAGTCTGTTTAATATTAGTGATCGGAAAAAAATTGTAAAAAAAGCAGGTTTTGGGCATGGTTTATATTATTTCTCTTTGATCCCCTTTTTGCATACGTAACAGCAAGGCGGCGCTTGTGATGATGTTTGGTAGTATACCAGTTTGTGATTCACAGGCCTCCAGTTACGCATACAACATGTGGGTTTGATCAAAAGATCTTATCCGAAGTTTGAAGAAAAGTGTGTGCAATCCACCAATTTCCAATAAATATTACGTCTTACTTCGACGCGTACTGAAATATGTACGAACAAAACGAATCCGGTTGATCCTGCCGGACCTGACTGCTATCGGATTGGTACTAAGCCATGCGAGTCATTGTAGCAATACAAGGCGGACGGCTCAGTAACACGTAGTCAACCTAACTCGTGGACGTGGATAACCTCGGGAAACTGAGAATAAACCACGATAGATCATAGTGCCTGGAATGGCTTATGGTCCAAACAGTTTACTGCCATGGGATGGGACTGCGGCCTATCAGCTTGTTGGTGAGGTAATGGCCCACCAAGGCGATTACAGGTACGGGCTCTGAGAGGAGTAGCCCGGAGATGGGTACTGAGACACGGACCCAGGCCCTATGGGGCGCAGCAGGCGAGAAA